>CAIRUC010000025.1 GCA_903881665.1 uncultured Bacteroidota bacterium | reverse complement strand
CAGGAATTATAAGTGATGCTTGTGGAATAGGGAATCCATAGTACTGCCATGCACCAGAAAAGGTATAAGTTGCAGGACTTAAACTATCTCCATTGGGCATTACAGTATCTAATGCATTTGCTACTACTGCTCCGTTTGTATAAAAAAGTAAATTTCCATTAGTATCAGTAATATTCGCAAAATTAATATTAATATTTATAGTTCTATTTGAAGTATAAATATAGGGAGCTCCAGAAGAAAACTCAATGTTAACTTTTCCATTAATGGGAGGGGTCGAATATCCTAACATCCACAAATTATTTCTACCTTGGCAATTACTAATAAAAGGGGAAATAATAACCATAATTAGTACAGTTATTATTCTCATTTTGCTATGTTTAGTTTAGAGGTTAAAATTGCGCCGTTACTTGTAGTACACTTTACAACATACAATCCATTATTTAATGAATTAACATAAAATGGCAAACTGTTATTTTGTTGAAGTATTAACTTTCCATCATTTGCTAAAACATCAATTTTAACGATAGGATCATTATCATTCAAATAAATCACTTTAGCAAAATTGTTTGCTGGATTTGGAGAAATTAAAATTAATGATTCAGCTATTTTATTCTTATCATTATTCTTTCTCATTAATCCTTCAGCCGTGCATAAATCCATATCAGTATAAGTAAGATCGGGCAGATATTCATACAAAATATTTCTGGCAGTATAAACAGAGCGCCCACCTGAGAATGGACATTGTATGGCGATAGAAACTAAGGTTGCCAATTCCAAATTATTAGCTGGCAATCGTAAAGTTGAGGTTTGAGTTAAGTCAAGAGCATTTATAACACTAGGATTGTCAAAACCTAAACCTGGATCATTGGTGTTTTGACCGTTTAATCCAAAAAAGTCTTTTATTGGGATTGCTGTTGATGACAATTGAGGAGTAAGTGTAATTGTAGATTGAGCGTGTGCTAAGTTTAAATACAAAAACAACAATAAAAAAGTAATTATTTTTTTCATGGTTATGGTATTTGCATATATAAAAGTAATTATAAAAATGAAGTTTCATACAAGTTAATGAAAAAATACTCATATTAATATGCCTCAACCAAAACCATCCTCAAAAAAAAATCCTCAAATCAACTAATTTCTTAGCTAATTTGAGGATTTATAATTCTCAAGTAATCTTACTTAATCTCCCAAGTTTCTCTGCCGCTTAATAGGGCATCTAAATTGCCTTTGCCTTTTTTAGCAATAGCTTCTTCAACTTGTTGGTTTAATCCTACTTCGTAGCAAGATCTGTTGTTTTCGTAGAAAACTCCGAACGGACGAGGTAAATGTCCGCTGCCTTCTGCCGGACGCTCAAAGAATCGTGAAAGAATTCCAGCTTTCACCAAGTCTTTTTCGTCGTGAATCCATAAGTCGTTTGCCGAATGTCCTTCTGTTAAATTAACAATAACAGGAGTGAATCCGTCAAGCTTAATTCCTTTGTCGGCGTTTTGTCCGAATACTAAAGGCTTTCCGTTTTCAACGTAAATCGTTGATTCTTTTTTATTCGATTTCTCAGTGAAGATTTCGAATGTTCCGTCGTTAAATACGTTACAGTTCTGATAAATTTCTACAAAAGAAGTTCCGATATGTGCATTCGCTCTGCGTAACATATCTTTTAAGTGAACAGGATCACGATCCATAGAACGTGCAATAAAACTTCCTTCAGAACCCAATGCTAATGCAATAGGGTTGAATGGATGATCTACCGAGCCCATTGGTGTAGATTTCGTTACTTTTCCTTCTTCTGAAGTAGGTGAATATTGTCCTTTTGTTAATCCGTAAATTTCATTGTTAAACATTAGTAGGTTAACATTGAAGTTTCTTCTTAATAAGTGGATGAAGTGATTACCTCCGATCGATAGTGAGTCACCATCTCCTGAAATAATCCATACACTTAAATCGGGACGAGCTCCTTTTAATCCACTGGCAATAGCTGTTGCACGACCATGAATCGAATGCATTCCATATGTTTCCATATAATAAGGGAAACGTGATGAACATCCGATACCAGAGATGAATACTAAATTTTCACGGGGAATATCAAGTTCGGGAACTACAGTCTGAACTTGTTTAAGAATTGAATAATCTCCGCAACCCGGGCACCATCTTACTTCCTGGTCGGTAACCAGATCTTTGCTGGTGAGTTTTGGTGATTCTGGTGATTGAATTGTCTCCATTCTTTTTGTTTATATTAACGTTCATGCCTTACCTAAATCTGAAAGGCTAAACTGTAGTTTTATTTTAAAAGTTCTTCGATTTTGTTTAAGATCTCTCCTGTTGCAAACGGCATTCCTTTGATTTTGTTTAAGCCGATAGCATCTACTAAGAATTTGTCGCGAATAATAGATAATAATTGTCCTGAATTCATTTCAGGAATTAATACCTGATCGAAGTTCTTAATAATTCCTCCTAAGTTTTTAGGGAAAGGGAACAGGTGACGAATTTGAGCATGACTTACATCGTACCCTTTCTTTCTTGCTTCAATTACTGCTCCTTTAATAGGGCCGTAAGTAGATCCCCATCCTAAGATGAGTAATTTGCCTTTTTCAGCTCCATTGTCAAATGTTTGATTTGGAACAAAGTCAGCAATCTTAGCCACCTTTGCTGCACGCATCTTTACCATGAATTCGTGGTTCTCAGGATCGTAACTGATGTTTCCTGTTTCGTGCTGCTTCTCTAGTCCTCCAATGCGGTGCTCTAACCCTTTCGTTCCAGGAATAGCCCAAGGTCTTGAAAGTTTTTCGTCGCGTTTGTAAGGAAGATATTTACCGTCGTTGTTATTTTCAGTAGTGAAGTTAACTTCGATTTCTTTTAATTGATCCGCTTTAGGGAATCTCCAAGGCTCTGATCCGTTAGCTATATATCCGTCGCTTAAGAAAATTACTGGCGTCATAAATTCTAACGCTAAGCGACATGCTTCAAATACGGTTTCAAAACAATCAGCTGCCGATCTCGCCGCAATTACAGGAATTGGCGCCTCTCCATTACGTCCGTAAATAGCTTGGAATAAGTCACTTTGTTCAGTCTTAGTAGGTAGCCCTGTAGAAGGCCCTCCACGTTGAACGTTTATAATTACTAACGGTAACTCTAGCATTAATGCAAGTCCCATCGCTTCTGTTTTTAAAGCGATTCCGGGTCCCGATGAAGTTGTTACCGCTAATTTACCTCCGAAAGAGGCTCCGATAGCAGAACAAATCGCTGCAATCTCGTCTTCCGCTTGGTAGGTTCGTACTCCGAAGTTTTTGTATTTGGCAAGTTCATGTAAAATGTCGGTTGCAGGCGTTATAGGATACGATCCTAAGAACATATCTAATCCCGATTTTTGCGATGCTGCTATTAATCCCATAGCTGTTGCTTGATTACCCATGATGTTTCTGTAAACACCTGCAGGCATAGGAGCCGGATTAACGGTATAACGCGTTGCCGCTGTTTCGCTTGTTTCACCGAAGTTATATCCGGAACGAAGTACTTTTAAGTTCGCATCATAAATATCTGGTTTTTTCCCAAATTTTTCTTTAAGGAACTTTTCCGTCGCACTCATATCGCGATTATACATCCAATATAGGAAGCCTAATACGAACATGTTTTTCGCACGGTCAATTTCTTTAATCCCTAATCCCGATTCCGCTAATGCAGCACGAGTCATTTTGGTAACATCTATAGTTACTAAACGGAAGCCTTCTAACGAACCGTCAAGAATGGGGTTAGCACCATCTGCGTAGTTCGCTAAACGTAAGTTTTTATGGTCGAATCCGTCAGAATTGGCGATAATGGTTCCACCTTTTTTAAGAAATCGAATGTTAGCTTTCAATGCCGCAGCATTCATTGCTACTAATACATCACACTCATCACCGGGTGTGAAGATGCTTACACTACCAAAATGAAGCTGGTAGCCCGAAACTCCCGGAATCGTCCCTTGTGGGGCGCGGATTTCAGCAGGAAAGTCAGGGAAGGTGCTCAGGTCATTACCAAAAAGAGCTGCAGTGTTGGTGAACTGTGTTCCAGTAAGCTGCATCCCGTCGCCGGAATCGCCGGCAAACTTGATGATTACGTTGTCAATTACTTGATTATTTTGTTCCATAGCAGGAATTTCTCGTAGAAATATAATGACGGCAAATGTAGCGATTTTAAAACTTTTTATGGGTTAGTTGCTTGAGTGTTTTAGTAACTGATTTTCATCAGATTAAATTTCGTAGTTTCTAATTTGTCCGAATAACAATTGATTTTATACCGTATTTTTTAGAGGATGTCGCTAAATAAAAGAGCCCCGGCTCTTACGGGAACCGGGGCTTAATGGGTGTTTTAGTACTTTATGATCTCGTGTGAATATAGTCGCTAAGCTCTCTAACGCTGCTATCGAAGGTGAATTTATCGTATAGCTTAAAGTAGTTTTGTGGATCATCCACCAATTGATATGCGAATTTTGCTAGGTCGATTTTGTTACTTTCAAAGGTTAGTAGATACATTAATTCAGCAACTTCTTTGGTGCGAATTCGATTGTCATGCATGTATTCTTTTGCGATTTGAACCTTGGTGTTTTCGAAAGATTGATGTCTAATGACTGATTTTAGTTCTTCGAAGTTTCCGCAGTGGTTGCATACGAGCATTACTGCAGAGGGGTTGTTATATTGATAAGGATCGTAAGGTTCGTATGTTTGATTGTTTTCAGGTAAAACATACTTTGGTTCTATTCTTACTACCTTGAGTTGCTGATATTCGGTAAGTCGTGCCGTTACCCTTGATTGTGCTGGAATATCGATATAACCTCTGTAAGTTAATCGTGGGCCTCCGGAGTTGTGATGGGTTCGTAATGTCCAGATAGTGATTAGGTGCCTTCCTGGTGCTAATTCATCAATATTGAATTCTGTTGTAGGTGAATTGTAATTGATGTTGTCAAGTTCAACAATCATTGCGCGGTAATCATGCATCCGGATTTTTAAGTCAGAACCCAGGTGTGTGGCGTGCGCGCAGCTAATCATCATTGCGTTGATCAATAGAGTGTAGATGATCTTTTTCATAGCTTTTGCCTCCTAGTTTTAGTTTATGTTATTGTGAGGTTCTTGTTTTGCGGAACCCAACCATCATGCCAGATTTTTTTTTGTAAATGCGGTTTATAAAATAGCATTGTATTTTAGGCATCGTTGCTAAACGATTTTTGCATGATTTCTATCTTGATTTTAGTTTTTTCGTTCTTAAAGTTGTGCCACTGTCTATATGAGATGTATATTTGCATTTACCATAGGAAAGGTGTCTTAATTTATTAAACCACTCTATAGATGATGAAGCCTGCAAATTCTGTAGTTTATTTGTTTACTGTTGATGTTTATTTGTAGACGGATGAAAAATAATGTAGATTTCTATTTCAGTAAAACGAACATCAAACAGTTTTTGTCTACTCTTTTTTATATTATTCCGATGTCCGTCATCACCGGGTTGTCTGTTGCCTTTTTTCTTTGGATGCTTGATGGCGCTACAGTGCTTCGTTTCCAGTTTCCTCAGCTTGTTTTTTTTCTTCCTCTAGCCGGTATTCTTATTTTTTTGGCGTACAAATGGGCAGGTAAAAATGCGGATGCTGGAAACAATCTTATTATTAATGAAATTCATCAGCCAACGCATGCAGTGCCTGTACGATTGGCTCCACTTATTTTATTTTCTACCGTTCTCACTCATTTGGTGGGAGGCTCTGCCGGACGTGAGGGCACCGCTGTTCAGATAGGAGGTGGTATTTCTTCGTATTTCCTTAAAAGGTTTAATCTAAATAGCGATCAGAAAAGAATACTGCTTATGGCTGGAATGTCGGCAGGATTTGCAGCTGTTTTTGGGACTCCGCTTGCGGCTTCCGTTTTCGCTCTCGAAGTACTTGTTATTGGGCAAATAAAATGGGATGCTTGGCTACCTTGCTTAATAGCTGCTTTTATTGGTCATTATACATGCATCGCTTGTGGTATTGTTCATGCAATTTATACTGTTCATTACTCTGCCGATAAGCTGTTGATTAATTATTTGCATTTCAATGGCTCAATACTATTATTGACAATTATAGCAGGTGTGTTGTTTGGTTTGGTTGCGCGCTTGTTTGCTTTTTCTGTTCACTGGCTCAAAAACCTATCGGCCAAACTGATTAAGCAACCTTTGCTTATTCCAATTATTGCGTCTGTTTTAATTGTAGGAATTAGTTATGCTTTGGGGACTTTCGATTACCTCGGATTAGGTGTAATTTCTTCGAGCCCAATTGGAATTAGTATCGTTTCGGCATTCACTTCAACGCATATTAGTTATGCTGCTTGGTTTTGGAAATTGCTCCTTACTATAATTACGCTAAGTATGGGATTTAAGGGGGGAGAGGTAACCCCGTTGTTTTTTATTGGCGCTACGCTAGGCAATAGTATTGCTATGATTAGCGGTGCTCCCCTTGATTTATTCGCTGCACTAGGTTTTATTGCTGTTTTTGCAGGTGCTGCCAATACACCATTGGCATGCGCTATTCTGGGTGTTGAGCTTTTCGGTGGTGAATACGCATTGTATTACGGAGTAGTTTGCTTTGTTGCGTTTCATTTCAGTGGCAATTTCGGCATTTATAATGCACAATTTGTTCGCATGAAGAAAATGTCGTTCCGTAGAAAAAGCAATTAGCGAGGTGTTTACTGTTTCAGAAAAATAAAAAACCCCAATAGTGTTAATATCAGGGTATTTATTTCGTTGACTCGTCAATTTTATAACTAGCGATTTGCCTTGTTCTTTCCAGTGAATATTTCACTAAACTGAGTGTAAATTACGCAGGCAAAACCTACTGAAACGATTATTATTGATAATATGGTCATATACATTTAGATTGCTTACAAAATTGATCTAAATGAATATATAATTTTACTTGCTGTTAAGCCATTTTCCAACAAGTAAATGTGAATTATTTTTTAGCCGATTTCACTTTTTTAGCTGCTGCTTTCACAGTTTTCTTTTTAGCCGATTTCGCTTTTTTCGCTGGTTTAATTGCCTTTTTTACTTTTTTCTTTGATTCTTCACGAAGTCGTTTTTTCTCTTCTTGTTGTTTCTTGTAAAGATGTTTCGTCTTTTCAAGGTTCTTCCAATAATCGCTTCCATAATCTACTAAAACTTCACCATCAGGGTGAATCGTTCTAGTGGCTACTATGAATACGCGTTTTTCGCCTTTACGAACTTTGATTTCGTACTGTGCATTGTTACGAAGTCCTTCTACTCGCCCAATGCCTTTTGCATCGTTTGCGTAGCGTCCCATTGCTTCTGGTGTAAAATAGGCGTCAACGCATCTTTTGTTGCTAATGAAGAATACATAGCCTTCATGGCCTTCTTCAGCACGCTTTTCACATACCGACCATGGTACAAATTCTCCTTCGTATTCGCATACGATGTCGCCGCGTTTTAATGTGTTTTTTACAAACAGGCCTTTGCCTGCACCGGGGATTAAACTTTTCTTGAGATATAACATACTTGCCCTTTACGAGGCCGCAAAGATAGAAACCTTAGCGAAAAAAAGAAGCGATCACTCAACTAATCGTGAATTATTGTTGACCTTTCGTGCTTCTCGACTTATGTTCAAGGTACTGTTGGTAAATTACACATGCAAGTCCTGCAGTTGTAATGATGATAGAGATAATCGTAGTCATTTTTTTGTGTGATTGATTCGCCCACAATTACAGCTAATTATCAAGCTTTACTATCTTCATTTTGGTGAATAATCAGCGAAAAGGGGTGAAAATTGATGGTGTATTAGCCAAAGGGGAACTTCAATTCACTCAAATCAGTCGTTCTTGATCGTAGGTTGATGGTATTGCACCATTTTTTCAAGTATCGCATTCGCAATACTTATACTATCCATTTGTGTTACGGTTAAACTCAACTTGCCTTTCTCTTCTTTCATCTTACAGAGTCGCGGGTTGGCCTGCACGAAGCGAAGTACAGCATTGAAAAGTGTGCTTTGGAAGTATGCCGATTGTTGATTGGATACGAAATAGGTTTTTAATGTTCTGTTTTTTAAAACAATTTTTTCAAATCCTAACATCCTTGCTTTCCATCTTAAGCGGATGGTATCCATTAGTTCGTAAACTTGATGTGGTACTGGTCCAAATCGGTCTTTTAGATGATTCCCGAAATCGGTTAACTTTTCTTCAGTACTAATTTCATCAAGTTCTTTGTAAAGACTGAGTCGTTCGGCAATATTCTCTACATACGTGTCAGGAATACGCATTTCCAAATCGGTGTCGATCTGACAATCATTTACGAAGCTCGCATTTTCGTCGGCAGGGAAGATATCTTTAAAGTCAGTTTCTTTGAGCTCCTGAATCGCTTCGTCGAGTATTTTGTGGTACATCTCAAATCCGATTTCAGAAATGAATCCGCTTTGTTCGCCTCCTAATAAATTTCCCGCACCACGTATATCGAGGTCTTTCATTGCTACCTGAAATCCACTGCCTAAGTCTGAATGTTCTTCTATTGCTTTTAATCGCTGACGAGCTTCTGGGGTAAGTACTGTTATTGGCGGTGCTAATAAGTAACAAAAGGCTTTTTTATTTGAACGACCCACTCGTCCTCTCATTTGATGCAAGTCGCTTAATCCGAAATAATGAGCATTGTTAATGATCATGGTGTTCGCATTGCTGATATCGAGCCCTGATTCGATAATTGTAGTTGCAAGAAGTAAGTCTGTCTCCCCTTCAATAAAACGAATTAATACATCTTCTAGTTTGTCGCCATCCATTTGTCCGTGGCCAACTCCAATTTTTATTCCCGGACAAAGTTTCGTGAGTACGGCAGCCATATCATGTATGTCTTGTACTCGATTATGGATGAAAAATACTTGACCACCTCTTGATATTTCATAATTGATAGCGTCTTTAATTAATGATTCGTTAAAGACATGTACTTCGGTGGTTACTGGATGTCGGTTAGGTGGAGGTGTGTTTATAATCGATAGGTCTCGAGCTCCCATCAATGAAAATTGTAATGTTCTTGGTATAGGCGTCGCCGTTAGTGTTAGTGTATCAACATTAATACGAATCGATTTCAGTTTTTCTTTTGCCGCTACTCCAAATTTTTGCTCTTCATCAACAATCATTAATCCCAGATCTTTAAATTTAACATCTTTGCTGAGTATACGATGAGTTCCAATGATGATGTCTATTTTTCCTTCCGCAAGTCTCTTCAGTGTTTCTGTTTGTTGTGCGCTTGATTTGAATCGATTGATGTAATCAATATTTACTGGAAAGTCTTTTAGTCGCTCTCGAAATGTACGAAAGTGTTGTAGCGCTAAAATGGTAGTAGGTACTAATATGGCTACTTGCTTTCCGTCGGTAGCCGCTTTAAATGCAGCTCTCAGCGCAATTTCTGTTTTGCCGAATCCAACGTCGCCGCAAATGAGACGGTCCATTGGGTATTCTTTTTCCATATCACGTTTTACATCCATCGTCGACTTTAATTGGTCGGGCGTATCTTCGTACATGAAGGAGGCTTCGAGCTCGGTTTGCAAGTAAGAATCTTGGGTGAAAGCAAATCCGTTTTGCGCTTTCCGTTTTGCGTAAAGTGCTATTAGGTCTTTCGCAATATCTTTTACCTTTTTTTTGGTTTTAAGTTTTAATGTAGCCCAAGCCGAGGATCCTAGTTTGTTTAATGAGGGATGAGTCCCATCCTTACTAGTGAATCGTGCAATACGATGTAAAGAGTGAATACTAATATAGAGGATATCGTTATCGCGGTAAACTAAGCGAATAGCTTCTTGCTGTTTTCCGTTTACGTCTAGTGTCTCAAGTCCGGCAAATCGGCCTACACCATGGTCAATGTGTGTAATAAAATCACCTGGCTTTAAACTGTAGAGATCTTTAAGTGTTATTGATTCGCTCTTGCTATAATTTTTCTTTAAACGAAAGCGATGATATCGATCAAAAATTTGATGATCGGTATAGAAAATTAGTTTTAAATCGTGATCGATGAATCCCTGATGTAATGCAGTGAGGATTGAATGGAATTTCAATTCTACACCTTTGAACGCTTCAGGACGTGGCAAATCGGAGAAGATTGAGTAGAGGCGCTCCGACTGCTTTGCCGAATCACTAAACAGCAAATTGACATATCCTTTTTTTTGATTGTTATAAAGGTTCTCTAAAAGGATGTTGAAGTTTTTGTTGAAATGCGGCTGTGGTTTTGTGTTAAATTCTATTCTATTTGCTTCTTCATAAAATGGTTTCGAGCCAAATTCAACAATAATATGATTTTCAACACTTAATTTGAATTGATCTTTTGTATCGAAAAGGTCTTCTATATTTCGTACTGTTTGCTCTTCTTCAATTTCTATTTTTTCGCCAAATCGTTCTTCAATTTTTTGCATCGATGTTTCGATGGCGTTATACGTGTAGTCGAGATCTTTTCCGTATACAATCGTTTCTTTTGGGATGAAATCAAAAAATGATTCATGTGCTTCGGTGATAATTCCTGATTGTATATTCGGTATTATAGTTACGAAGGCCATGTTTTGTTCACTCAGTTGCGAAGAGGGGTCAAAGGCACGTATCGATTCGATTTTATTTCCGTAGAATTCGATTCGATATGGCATTTCATGTGCAAACGAATAAACGTCTACAATGCCACCTCGAATTGCAAATTGTCCCGGTTCGTAAACGAAGTCGGTACGAATGAAATTATTTTCGGTAAGAAATTCGGTAATGAAGTCTACATTCAAAATTTCTCCTAATTTTACTTCCATCGTATTTCTTTCGAGCGACTTTTTTGTAATCACTCGTTCATGAATCGCCTCGGGGTAGGAAACGATAAAGAAGTTGTTTGGATGTTTACTAATTCGAGTTAATACTTCTGCTCTTTGTAATACTTGACTATTATCGGTTTGATCGAGATGATATGGCTTTTTATAAGAAGAAGGAAACAGCAAAGCCTTTTGTTCTCCTAATAGATTTTCAATATCGTTTTGAAAATATGCAGCTTCTTCTCTGTCACCAAGAATGAATAATGCAGGGTGTACCATTGTCTTATAAAAGGCAGCCAAAAACAGAGCATCTGAAGAGCCGGAAAGTCCGTCTAATGAGATTCTCTTTGGGTTGCGTTGTAGCAAAAGCGATGATAATTCTCTGCTTTGCACACGATCACTGAATATTTTTAAAATTTGGCTGAGTTCCACAAGAAATTGATGTGAACAAAAGTAGTAAAAGGAACGTCTTGTTTGCTATTAGTAAGCCGGACAATTTTTTTTATTTTTTGATCTTCCTCTATGTGCATTTCTCTTCGATCCATTATTATTCCCCTTTCTTAATAATTCAGGAGTATATAGAATAGAGATTCCTGCATTCATAAAGGTGTCGTTGTGTTTCGGGTTTCCGCGTCCTGAGCCTTCAGTTGGATAGCTTCGATTGAGGTTGCTCGCCATATCAAAGGCTAATACACCATTCGGCGTTATTAATAGTTTAGCGGAGTCTGCATAATTCCCACTCAAATCATCAAGGTAATCAGTGAAAGCAAAGTGGTTCGATACTTCTACACGAATTGAAAATGCATTTGAAATCCGTGCTTCAATGCCAATACCTAATGGAACTGATAGCTGATAGAGCTTATATGGTTTGGGGTAATTGCCACCATCAATGTATTGTCCTTCTGTACCTAATGGCTGTAATTCGATTAGTTGGCCATTGTGTACTGCTTTTGGGTTAAAATGAAAATAACCGATGCCTATAAAGACATAAGGCGTAAATGCACGATTTTTTTTTCTTGTTTGTTGGCCGAACAGTTTGTAGTCTGCACGAAATGATGCTTCCCAAATTTTCGTTTGAAAATGAAGATTTCTTTTGATGTTATATTCTTGTATTGATAATGAATCGGCGCCAACAATTTCACCATTGAAATAATTACCTACAATATCTACATGAGGTGAAAGTCGATAGATTATTCCTCCGTTAAAATAGTTGCTGAATAGTTTGGGATGAGTTAATAAGCGATCGTTCATATCCCCATAATACCAAGTTGTTCCTCCCCCAATAAATACTCCCAATCGCGATTGTGCTTGCGAACCAGTTGTAATACCGATTAGTAGCACGCATGCGGTAATGAGTTTTTTTATATTCATTATTCGGACTTGCGTAAGTAATTTGATTAACAAATAAGATTTTTCCCTTCCATTTCTGTTGGTTGCTGAATGCCCATTAGATAAAGAAGTGAAGGAGCTACATCTGCTAATCTCCCTGATGAAATTTTTAATGATTTATCATCGCTAACCAAAATGCATGGAACGGGATTCGTAGTATGTGCCGTATTTGGACTTCCGTCTTCATTCAACATCATGTCTGCATTTCCATGGTCGGCAATGATAATAAAATTATAACCATGAATTTTACCTGCCTCTAAAACTTCTCCCAAGCATCGGTCAACGGTTTCTATTGCTTTTACAGCTGCGCTAATAACACCAGTATGTCCAACCATATCGGCATTTGCAAAATTAAGACAAACAAAATCTACTTCGCCTTTTTTTAATTCAGGAATAATTAAGTTTTTAATTTCTTCGGCACTCATCTCTGGTTGTAAATCATACGTAGCTACTTTTGGAGAAGGAGCCATTAATCGGGTTTCTCCTTTAAATGGAGCTTCTCTTCCTCCCGAGAAGAAGAACGTAACATGCGGATATTTTTCGGTCTCAGCAATTCGTATTTGTTTCTTTCCTGCGTTTTCTAGCACTTCTCCAATTGTTAAGGAAAGATTGTTTTTTTCATATACTACATCTACTCCTTTATAGGTATTATCGTAGCGTGTCATGGTTACATAATGCAATGGGAGAGTATGCATTCCATGCTCAGGCATATCTTTTTGCGTTAACGCAATAGTGATTTCTCTACATCGGTCGGTGCGGAAGTTAAAGCAAATTACAATATCGTTGGGGTCAATATTTCCGATCGGATTATTTGCCGCGTTACTAATGATTATCGGTTTAATAAATTCGTCAGTTATGTTTGCCGCATAACTATTTTCCAATGCGTTTTTCCAAGATGTATTTTTTTCTCCTATGCCTACCGTGAGAGCATCATAAGCTACCTTCACACGTTCCCAACGATTGTCGCGATCCATAGCATAATACCTTCCCGTTACACTTGCTATTTTCCCGGTAGCGTTATCTAAGTGATCTTGCAATTCGTTCAAAAAGTGTATTCCGCTTTTAGGATCAGTATCTCGACCATCTGTAAAAGCATGGATAAATACTTTTTCTAGACCGTGGTCATCGGCTAATGTGCATAATTGCTTCAGGTGATTAATATGCGAATGTACTCCGCCGTTGGATACGAGTCCGATAAAATGAAGTTTACAGTTTTTTTTCTTCGCTTCTTCAAAGGCGTTTACTAAAACTGGCTGAGTGTCAAAAGTTTTTTCTCTAATGGATTTATTAATATTAGCTAATTCTTGCCATACTATTCTACCAGCACCAATGTTTAGGTGACCGACTTCCGAATTGCCCATTTGTCCATGAGGCAATCCCACATCTTCTCCTGATGTTAAAAGTGTTGTATGTGAGCATTCTTTAACTAATCTGCCCATAATTGGAGTGTTTGCTAACGAAATTGCATTTCCAGGGCCATTTGCTGCAAGTCCCCAACCATCCAGAATTACTAAAACTGCCTTTTTCATCAACTTGTTTTAAGAGCTGTAAAGGTACAACAAATTGAATCCCTGATTGCAGAAATTATCTAACTTATTGGTAACCTGATTTCAAAAATAGTCCCCATTGGAAAATTATCCTTGGCCTGTATCGTTCCTTTATGTAAACTTACTACATGTTGAGCGATAAATAATCCTAATCCAGTTCCTTTTGTTTTACGGGTGTCTTCGTTTCCCATGCGATAAAATTTCTCAAAAATTTTATTTCGTTCATGTTCAGGAATGCCATTTCCCTTATCACTAATTGTTAAGATGGCTTCCTTAGCACCATCCTTTATTAATGATACTTTAATTTCAGATTCAGATGGACTATATTTTTCCGCATTTTCTAGCAGGTTATAAATTAGAGAAATTAAGGCCAACTTGTCCCCATTAATTTGGATTCCTGCTGCGATCTCGTGACTAATTTTGTGTTCGTGATCTTGACGATCAATAAAGTCATTTACTGCATCTTTTAAAAAGTGACTAAAGTTAAATGCTTCGAAATAATATTCGTAATTGCGACTCTCTAGCCGACTTGCGATTAGTGCATTTTCTATTAGTAGGTTTATTCGTTCAGTTTCTAAAAGTGCTTTACGAATTACATGTTCTTTTTGCTCAGGTTCAAGCTTTCTTTTTTGTAGTGTTTGTAAATTTAGTTTTACAGCAGCTAACGGCGACTTAAACTCATGTGTAATTGAAAGTAAAAAGTTCTTTTGCTGCCTTGCTAATGCAAACTCTCTTTTGAATGCATTTTTAGTTTTATAAATACCGAAAAGTAATAGGCTTAAAAAAACAGCACCTTCTCCTGCAACCATCATCCACCTTTTGTGCAGTTCATTTTCAAATTTTACAATGTCTTTTTTTAATTCATTATCGTTTGAATGTGTTGCATTTACATATTCGATTTTTTGACGGCATACTTCTGTATTTAAATTCACTAATAAATAGGCCCACCAAGAAAATTGGAACAATACATAAAAAACTAAAATGTAAAAGAGGTATATAGGTTTTGATAGCGTTGGTGACATATGATACAAAATTAAACTTTACTGGAAATAAAATCAATTTTCAGTAAAGTTTAATTTTGATTATTCGCTAATGATTGTATTTGTTACATTTCCATTAACTACTTTTATTATTTCCCAAACGCCATTAGCATTTATTCTCTCAAGTTGATAGGTATCAACCCCTTGTTGCCATTCTTTATAAGGCGTCCAGTTGAATTGAGTGCTGTAATTCTCATGTATGCCAGTAAGGAATATAGAAGACCCATTATTGCTTTCTATTCCAGATAAATTACAATCGTTTACAACCAATATTCTGTAATAATATTCATGTGCATTTATGTCTACATCTGTATCGGTGTATGCTGTTAATGCCGAAGGAACGATGGCAATTAAATTAAATGTACTGTTGTCTTCTGAACGATAAATATGATATTCCTTGACTCTTTCAGGATGAATTGTAGGAGGTAACCATTCGGTTAGTACTTTTATATTTTCAATTACCGTTGAACGAATAACACTTACTTTTTGATCTGCCATAATATTTACAGGTCTTGCTACAGAAGTATCACTGTTCGATATGTAACTGTTTCCGCATAAGTCAGTAGCTGTAATTCTATATATATAGTCAATCGGACAGTTTAATGTAGTATCAAGGTAATTAAGTTGACTAGAGGGTACACTTGCTACAAATTGAATTAGCCCTGAAGTTACTTCTGTGCGATATAGATCGTAGGTATTTATGTTACAACCAATGTAAGGGGTCCATTTTACGAAAATATTTGCACCTGCTTGCGCTGCTGATATATCAATTGTTGTATGTGGATTTAATTCGCTTAATAAAAGTTTGTTTCCGCAACGATCTATTGTTAGTACTTTGTAAGTATATGTATTATGTCTAGTGTCGAGGGCGGTATCTCTATAGGTAGAAGTAGAAGCAGAAGCGATGCTTTTTGCATTTACTTCTTGGTAAATTAATTCATAGTTGTTAGTCGCCTTATTTAAACGGTATACTTCATAGTATTTCAAATCATTTACACTGCTGTTTTGCCATATTATATCTACATTATAATCATTAACGACCGATACACTTAAAATTGGATCTGCTGGTGGCGGCACAGAGTCATCTATATGAATATAAGCTGGCTTAATAATCGTGTCGGTACATCCATTATTATTTGTAATTACTAATGATATATCATAATTCCCTGAATAGATATAAGCAGTTGTTGGATTATATGCAGTGCTTATAGTTGTTGCTAAATTCCAATAGTAGCTTGGGTTAATTAAGTTCGTTGACGTGTTTGTGAAACTTACAATTGATCCTTTGCAAGCTATAGTGTCGGTAGAGAAAAAATCTGCGCGCGGACTTTCTAATACTTTTATCGGACTTAACATAAATGTATCGCTACAACCATAAATTGTAGTAGCTATTAGTTGAGGTATGTAAGTACCCCCATTTAAATAAATATAGTTCGCAATTGTCGTGGTGTCACTATTTCCATCTCCGAAGTTCCAGAGGTATTGGTCTGCACCTATAGATGAATTAGTAAAAAGAATGGATAATGGAGTACAACCAATGGTACTTGATGCTGATCCTGCAGGTGTTGGTGTTGGATGAACTGAAATTTGTAGGCTCGTATCGTGAGAACAACCGTAGGTATTTGTTACAATTAGGGTTACATTATAGTTCCCTGCTAATAAATAATCGTATGAAACATCTGTACTGTTGAATGTGGCTCCATTTCCCATTTCCCATGTGTAATTTGGGTTTTCAAGTTCAATTGAACTATTGGTAAAATTGAATATTGACGGGTTACATCCTGATGTTATCGATGATGTGATTATTGCTATAGGTGTATGATGAACTGTAATCGCTGGCAAATAAATAGTATCACTGCATCCCAATATATTATAAGTTATCAAATAAGGATAATAAATGCCTGGTATTTTGTATATATAATTTGGTGCGAATGAAGTACTAGTATCTCCGTTTCCAAATTGCCATAAGTAAGTATTCGCTCCAGTAGATAAATTATTGAAATTTACAGTTAGCGGATGACAACCTTCTTCAATATTAGCATTAGCGTCGGCAGTTGGGCTTTCCAAAATTGTTAAGTTCGCTAAACTTGTATCACTACAGCCATTGTTATTTGTGGTAATTAATGTTACAGTATAATTTCCGGCGTTATTAAAACTAGCACTTGAAATTGCACCTGTTGAATTCCCCCCGCTTCCTAATGACCAGTTGTATTGTGAATTAATCGTATTTATCGATTGGCTAATAAAAGTTATGGTTGCAGGGTTACAGGCAGTAGTGTCACTTAGGCTAATGAGTGCTGTTGGAGTTTGTAATACGTTAATTGGATTATTGAAAATGAAAGTGTCTCTACAACCATTATTGGTTATTGTGATTAATGTAGGAAAATAATTCCCTCCTGCATTATACGTGTATGTAGGATTTTGTAATGTACTTGTGTCTCCTGTTCCAAATTCCCAATAATAGTTATCGGCATATAAGGATTGATTAACAAATGTAGTTGTGAAGTGGGAACAACCACTATATGTTGTGGCAGTTGCTGCTGATATCGGATTTTGAAATATTCGAATTGGAATGGGATACGTGAACGATGATGAACAACCCAACGTGTCATGCGTTATTAAGGTAACAATATAAGTTCCCGTATCTTGATACATGTGCGAAGGATTTTGGACAGCATCAATATATCCATCACCGAAATTCCAAAACCATGTCGAAGCATTAATAGATAAATCGGAGAAGGCCGTTAATAAGTTTTGACATCCTTGAGTTGCCGATAAACTAAAATTTGAATAGGTTCCGGGAATAAATATATAATTCGGTTTAAGAATAGTGTCTTTGCATCCATAACTATTCGTAGAGATTAATCGAATAGAATAGTATCCTGGAATATTGTAAATATGGCTTGGGTTTACACTAGTTGATGTTCCTCCATCGCCAAAGTCCCATTCAAATTGTGTGGCATCTGTTGATGTGTTTGTAAAGCTTATTTGTGTGGGCGAGCAACCTGCAACTGTAGGAGAATAGAAATCTGACTTCGGAGTTTGCGACTTAATGAAGTTGTAATAAACAGAAGTATCGATACAATTTCCCGGGAAAGTGCAAATAAGCGTTACATCGTAGTTGCCGTTTACTGAATAAGTATGAGAAGGATTGGCAACTGTTGATGTAGTGCCATCACCAAAATCCCATTGCCATGATAATGCTCCGTTTGATAAATCACTAAATTGAACTTTTAAAGGTGTGCATCCTGCATTTTTGTCAACAGATAAGGCAGAATTATAATAATTGATGTTTTTGTCTTTTACAGTTTTGTAACAACCATTCACGTCCATAATTGTTAATGTGAGTGAGTCAGTTGGAGTGATATTAAATGTATATATTGGATTTTGAGATGCCGAGGTGTCGCCGTTTCCAAAAAACCAGGCCCATTGCACTGCAGTTGGCGCAATTGCATTGAACGTAACTGTTACAGGCATACACATTCCATTTGTGGTGTAGGTGATTTGTGCCATTGGGTCAACAACTGTAATATAACCTACTACCGTTTTTGTTTTTGTGCAATTTCCTTTTGTAACAGTTAAACTAATGGAATATATTCCTGCCGTTGTATATTTATGTGATGGTATGCTGTCATTTGATGACCCTCCATCTCCAAAAGTCCAATAAAATAAATTCCCTACGTTACTTGTGTTATTAAACGTGACACTGTTTCCAAGACAAACAATAGGATTGCTTACATTAAAATCAGGATCAGGATTGTTTATGATTATTGCCTTGTTAGTATAAAATGTATCGATACAACCTGTTAAGTCAATTGTTATTAGGTAGGGTTGGAATGTAGTCTCGCTTGAATAGGAATGCCAATAATTAAAATATGGTGCTGTTTTTCCATCACCAAAATACCATATTGCGCTTGTAAATAGTGACGAATCTCCTACTGAGAATAAAATATTATCCCCTATGCAATCATTGTAGGAACTGGCTTTAGCTGGGTTTATATGCCCTAGCATTATTATTGTATCTACTTGCGTTATACAACCTGATCCAATAATAATTGTTAGCGAAATATTATATGACCCTGGGTTTAGATACGTATGTGACGGGGCTGCTATTACTGATGTGTCGCCGTCTCCAAAATTCCAATGATAACTGATTGCATTTTGTGTTGATGTTGAGAAATTAACTGTATATGGTTTGCATGCACCAGTTAAGTTCACATCGATAGGCTTTTTAATATATGGTATTACCATAACGTACGCATATGGATTAAAAGATTGCGCGCAGCCTCCAGGCATTGATGTGTTAAGTGTAACAGTGTAGTTGCCTATAACATTATAGGTGTACGAAGGGTTTTGATCTGATGATGTGCTTCCATCTCCAAAATGCCATGTCCATTGATTGCTGCCTGTTGTAGGGTCCACAAAAACATGGGGATCTCCTAAGCATATTTTTACAGTATCGGGTGTGGTGTAATTCGTTGTTGGATTTATTACGGTAATGTAATTAACTCGATAAACTGTATCACGACAACCGAATGAATTTTCAACAACTAATGAAACAGGGAAACTTCCAATGGAGTTGTAAGTATGTGATGGGTTTTGTAATGTAGAAGTAATGCCATCGCCAAATGTCCAAAAATAACTTATAAGGTTAGATTGTGATGATGTGTTTGTAAATTGAACGGTCATTCCAGGGCAACCTATTTTAGGCGTGGCTTGAAATCCTGCACCAGGTGCAAATACCTTAATGTATTGAACCTTCGTTAGGCTTACCGGACAATTATTCGGCGAAATGGCTGTTAATGTAACACTGAAATATCCGCCTTGTGTAAATGTAATAGGAGGGTTGTTTAAGTTGGATGAAGTTAAATTGCCAAATGCCCAATTATAGGATGAAGCACCCGTACTAAGATTAATCATTTGGGCAGTAAATGGAGCACAGCCACTATCTTGTACAACACTAAAATCAGGTATTGGTAACTGATCGACTACTACAAAATCAGGAAAGGTTACCGTTCCGTTGCATCCACTTTGAGTAGTTACCGTAAGTGTAATAGAATAACTTCCTGGGTTAGAATAAATGTGCGATGGACTTTTCAAGGTTGCTGTGGTTCCGTCTCCGAAATTCCAATTCCATGTTGTTGCATTTGGTACGGTACAGTTAAAATTAATCGGCAGTGGGCTACATCCTGAGGTATCACTCATTGTGAAAGATGGAATAAGCGTGTTCCCAATGTTGATGAAATTTGAACGCGACAATGTGTCGGAACAACCATTTGTGTTGGTTACAATTAATGATACATTATAATTTCCTGCACTACTGTATTGATGTGATGGATTTTGTTGAGTAGATGTTTGTCCATCTCCCAAATCCCACATCCAATTTGTAATATTGGGTGTGGTTGCTGAAAAGTGAAAAAGCGTATTAATATCACATGCAGATGTTGTAACAGCTGTGAACTGCGACTGAGGTTGTGCGTAAATAGTAATGTAGCTATTTTTGATTTCAATTTTTTGACAACCGTACGTACTTGTAGCAATTAATTTTATATTGTAAGTTCCTGGATCAAAATAAGTGTGAGTAGGGTTTGTTGCGGTAGAAGAAGTGCCATCGCCGAAATCCCATGTATAGGTTGCAGCATTTGATGAACTATTTGTAAATGAAATACTATTTACGTCTTCACATGCGGCTAATGGAAATGCCGTGAAACCCGCTGTAGGATCATTAACAATAGTGATAGTGTGAACAATAGAATCTTTTAATCCACCAACGCCTATCGCAATTAATTTAACAACATAAGTGCCTGGTGTAAGGAATACTGAACTTGGATTAGTAGCAGTAGAAGTATTGGAGTTTCCAAAGTTCCACTGATAAGAAATCGCATTGATGGAGGTGTTTGAAAAATTTACCATCAGCGGAGCGCAACCTGTAGTTTTGTCGGAACTAAACGATGCTACGGGCGATTGAGCCCGTAACGAAATCGTTAGTAACATAAGTATTGCCGCGAAAACTACACGAATCGATCGATATGTAACGGCGGGGCCCATTTTGACCTAGTTTTTAAAATGTTTTGGTTGGTTGATTTGGTTGGTATGCTAAGTGTGAAAAAGAAGTTTTACTTTTCTCCCGCGCCTTGAGCATAATTGTTAAAGTTGGAAGACTGGTTAATTACAGAATTCACCGAACTGTATAATTGATTTCCTTCTTTAGTTATCTTCTTAACTCTATAGTATGAAAATCCAGCAGGTGGTGTCTGATCGATCCAACTGTAGTATAATTCTATTTCTGCTCCGATGCCTTCTTTAACACCTACTGATGCAAAATCTTTTCCGTTTTCTGAACGTTCAACAATATAAACACAATCTTCAGGTTCATTTTTCGATGTCCAACTTACGAACACTTTTCCTGAATTATAAATAGAGTTGTAATTATAAATATTCATGGAACCTTGATTTCCTGCCGAAATAGCCATTACGTTCTTTGGCGATGATTGTGCCATACTCGATCCAGCAGCGGCCATCAAAATAAGAAACACTACTGTTTCAATTAAGAATAAAAATTTGAACGCGGAACCTTGTTGTTCATCTCTATTGAAATAACGCTTTGGCTTCGAATACATCAACATCCTGTTTTCGCGGATAGTTTTGTAGAAATCTTCGTGGTGGTCAGTGTGGTTCATTTTATAATCCTCCTTAAAGTTTTTGGTCATTAGTAATTTACATGCATCTTAACGTAACATTGATGCGAAAGGTTACACTTCTTCCAATTGTAAGAAATACAGTATTTATTCATTTTTTTCGCAATCATTTTCGCAATCATTTTCATATTTCTATTCGTGATTACATTTCTACAATTGTCGGTGAAAGGTAATCGCAGTTGTAATATTTTTTCAATTATTGATCAGGTAGGTAATTTTTATTTATTACCCGTTATAGTTGACGATATGTTGTGCTGCGGCTTTCATCATACGGAGGTTTTATAATAAGGTTACATTTATTATTAATGATTGATGTTTGCCTTGAATAATGAAAAAAGTTAAAAACAAATAGAACCTTACATAAACATTTCACGTAAGAGGTCACATAATCCCAGGCATTAAATTTAATCCCAAAAGAAAATGGACATCCTAAGTAAAACCATCAAGAAATTATCAGACGACGAGTATCAGCAACTCCTAATGGAAGTGTCTGGAAAGAAAAAAAACAAGCCTTTTTTAGTGTTGGAAACAACTCGTTCACGTGATGTTGAAGACAGTGAAATGATGGAGATTCTTCAGGTGAATCCCAGCGCTTACTACACGTTAAAATCGCGGCTAAATTCAAAAATCGCTGCGGTATTAAGTAAAAAGGTCCAAAATCCTATCCAAACATTAATGGATGAGGTGTCAAGAGTTCCTGCTCATTTATTCGGAAATAATCGTGAGTTTTCGGTTAGAGCTTTACGCGAACTAGAAAAACAGTTAATCGAATATGACCTGAATGCAGAATTGATTTTAGTATATAAAACACTTGCTCAATTGCATTTGTATACTGAAGATTATGGGTTCTACGAAAATAAATTTAATAAACATGTTGCTTTTTCTTTAGCTGTATCGAAGGCTGAAAATTTATTTTTCCGTATGATTAAAAAGATTGGAGAATATCAATTGAATCAACGCGAATCTGATTTAGAGGAAGTGATTATGATGAAGCGCGAACTTGCAAATATTTGCGAGTTGTATGATTCTCATCGATTGTTTGTGTTATATAATATTGCACGTATTTATTATTTGTGTAATCTACCTCATAAAATTGACGGATTAAAGGCTCGTGAGTTAGAAATTGAAAATATAATTCAGAAAATGTCGCAGATATTTGAGAATTATCCCATGGATACTTTTTATCAAAATATTAAAGGCATTACTGATTTAATGTATTTCGAATATTACATCAGAACAGGAAATATTGTTCGTGCAGATTATTATTTACAGCGCGTAAACCAACAGATGCCTGATTTGATGGAGAAGCATATGATGCATTTCTTTTTGGTTCAATTCCTTCGCTCTAAAGTGCTGAAGTATTTAATCGACGGAAATATTGATCATCTCCAAGCCGGATACGAATCATTGGAAAAAGAAGTAGATGTTGATATGAATGAAGCGTATCACTACATAACGCTTAAAAGATTTTTAGCAACGGTAAAATACTATCAGCGCGATTACCATGGAGCTGCTCGTAAGATGAATGAACTAAGAAATCAAATGTCGTTAAAGCACTATATGGCAACTGATGTAGATTGTAAGTTGTTTCAGGCACTTCAGTATTGTATTATTGGTGATGATAGTTTATGTATGCAAATTATTAGTAGTCTTAAACGTCAGGTGCGTGAGCAAGAAGATGAGTTTGAGTCAGCTAAATTCTTTATGAAAATATTGAAAACTGCACTTAAGCCTGCCGATTATCGTCGTAAGGTGAAGAAGATCGGTGAAATGTGGCATGAATTTGAAGATATGAATAAAGGAACATTCCCTGTACTTACCTATGTACGTGCCGATGATAACGTTCTTCGTCGAATGAGTAACCCGATTAAAGATTAATTAGAATAAGGGATCTGTTAAATAAAAAAAGGGGCTGTCAGTAATGATAGCCCCTTAATCTTTATCTATTAAATCTAAAAGGTAATTGCATCGAGATATTTTTCGCTCAATGGTTTGTTTACGTATTTAAATACATATGTATTCGTTGATGCCTTGTTAATATCTTCTGGACTAATTGATGAAGAAAGCACAACAATTTTACAGGCGTTTTTCAAATCGGTAGGTAATAACTCGAATTCAATTAGGAAGTCAAACCCGTCTTTTACTGGCATGTTTAAATCCAAAAATACTACTTCAGGGAAGTTAGCAGCATCGGTTAAAGCTTGGAGATGAGACAACGCAGCGTCGGCTGAGTTTTTCACGACTACTTCTTCAGCAAAATGACTTGAAGTAATCATTCTTTCATTAATGAAATTGTCTATCTCATTATCGTCAATAAGCAAAACCTTGCGGTAGCGCGCCTGTGAACTTTTCATGAGAATGGAGGCGTTAGTTTGAAAGAATTTTAGTGGTGATGGACGGGATCGAACCGCCGACACAAGGATTTTCAGTCCTTTGCTCTACCGACTGAGCTACATCACCTTAGTGAGGGCGCAAAAGTATAATATTTTCATTAAAACCAAGCTGTCTTTAGGTGTGAAATATTGAAATAAAGTAAATTATTTTGCTATTGCCTTATTTTCAATGTGCTACATTCATAACAATTTACGTATTTTGCCTCGATGATTATAGCTGCTGATTTTGGGAATACTGCATTGAAACTAGGTTTTTTTGATGATAATAAATTGATTGTCAGCAAGAAGTTTAGTTATTCGGACCGTTACGATATTGAGAATTTCTTCAAGACTTTTAATTGTAAGTCCTTCGTTTTTTCTTCCGTTATTGCTATTCCTGATTATTTAGGGTTCATTATTAATTCATTAGAAAGTGTTCTTTCGGTTGATTCCTTAACCCCACTTCCCATTGCCAATAATTACGGTACTCCACAAACATTGGGCACCGATCGTATTGCTAATGCAGTAGGGGTAGCAGCAATATACCCTGGGCAACCCGTGTTAGTGATTGATTGCGGCACTTGCCTTAAATTCGATTTTTTTCATCCGCACACTGGATATGAAGGAGGAGCAATTTCACCCGGATTGAATATGCGATTTAAAGCATTGCATGAATATACGGCGCGTCTTCCGCTAATTGGTTTTAGGGAAAACATTCCGTTGATAGGCAAAAACACAGAAGAGTCGATACTGTCGGGGGTGGTTTATGGCATGTTGGCCGAGATGAATGGAATAATAACGCAATATTCCTCCCAATTCCCCGATTTAATATGTGTAATTACCGGTGGCGACTATCTTCACTTTTATAATAGCCTTAAAACATTCATCTTTGCAGCCCCAGATCTAACATTAACTGGATTACGGGAAATCTTGCGTTATAATCAATAATGAAGCTCAACATCATCAATAAAAAGGCAATACCGGCAATGATCGGTTTGTTATTGTCGTCAGGTCTATTTGCTCAAACAAGTACTTTGTCGCCATACTCTCGTTTCGGAATAGGTGAAATGTTGTTTAGAGGGTTCTCTCAACAGCGTGGAATGGGCGGAATAGCCTACGGAGGATCCTCTGCCGGAAGTCTTAATTTTTCTAATCCAGCTACATACGCTTATGATTCAGTAATGGTAGTTGAGTTCGGTCTTGATGCTGAAGTAATAAAACAAACGCAATCCAATCTTAAAGTACAAAAAACAAATTCCCGCTTAAATACACTTTCACTCGGGTTTCCGGTTCTGAAAAATAAAATAGGTTTAGCTTTTGGTATTGTGCCATACAGTGGAAAAGGGTACAATATTATTTCAACCAAAAATGCAAATATTGATACATTAGGAACAACATTAACCAATCACTACAAGGGAGATGGTGGATACACGAGATACTTTTTAGGGCTAGGTGCCAATATTACTAAAAACCTATCTTTAGGAGTTAATGCAGATTATCTTTTTGGGACAGTTTCTCGTCAGAGACGTGCCGAATACTCTAATACTATAATGTTCAACACTAATTATCAAGACGATATTAATATTAGTGATTTTTACTTTGAAATGGGATTGCATTGGAAGCAAAAAATTAACGATAAAACCATGTGGGGTATTGGCATCGTTGGAGCGCCAGCTCAGAACGTAAAAGCGAAGGGGACTTTGTGGTGGGTTAACTATCGCGTTGGATCTTCGGGAAGTGATATTTTGAAAGACACTATCCTCTATAAACCTGATGTAACAGGAATGATAACATTGCCTGCTTATGCCGGAATCGGATTTAACTTAACGAGCGGAACTAAATGGCAAGCTGGCGTAGATTTCACATATCAAGATTGGAGTACTTATAAATCTTTCGGCTTTGCCGACACATCAACTAAAAGTAGTATGGGCGTTGCCTTGGGAGGTAGCATTACTCCAGATATTACCTCAATCAGTTATTTCAATCGTGTGCAATACCGAGCGGGAGTATATTATAATCAATCTTCACTCGAATTGCGAGGCAATCAGTTAAATGAATACGGAGTCTCATTAGGAGTAGGATTGCCAATCCGCAAATCGCTTCAATCGGCAGTGAATATTGCATTTGAATTTGGGCAGCGCGGAACTACAGCCGATAATCTTATAAAAGAACAGTACGCTAGAATTGTACTTGGGCTTACCTTTAATGAAGTGTGGTTCCAGAAGCGTAAATACGATTAATGAAAATAATGGCGAGACGTTTGTTTTATAGAATTTTGCTCGCAACGGCAACTGTTTCAGTCTGCTTTTTTGCTTCCTGTGAAAATGATAATGCAGAGATCGCTAGAGTTACGGCTTCTCTGAACGATCCTGTAGAAGAAATAAAAGGACTTGAAACTTTTTATAGCGATTCGGGAATGGTGAAAGTGAAGGTCACAGCAGCTTCGATGATAAAGAAAATAAGACCCAAGGCAATTACTGAAATGCCTAGTGGAATGATGATCGAATTCTTCAATCAGAACCGTCAAGTGAAATCTAGGTTATCGGCCAAATACGCAATTCATTATGAATTAGAGCACCGTTGGGAGGCAATAAATGATGTTGAAGT
The DNA here is from genome assembly GCA_903881665.1 of uncultured Bacteroidota bacterium. GTDB lineage: Bacteria > Bacteroidota > Bacteroidia > AKYH767-A > OLB10 > CAINEC01. Next base: position 106,696 of record CAIRUC010000025.1, on the reverse strand, counting down.
GGTAAATGAGAAAGGCGAAAAGCTGAATACTGAAAAGTTATTTTGGGACGAAAGAAAAGAACTCTTATCTTCCGATCAATTTGTTAAAATATCCACTCCAAAAGAAATTATTATGGGGAAAGGTTTTGAGGCGAATCAGGATTTCAGCAGGTATAAAATCTTCAATGTAACCGGCCGGATTACAGTAAAGCAATAAGCGATGCTTCGAATATTGGAAATATCATGGTTGATCATCACCCTGCTAGGAGCAGGGATGGGCGTTTTTAAATTAACGACCGATTCGTTGGCTTCCGCTATTTGGTTTTTCCTTTTTACTTTGATCGCTACTGTTTTTTGGTTAGTTCGTAGGAAGCAAAGAATCACTATGCAAAAACACCGTTCCCCCTAAAATTAAGGTTAAATTAGGCCGTTTTTATCATTTTAATGAAAATCAGTCAGCTATTTTCATTAATCGAACCCTAGAACCCTTTCTTCGTACAAATTAGAGTCGTATATTCGCACCCTTAACAAGAAATTCAAAGTATTATGGCAGTTATTGGAAAAATCAGGAATAGAGCAGGTCTACTGATAGGTTTTGTAGGATTCAGCTTGTTTGCATTTATTCTTGGTGATTTATTCTCATCGAGTAAAGGTATATTCAGCAAAACTGAAACTTCTGTTGGTGTTATATCCGGTCAGAAGATAAATGTAATGGATTTTGAAAGTCGCGTTCAAGAGATGGCGGGCAATTACAAGATTCAAAATAACACCGAATCAATTGATCAGGCTACCATGGATCAAATCCGTGAGCAAGCGTGGAACCAATTGGTGAATGATGAAGTGTTGGGAACTCAATTTAGTAAATTGGGATTAACGGTTTCTTCTGATGAATTGTTTGATATGGTTCAAGGTAAGAACATACATCCTCAGGTGCGCCAAGCTTTTACTGACCCTAAAACAGGTCAATTCAATCCTTCAAGTGTATTGACTTTCCTTAAGAACATGGACAATGATCCAACAGGGAAAACAAAAGCGCAGTGGGTGATTTTCGAAAAAGCGATGCGTCAAGAGCGTCTCCAACAGAAATATAATGATCTTTTAAAAGGAGGTCTTTATGTAACTACTGCTGAAGCAAAAGAAGATTTCATGGCTAAAAATCGTACAGCTTCTTTGAAGTATGTAATGATTCCTTTCTCAACTATTGTTGATAGTACAATTGAAGTTAGTGATGCTGAACTTAAAGCAGTTTATAACGAAAACTTAAAGAGTTATAAGCAAGTGGCAAGTCGCGCAATTGATTATGTAACTTTTGATGTTACTCCCTCTGATGTAGATCGTCAGGCGGCCGCAAATGATATCGCTAAAATTACAGAAGGCTTTAAATTAGCTAGTAATGATTCTGCTTTCGTTGCTTCAAATTCAGATGCTCCATTAGATGCTTCTTTCCATAAAAAAGGCACACTTCCTTTCAATATCGATTCTATCATGTTTGCTGCTCCAGTAGGAACAGTTGTTGGTCCCTTTGAAGAAAATGGTACGTACCGTTTGTCGAAGTTAACCGGCTCTAAAATGATGGCAGACTCGGTTAAAGCGCGTCACATTTTATTGAAAATGGATCCTGCAAAGGCTGCTGAAATAAAAATGCGTGCCGATAGTATTAAAACAGCTTTAAAAGGCGGTGCTAAATTTGAATTGTTAGCGGCTCAGTATTCAACTGATCAAGCGGCGAATCAAAAAGGTGGCGACTTAGGTTGGTTTGGCGCACAAATGATGGTGAAAGAATTTAGCGAGGCTTGTTTCGCTGCTAAAAAAGGAGAAATTGTAATTGTTCAAACTCAATTCGGTTTACATATTGCCGAAGTGGAAGATATCAGTGCAGCATCACGTCAGGTTCAAGTGGCTAACGTGACTAAGCGCATTGAGCCAAGTACGAAAACTGTCCAGATGGTATTTACTAAGGCGAATGAGTTTGCTAATAAAAATGCAACTGCTGATGCTTACAATAAAGCAGTAAAAGATCAAAACTTAACTAAGTTATCGGAGAAAAACATAGCTGAAAATGCTCGTCAAGTTGGAGCTCTTGAAAATTCACGCGAATTAGTTCGTTGGTCGTTTGGCGCTAAAGTGGGAGATATCTCTAAAGCATATGAATTCGGAAATCGTTTCGTTATTGCGATGCTTACTGATATTCGTGAAAAAGGATTTTCTACGTTAGAACAAGTAAAAGATCAAGTAACATACGAAGCACGTCGCGATAAAAAAGCGCAACAGTTAATCGAGAAATTAGGAAAAGCAGGAAGCAATATAGATGCTATTGCAGCAGCAGTTCAACAACCTGTTAATCCTGCAGAAAACGTTTCTTTCGCTTCTCCATTCTTAGGAAATGCTGGAAATGAAGGAACAGTAGTTGGAACGGCAATGACATTAAAAGCAGGACAAGTATCTGCTCCTATCAAAGGTGTTAGCGGAGTTTATGTTGTTGTTGTAAATAGCTTCAACGAGCCTCAAATGCCAAAAGATTTCAAAGATGCGGCTAATCAATTACGTCAACAATTAGCAGGACGTTCACAATACGAAGTATTCAATGCACTTCGTGAAAAAGCAAACATCGACGATAACAGAGGTAAGTTTTATTAATCCTTTGTAAGAACATATTCAAAAAGCCCTGACGATTAATGTCAGGGCTTTTTTGTTTTTATTCCTGGCTCATATCGGCTCCGCTCGATGACCATATTTCGACAAGCTCAATGAAAGCCGTGTGCCTTATCCATTTGTAGATTCAAAAACCTTGCTCCATTACCCCAACGGGGTATCCTTTTAGCTCCGACTGCGCAAGCACGTCGGAACGAATCCGTATTCCTATCATTAGGCAAAATCGTCGAAGACGATAATTCTGCGAAAAACATAAAGACCATAAAAATCTGCGGCCCATCAAGCAACGCGTCAGCAATTCAAAATTCCCTGAACTAGATTCGATGAAGTCATATTCGAAAATCAAATTACGTATGACACACTGTCAGGGCATCGTTTTCAGTTTCAAATTTTCAAATCAACTTCATTTCCACAAATTATTCCGTTCCAACTTTACTTTTCCTTTAAAGAAAATTTTTGTGCTTTGCTCAAAGGCAGGTGTGAAGTCGGAAATAAAGAATCGATGTTTTTTGGTGCTGCCGCTATTGAATAAATTGTTTTCGTCGAGGAGCCACTGAACATGATGTGCAACGATTCGTGCTGTGTCGAATATCGTTACTTTTCCTTTGTAAAATTGTTCGATTTCCGGACGAATCAAGGGGTAGTGCGTGCATCCTAAAATTAAACTGTCGATGTTCTTTAATTTTGGACGCGATAAATAATCGTTGATGATCGTTTTCGATATTTTATTATTGAAAAATCCTTCTTCAATCATTGGTGCTAGTAGGGGAGTGGCAAGTGAGTTAACCAACAACTTTTTATTTCTGTCTTTTAACTTAGATGCATAAATATCGGTTTTAATAGTAGCCTTTGTCCCTATTACCCCAACACGCTTTAACGCGGCTTGATTTACTACATATTCCACCACGGGATCAATTACATTCACTACAATCGCATTCGATCCTATATGCTTCTTAACGGCGTCGTAGGCAACCGACGAAATGCTATTACATGCTATTACAATCATCTTGCAATCGTGCGTCATTAAAAAGTCACTAATAGCTACCGACCATTTCTTAATTGCTTCCGGCGATTTATCTCCATACGGTAAATGGGCAGTATCGCCGAAGTAAACCAAATTCTCCTCAGGCAATAATTCGTGAATTGCGTTCGCTACAGTTAATCCTCCGATTCCTGAATCAAAAATCCCCAAAGGACGATTTCCCGGTTTTGATTTTGTGGCCATAAAGCAAAGATGAAAAGAATTTATCTTATACCGAAAAAGTTGGTTGGTTATTAACCAATACCCAAACTTCATAGCGCTGAAATTTATCCAACCACGAAGCATTGAAATTCAAAAAAACCGAAGGGATAAAATAATAATTAAGGGTGGGGATAAGAATTTAGCTAAATATGGTTAACCGTTTTAGTTATAAATAATCGGGCAAACATTAGCCCTATGGTCTTTGTGGGGTAAATTTATTGAAAGCAGATTAGACAATGATTGAAATACAGGATAAAACAAATTCTCTCTTCCAACGCGCTATAGCCGCGCGCTGGGGCTAACTTTTTCCTGCAGTAAAAGGCAGTAGCAGCTGTAATTTTTTTAGCGGGAACGATTTTAACTCCAACGGAAAGAAACAAACTCGCCCTGAAAGAAAACCATTTCAGGTCTCAAAAAGTGTTTCTTTTTATCGTTGTCGTTCTCCTCGTTCTTTCCCTAAAAATTTAAGGCGAACGATCCGCTTCGAATAGAAATTCAGATATACCGTTCGACATTAGAAATGCGGGTTGAAAACGTTAAAAGTCGGAGCGTAATAGAGAACAAAGGCGCCAAGAATAATCAATTTCAACTAATTGGGGGATTAATATCAGAATTGAATTTTAATTAAAGTTAGTCAACCTATGTTAAGGACGTACAAGAAAAACAAAAGCCCTGACGTTTATCGTCAGGGCTTTTGTTTTTCTTTAGGATCTAATAATTATTTCAAACCTAACTTCGTTTTCACGATAGGAAGAATATCGTCAGAGTCTTGTGCATATAACACAGCTCCTACGCTTGTGTCAAAAATATAAGAGTAACTTTTATCTTTCGCTATTTGGTTGATAGCTTCTTCTGCTTTTTTAATGATAGGAGAGTATAATTCTTCTTTCTTCTTTTGCATAGATGTTTGCGCCGACTCTTGGAATGCTTGAATGCGTTCTTCAAGATCACTGATTTCTTTCATTTTCGCATCACGAATCGGTTCAGCCATTGATGCTTCTTTTGTTTTAAAGTCGGCGATTTTATTCTGATACTCGGCTGTCATTGTTTTTAATTGACTTTCAAGTGATGCACCGAATTTCTGAAGTGTAGAATCAGCGTTTTTAGTTTCCGGCATTAAACTTAATAGCAATGTTGAGTTTATGTGTCCGAATTTAAGTGTGTTTTGTGCATTTACAGTAGTCGCGAAACTTAGCAGTACACCACATGCGATGGCAAATAATTTATTCATAATGAATGATGATGGGTTTGTGATATTGTTGTTTGTATGATCCTTATTCAGGATTAAATATTATTTTTTTTCTTCTGAAGGAGTGCCTCCCGATTTCGTATCGGTTCCTGCTCCGCCTCCAGCAGCTGGTTTGCCGCTTCCTCCGTCGCTTTTGTTTCCTGCTTTGTATCCCATCGATGCAAGTACTTCGTCACTCTTATCGTATTTAGGGTTGGTGTAAAGCATGATTAAATCGCCCGACTTATCGAAGATTACCGCATAGCTTTGATCTGTTGCGATTTTCTTAACAGCATTGTAAATTTTATCTTGAAGTGGTTTAATCAATTCTTGTTTTTTCTTAAATAATTCACCTTCGTATCCGAATTTCGACTTCTGGAATTCTTTTACTTCTTTTTCTTTTGAAGTGATTTCTTGCTCACGTTTCTTTTTCATTTCTTCTGTGAGGAGAATTTGTTCTGCTTGATAGTCTTTGTACAACTTATCGATAACCGCATACTTCGACTCAATTTCTTTTTGCCAATTAATGCTTAGCTGATCGAGTTGTTGCTGTGCTGCTTTGTATTCAGAAATATTATCTAAAATATACTGACTATCAATAAACGCATATTTCTGTGCGAATGCAGGAGAAAAGGCCATTAATGCGAAGGCCATTAAGAAGGAGGCAATTGTCTTTTTCATAGTAGGGTTATTTTTATTAGTACCCAGTTAATTTTCATGCCAAAGTTATCCAATTTCTGTGAGGTTACAATAGGTAGAGCTTTTAGATATTTGATACTGGCGGCTTTTAGCCAGATATCAAATATTAGTTCCTATTGCTCAGTGTTTGGTGTGATATAAATAGAATACCTGTTTCTGACTTTTAAATATTTCATTGGAAAGATTAGAACTGTTGTCCGATGGTAAAGTGGAAGTTGGCTCCGCTATAGGCTTTCGATCCTTCAATGTCATCAAATCCGTAACCCCAGTCAAGTCCAAGAAGACCGAACATCGGTAAGAAAATCCTTACCCCCATACCAGCAGATCTTTTTAAAGTAGTAGGGTTGAAGTTTTTCATTCCCATGTAGTTGTTTCCTCCTTCAATAAATCCAAGCGCATAGACGGTGGCTGATGGATTCAATGAAATCGGGAATCGTAATTCCATCGTAAATTTATCGTAAGCCGTTCCTCCAACTGTATTTCCGTTAATTTTAGGAGTTACAGAGTTGTTTTGGTATCCTCTTAAAGCAATAATTTCACGTCCATCAAGCGAGTAACCCGATAGCCCATCTCCTCCTAAATAGAACCTTTCAAAAGGACTTTGGCCGATGTCGTTATTGTAGAATCCAAGGAACCCAAATTGTGCTTTGTTATACAATACGAATTTGCCTAAACTCTTGTACCAAGCTCCGCTAAACTTCCATTTATGGTATTCAATCCACTTGTATTTGACATTAAATGAGGCTTTCGAATAGTCGGTTTTTTTATCTATAAGAGAGAATGGAGGAGTCAACTGTAAAGTCATTGATAATTGTGAACCGCTCCTGATCCAAACAAATCCATCTACCGAATTCCTCGAAATTGTTTGTTGTAAGCTTAAATTGTTCGATGTTCCATCAGAGAATAAGAAGGTCCCCGACCATTGGTTTAGCGAATAATTCTGAAATGAAAGCTCGTGGTAAAGCGTGAAGAAGTCGTCAGGCCATTTTAAACGACGACCTAATCCTACAGAAGCTCCACTTATCATTAAAACTGAGCGGGCTGGATCGTCTTTTTTAAGTCCGTCGGTTTGTACTGAACGAAATACTGAAACACTTAATGAGTTTGGTTTTTTTCCTCCTAGCCAAGGCTCGGTAAACGACATATTATAACTTTGAAAATAACGTCCGTTTGATTGGAAACGAATGCTCAATTTTTGACCATCACCTGAAGGTAAAGGCGTCCATGTATTTTTCTTAGGAATATTTTTCAACGAAAAATTATTAAAGCTCACGCCTAAGGTTCCAACCACTCCGGCGCCACCTCCCCAACCACCTGATAACTCCAACTGATCAGACGGCCGTTCTTCAACGATGTATTCGATATCTACTGTTCCGTCGACAGGATTAGGCTTCGGATTTACATTCAATTTTTCTTGATCGAAATATCCCAACTGAGCCAACTCACGTTGCGTTCTTATGATGTCGGAACGATTGAATAACTGTCCGGGTTGAGTTCTGATTTCTCGTAGTACAACCTTATCATTCGTCTTTGTATTTCCTACCACAGTTACTTTATTCACTATAGCTTGTTTTCCTTCGTAAATACGCATTTCAACGTCGATAGAATCACCGGTAACTAATACTTCAACAGGTGTAACGGAGAAGAAGAGATACCCGTCATCCATATACAAAGAAGAAACATCTCTGCTGCTTTGGCTTAGATATAATCCTTCTTCCATTTTCTGCTGATTGTAAATATCTCCTTTAGAAATATTTAAAATTTGCTTTAATGCTTCAGTCGAATATTTAGTGTTGCCAATCCATGAAATATTTCTGAAATAGTATTTATGCCCTTCTTCAACATGAACATAAAGGTTAATTGATTTCTTGTTGAATTTAGTTATACTGTCAGACACTACAGCAGCATCTCTGTATCCATTTGCATTATACGAAGCAACAATTTTTTCTTTATCTTTTTCTAGCGCTTCATCGCTATACTTCGACGATGTAAAGATTTTATACCAGCCGCTTTCTTTGCTGCCTTTCATTTTGCGCTTCAGTTTTTTATCGCTGAATTCTTTGTTCCCAGATAAAATTACTTGATTGATCTTAATACGATGCTTATTGCTTACGCTTATGCGCATCATCTGAGAATTAGCACCAGCGGAAGAATCTTTTTCTGTTGTTATTTTTACATCAACAAATAAATATCCTTTATCGACAAAGTGACTTTTCACCTGATTAATCGACATCTGAATCAGGTTTTCGGTAACCACTTTTCCTTTTACCAGTTGTAATTTCTCGCGAAGTTTATCAGCTTCTCCTTTACTAATGCCTTCGAATGAAAATTTAGAAAGTCGAGGAAGTTCTTGCAATTTGAATTCAAGAAAAATTCTTTTGTCAACGATTTTTGTTGCAATCACCTTTACATCTGAAAGCAGTCCTTGTTTCCATAGGTTTTCGATGGCTGAAGAAATTTTATCGCCAGGAATTTTATATTTCTCACCGATATTTAATCCAGTTAGTGTAATGAGTACGCTCTCATCGAGGTACTGAATGCCAGACACTGTGATCCCTGCCAATTCAAATTCTTTGGGAGTACTATAATCGATTAAGTCTTCGTTATTTCCAACTTGAATTTGGGAATATGAAGGCAGTGCGAATAGTAGCAATAATAGGCAGGCGAAGCCTCGTAAATTATTAAGCATGTTTAGGGTTGAGTTGTTCGGATACTTTACCAAAGCGACGTTCACGACCCTGATAATCGACTATGGCTTCATACAGATCTTCTTTGCGGAAGTCGGGCCATAATTTAGGGGTAAAGTATAATTCGGCGTAGGCAATTTGCCACAATAAATAATTACTGATACGCGACTCACCACTTGTGCGAATCAACAGTTCAGGGTCAGGCCATCCTGCAGTGCAGAGATGATCCGATATAATTGTTTCATCAATTTTTTCAATATCGAGGGATCCGGCTTTTACTTTGTCGGCAATTGTTTTTACCGCGCGGGTAATTTCCCATCGAGAACTATAGCTTAAAGCAAGCACTAATGTCATTCTTGAATTGCCTGATGTTTCATCTATTGCTTTTTGCAATTTCTTGTAAACGCTAGAGGGGAGGCTTTCTGTATCGCCAATGGTTGCTAATCTGATGTTGTTTTTCATCAGGGTTGCTGTTTCCTTTGAGATCGTTTGAACTAAAAGCGACATTAACGCATCGATTTCAAATTTCGGACGGCTCCAGTTTTCGGTGCTAAAGGCATATAGGGTTAAGAATTTTACACCCAATTCGGCAGCTGCTTCTACTGTGTCGCGAACTGCGGTTACTCCATGATGATGACCAAAGGTTCGTATCTTCCCTTGTTGCTTAGCCCAACGCCCATTCCCATCCATTATAATGGCAATATGTTGGGGTAGTTTTGCGGTATCGATTTGTTCTTTAGTAATCATAATTTAAGAAGGGCACAAATGTAATAAAACCATTGCCTTTCGTGTTGATGTTGTCGCAATTAACCGTGGTTTAACTTCATAAAATCACCAAAGCTTAATTCGGAATGGTCGACAGGAGTCGATATAGTGTTTTGAGAGTGTATAGGTGAACTGTACTCCAGTAAATACGAACCAATCTCGCTGAGCGGTGTCTCCGCGTTGGCGACCAATATTTCCTCCTGGTGCATCACTTAATGATCGGTCAGAAAGGATGGCTGCCGTTTTCCCATATTCTACCCTAATCGCATTAGGATCTGCATAGGTGGAATGAACATCATCTAAATAGTCGGTATATGTCTTACGAACAGCACTTTCGATGGTACAACCCCAGCGTCGAGCAATCTGAAATTTCATTCCTCCTCCAAATACAAATGCAGCGGATGTTCGGTGGTACAATTTTCCATTTGGGCTAGCCGAAGTTCCTTGCCCTTCAGTGCCTAATGGTTGAAGTTCAACGTAATCGCCGTTATATAAGGCTTTCGGGTTAAAGTGAAACATTGAAAATCCTACCAGTAAATAAGGGGTAGCTTTAGTGGCTGGGTTGGCGGTTTGATACGGGAAAAAATTAAACTCGAACTGTCCAGATAATTCTAAAATATGACTTTTGAAATTAAGGTTTCTATTTCTGCTGTATTCGTCGCTTGCATCGGCATCGTCAGCAGTGATATGCCCATAATTGAAAGCGCTTTTAAATGCCCAATGGTTACTATAGCTTCTGCGGTATAAAAAGCCAATTGCCGGACGATTATTTTTTGTGTCGTACATCTGAGGATGTAAATCCCCTTTGTAGTTCATTACGCCCAACATTACCCCCATTTCTCTCGACTGGGAATAAATTTCCAATGGTAATGCCAATAAAAGAATAAAGGCAATCGAATATTTCAACATCTGCACATTAACGATTTTCATAGCAGTATATTGCCGAAAACCAGTCGCAAAACCTATTAAAAAATTGGGAAGTTGCTTCTGCCGGTTCTAAGTTTATAATGGAGACTAAAAATCATGAACATGTACGCATCTTTGTCGCTAGGGTCACCTCTTTGTGAACCTACGTTTCCTACCGGATATTCAAGAATTGAGGGATCAGCTAAAGCTGCTGCGTCAGGTCCGTTTGCTTGAGAGATAGCTGTATTGTCGTAATATGTTTTACTAACATCATCAATATAGTCAGTAAATGTTTTTCGGATTCCTAACTCAACTCCGACTCCCCAACGACGGCTGAAGAAATATCTCCCTCCGAATCCGATAGGAATGCATATCTGTGTTCGCTTGTATTTTGATCGTGCTGGTGAAATGCCCTGCCCTTCAGTGCCTAAGGGTTGTAGCTCATACCACTTCTTATTTAGCTCTCCTTTTGGGTTAAAATGGAAAACTCCGATTCCTGCAAAAACATACATGGAAGCTTCAAAAGTACTATTTCTTTTTACGCCACGTAAACGATAAATACCACCTTCACGAGAAGACAATAATGCGAGCTCGAAATTTGCATTGAATTCGAAAATATTTGACTTAAAGTTCAGATTCCTGTTTTTTCTGAATTGCTCCGTCGTTAATTTATCGTCACCTCTAACTTGCCCATAAGTTAAGTGTGAATGAATGGCGATTCCAGGGCTAATTTTGTACCGAAGCCCTAAAGACAAAGCAGGTCTTGTAGTGCTAATTTCCAAATCTTTGAAGCCGTCGGTACCAATTTGATTCGCCCCTCCTAATTCACCAAGAAAGTTGGTCGCTCCGATTCCTGCGCTCCATTCATAACGGTAAGCTCTCCAGCGAGCTCTAAGTCGTTGAGCTTCAGTAACTGATGAGGACAGTAGTAATATAAATAAAATTGCTAATAAGTTCTTTTTCATAGGGTAACAATCAGGCCTTAGCACAAAAGTAATATTTTACACGAATTAGATACATACAAAGTTGAATTTTCGCTGTAAAAATCTCAATTTCTTGTATCGAGGCCCCAATTTAATTTTTTACGGAGGGTGTCGAGGAAGTTATCGTTGCCCATTCTTACTAAATTTATAGTGAATTCGGCACGTCGGACAGCTAATGAAATAGCTGAGTCGATGGTTACCGATCTTGAATCGAGGGATGCTAAGAAATACTGTGATCTTCCTTGCACTTCGAGTGAAATTACATTTTCATCAGAAACAACAATAGGTCGAACATTTAGGTTGTGGGGTGCTATTGGGGTAATGACGAAGTTGCCGGAATAAGGTGCAACGATTGGTCCGCCGCAGCTGAGTGAATATCCTGTAGATCCAGTTGGTGTTGCGATAATTAGACCATCAGCCCAATACGAATTCAGGTATTCGCCGTTGAGGTAGGTGTTTATTATGATCATACTTGAACTATCTTTTTTATGGATAGTCAGTTCATTGAGGGCATAATTGGCTTCTCCAAATATTTGTACGTTCGATTCTAGACGAAGGAGTCGACGTTTGTCGAGAGAAAAATGACCTTTCATTAAGCTTTCTATAGCCCCTGCGATTTCTTCAGCAGCAATACTTGAAAGGAATCCTAGGCGGCCTATATTAATTCCTAGTACCGGTATCCCGCTGTCTTGAATTTGCGTTACCGTATCGAGGATAGTGCCATCGCCACCAATACTGAACATGAAATCTACTTCGCCGCGAATTTCAGATCCTGAATTATAAATATCGAATTTCCCTTTATCGGGAAGTAGGTGCTTTACTTGATTATAAAATGGTTGATAGATAATCAGTCGGCAAGAGTGCTTTATCAATTCATCAAACAGCCTTGCAATAAAGGGGTGATGTGACTCAGATACCTGACGAGCGTAGAGGGCAATTTTCATTCAGTCAATTTGATGTAAAAATACATTAATTGCGGCATTTAAGCTATGGTTTTTCAGAAGGATGTTCCTACATGGAAGAATAATCCTTTTTCATGAAGTCGGTTAATTGCAAATTCTAATCTGAAAACAAGGTCGTAATAGGTTACGTAATCGTATCCAATCCCATAACCGTATTGCCATGAATTATTTAATGGGTTGAATTCAGCATATTGCCGGTCGGCTACATATCCTGCATCAAAAAACGCATTTAGGTACATCGATACCGGTATTAATTTAAACTTATCGGAGTGAATGATCGGGGCCTTAAACACTTTGTTGCACATTAAAGTGTATTTAAAGTTTGAGCGAAAAAGGGCAAAATTTTGTCCGTTCATAACATAATAATCATACCCTCTAATATAATCATTGCTATAGCCTAATGCGCGTTGATTAGAATAAGGAGCGTTATCTCTTTGTACAACTCGTCCTTTCAGCATTCCGGAAAGATTAAATCGTTGAGCGATGGGTTGATATTTTCTAACCCCAAATGATAATCCAATGAGATGAGGCTCGTTTTTTAATAAGCCAAAACCTGTTTTATAAATATCAGCTTCGACTAAATATCCACGTTGAGCGTAGGATTGGTAATCACGTTTGTCAAGACGAAAATTCCAGCTAATCGATAAGTATTGTTGCTGTGTTTTTCCGTCAACAAAAAAGTCGTTATTCATTGCTAGAACGGTATCAATAGTGGATACTTTTTTGTATTCGAAAGTAGTATTGAAATATTGATATAATCCATTTCGTTTTGAAACTCTTACAAACGCAGAAAGATCTTTTCTAACAAATTGCTCAGGATCTTTATAAAAAAGTAATTTATTTTGAAATGTATTATAAGCAATTTCATGATTTCGCGTAGTGAAAACACCGGCAGTAAATCCGAGATTTTGCTTTCGGTTTATATAAGGAATCGAATATGAAAGACCGAGGCGCTGCGAATACCCTAGTAAGATTTGTACTTGAAGGATTTCATCTCGTCCGCGGAAATTTTCTTGTCGAACATACATTCCGTAATTCGTACGACTTAAATCTTTCTTGCTGAACCATTCATTGAAATTACGATCGGCAATTTCGAAAATCGGCATCGGCCATAAATACCAGCGTTCGATGACTTCAATATGCACATCTGTATGCTCGCCTATGCCTTGAAAATATTTTATGTCAACGAAATTAAATAAGCCGATATTCATGAGGTTTTCACGGCTTTTTTCTATTGAAGCTTCTAAAACATATTTAGATAATGTATCTCCTTCGTGAAACGTTAATTCACGAGTAATAATATTCTCTTTAGTTTTATGGTTACCCGTAATGATAATGCGATCAATAATACTTTCGCTATTTACCAAACTATCGCTAAAGTTTTGTCCTAAGCTCGTAAGCGAGCTTAGGACAAAAAGTAACAATAAGTACAGTTGTATTTTTTTACCCATCAGGATTCGGTTTTGCCTGATTACTGATTACATATTTAGGTAATGCATCAATGAGTCAAATCGATTTTTAAGGTCTTCATTGTGCTCGCTTTGATGATACGAAGCCACAACATGGTAGTTATAGCGATAGAAGGATGCTAAAATTCTAGTTAAATCTATGATATCTACCTTAATCGTTAATTCAATTTTCTGAGGATCGGGAGTTGATGAAACGCTCGCACTTAACATATGAGCTCCGTCAGATTCGATTATCTGAGCAATTTGACTCATCGAATAATCTTTAAAGCCCATCTCGAGAATAATAATTCCTCCTGGCATATAAACGCTCTTGCTTTCTGCAAAATAAGCAACAAGATCGTTCACAGTAACTAGTCCTGCATATTCTTCTTCATTAGTAACAACAGGTACTAAGTCCAGTTTATGTAGTGAAGCTACTTTGGTTAGTTCGTATACATGTTCGTTTTCGTAAACAAAAACCCGGTTTAAATGAATTCCTGAATCCTTAATGGTCGTATTGGTAAAAGCGGGATTTGTAACGTCGATTTTATTAATTAAGCCGAGGTATTCACGACCGCTAATAACAGGAAGTGCATTTACACGCAACTCATCCATCCACATCAAAGCACGACCACAAGTATCGCCCGGTTTTAAGGGCGGAACGTTATCTCTTATTAATCTAGCAGCAAACATAGTGTCTTTTCATACGGATTTTTCCGCATTATGGTTCTGATTCATCGCAAACATAGTACTTTCGCAACACCCAAGGGGCTTTTTTCTGTTGATAGTTATTAACGAATAGATCCGTAAATAGTATTTGCCATGTTAAAAACTTATTATCCTGTGACAAAACTTAGTGTTAACATCAATAAAATAGCAACTATTCGAAATGCCCGTGGAGGCATAATCCCCAATGTAGTAGAGGCCGCTTTGAATATCGAAAAATTTGGCGCTCATGGTATTACGGTGCATCCGCGTCCTGATGGACGGCATATTCGTTTTTCTGATGTTATTGATTTATCAAAAGTATTGACCACCGAATTTAATATTGAAGGATATCCGCAACAGGATTTTCTCGATTTATGTTTTCAGGTGAAACCTCAACAAGTCACTTTAGTTCCCGATCCGCCTCATGTACTTACGTCAAATGCCGGTTGGGATACGGTCAAAAACAAGGATTTTTTAAAGGATGTAGTCGCTGTTCTTAAATCGAATGGCATACGGGTTTCTCTTTTTATTGGCGCCGATCCGCGCATGATTGAGCATGCAGCAGCAACGGGCTGCGATCGTGTTGAATTATATACAGAATCATACGCCTCTGAATATAATCAGGATCGAGAATCGGCAATTGCTCCATTTGTGGAGGCGGCTAAAACGGCGAATAGAGTGGGGTTGGGGTTAAATGCCGGACACGATTTAACCCTCGAAAACTTACACTATTTTGTTCAGCAAATTCCGGGTTTATTAGAGGTGAGTATTGGACATGCCCTCATTAGTGATGCGCTTTACTACGGATTGGAATCGACAATTAAAAAATACCTCGATCAATTAAACTAATCAGATGCTTTTGGGTTGGCTGATTCGTTGGAGACTACTACTTAAATAATTTCCATATATCGTTTTCGAGTTCCGGGCTAAACGATTTACCGAACGAAGTACTTTGCATATTAGTGCTTTCCAAATGATGATCCGCATCTCCATAGATCCGTATTTGTAAAAGAGATTTTTTAGTAGTGAATTGTTGATCTAGAGCTTCTGCATTTTCTTTTACGTTCATTATCACATCTTTTTCTCCGAACAATGCAATTACTGGAATATTGAAACTACTTCTGTTGATCAAAAAATTAGCATTCATATTTTTGGCTAAAGGATATTTTTTTAATGTCTGCTCATTTGGCAATTCTTGAGGTAAACAACATGAACCCCATCCTTCCTGCCAAGCATTGTCAATTGCTTTTTGAACTTGCATTCCCTCTTTACCTGTATTTAGGTAAACATAAATTGCATTCCAAACTTCTTTACAGGATTCAGCTGATTCTGCTTTTGTATTTCTCATGTACAAATTCCGGAGCGATTCAGTTGTAATTAGCGATTGAAAAGTTGTGCATGGAGGAGAAACTGCAATTATGTTTTTTATGAATGCATTTTTATTGATTAATTGATCAGCAACAAAATTCCCAACGCCGAAAGCCATTATAGTTATGGGAAGCTTTTCTTTTTTTATTTCGTTTACAATTTCTTCCGCTTCTATTGCTGCTTTATTATAATCTGTGTATAATTCATCATAGTACGATTTAGCACTTGATAAATAGTTTTGTTTGTAAGTGTAAACAGCTATTCCTTGTTTAGCGGCTTTATAGGCAATTGCGTTATATCCATCGAGGCCATTAATGTTTGCTTCACCAATTATTAAAAGTGCATTTTTTATTTTTCTACCTGAAGGGATGAATGAATGATATTCGACATTACCCATTGCAGCATGAGAAGTAGTTTTTATTATGCTTTGCGATTTGGTAAAAGTTGAAATTGACTTTTCAAGCTTAAACGGATAAATAGTAGTATTGATCAACGATCCTTTAAGCTGGTTGTTGATTATCTCAAATTGTAATGAAAAGGGGTTATTGTTATTGAAAAATGTTAATGTTGAATTTGATGCGTTCATACAGCAAGATGTTGCTTCTTGATGAACAATAGAACTATCTGCAGTGGTAATGTATGCGCGCGTTTTAGATTCCTCGTGAATGAATGACAAACTAAAGAGTTCGGGTTTGTTGTTAATAGTTACAGATCCATGATAATCGCCTTCAATATTAACGGACTTCAGGAAACTAGGTAAATCAATGCGTGTCATTGAATAACTAACATTTTTATTGGGAAAAGTTAATTGTATGTTAGCCCCATTTTTTTTATCGAATACATATTTTATTTCTTCGCCAAAGTCGTGGTTCGCAAATCGAAAAGAATTATCATAAACGGATTCAAGTAACCATTTCGATTTTCCAGAACGATATTCAATTTCGTTGTCGATTAATTCAATAAATAAGCTGTCGTTCTCAGTAATTTTTCCGTTACAAATACTAAAGTTAATCCCCTTTAAAGTGTATTCGTTAACCTTATTCCATTGCTCGTAAAATATCATGTTTCCTGATTTGCATTGCCAAGTATATTCAATCCAATCAAATTGTGCCAATGACTTTTTGTCGAACGACGAATTACAGGATAAAAAACCGATACTTACTATTAGTAATAATAGTTTATTGATCTTCATTGTTTCTTGGAATTAAAACCAAATAACGATAACCCACAATTAAAACGATACCATAAACGAGCCAGCCAATAATCTTCATAGGGTCATCGCGCAGAAAATCAGTATACGTTTGCAAGTGTTTGAGTCCTGCAGAAATGCCGGTAACAATTGCCAGGTATATTATCCAAAAATATAATCTCTTTTTCGTCATGATATTTTTTTGCTTTTCGCCTATGAATCCTTTTTTAATAATGGGCAAAGTTCTATTTTATTTCCATCGGAATCTAAAATTCGTGTAAATTTATTATTGCGGCTTTTTCATCTTATAAATTGATTAAATACACTTCTTCTTCATTTTTAGTATCCTCAATTTAATAATTGAGATTTTACTTTGTTGAGCAAAAGTGTTAATTCGAGATGATTGTTAAAGGCATAAGGATGATTTTCGATATGGTTTTTGATGTATAAGATTCTGTCTGCAGTTACTGGATGTGTGCTTAAAAATCCGGGTAGGTTTGTGGTATTTTCTTTTTGAAGAATTTCAAATAGATGAATCATTCCTTTCGGATTAATTTTATATCGTTCCAATATAGCTAACCCTGATAAATCAGCTTCTTTTTCGTATCCTCTTGAAAATGATAATTGTTGAAGGTTGTTTGCATTGTCAAGTATCATAGTCATTAAGCCATTTACATCATTCAACATCACACTTAGTAATAGGTAACCCGATAAACTTTTGCATAGTAATCTCATCGAATGTCGGTTTGTGACATGTGATATTTCATGTGATAGTAAACCGCTGAGTTCATCCTCGGTTTTAATTTGTTTCAACATGCGTGTATAAATAACAATTTCTCCGTTAGGAAGTGCAAAAGCATTTAATTCATTGCTTTTAACAACATTCAAATGATATTTACTGTATTCGTTTGGCATCATTGATTTCAAATAAGTATTCATTATTATTGACGCCGCACTATCAATTTCTTCATCTTCTATAGCCTGTTCGAAGGCGATGTCGCCCACTTTTTTATCGAAGCTAAGCGGTAAAATAGTTACTGCTCTTTCTGCAACAAATGGAATGAAATAAAAGTATGTGCATAGGCAAATTGCAAGAATAAGTAAAGCAAATAAAGCATGAGCCTTCCATCCTGCATTGATAAGTTTGAAATAAGTTATTCCTTTTTTGCCAGAATGGTTACATTTTAAAAATTGATTTCGAAATGATTCATCCTTCACTTCAACTATGCGATTTGGGTTTTTACCGAATGATAATACAATCATTTCTTTTTCGCTGTGAGAAATGGCAATTTCGCTAAATGCGATTAGAATAGGAGTTTCGCCGTCTACAGTGATCAATAACTGCTGCTCTTCTTCTAATAGTGATACTTGCGAATCGATAGGACGGGCACTAACTCCATTATAAAATACAGCATCCATATTCAAGAAATTAAAGATGAAAATGACACTTTTTTACGGTAAAGAAAAAGAATCCTTTTCATTAAAGTGGGTGTTAAATTACAAATCCAAGATCGAGCATGTCTGACATATCATCGCCAGTTGCATCTGTGTAATTTTCTTCTGATTGAATTAAGTTGTTAAAAGCTACATTGCCAGTAATTTCAACTTTAGAAAAAATAAAGCGTAAAGAACGAGCAACGATCCAAGGATAACCTATGCCTAAAGTAAAAATCAGAATCAAGAAATTAACCACAAGTAATCCGAAAAACTCTCCGCCTGTTGCGCTGCACTTAAAGTCTATATATTGATCATCATGTATTAATTTTAAATTGTTGATATAATAACTGAATACATCTTTCTGCCACCAGAAAAAGTAAACCCCTAGCGTTAAAATAGTCAGTATATATCCTTTCACATTCATCCAAAAGTATATACCCCCATCACCGTTATAGCTGAATTTAGCACTTCCGAATTTTATTTTTCCTAAGATATAGTTTCTAAGATTCATCGATAACCAAGCACCATATATTCCAATCGTTACGACGGTCAATAATACACCTTTTGAAAATATTTTATACAGCTCTCCTTTGTCTCCACGGTAGCCGAATCTAATTCCTCTCCACGAGGTGCGCGACATTCTGTATTTATAGCTACCATGTAGTGCTAATGGGATAATCGAAAACAATCCTAGGTAAATTGTTGAAATTGCAACAAATGGCATATTCAGGTAGGCAAACAAAAATACAGTAGCGTAAATGATTGCGAATATCAGAATCGCTTTTAAAAATCCTTTAAACATTTCAGCACCCGTGCCATGAAATTCAAAGCGACTTTCATTAAATTCGGTTGAACCATAAAGGAATTGTAACTGACGAGCTTTGGCCCAAGGATAGTATAATCCTAATGTGATTACTGTTAACAATAAATTTACGATTGTAATTCCGAAGTATTCGCCTCCATTTCCATTAAATGACAATACGTAATGTTGTTTATTTGCTGTGCTTAATTGATTACTATTTTCCATACTGGTTTGAGATTTTTTTTGATAAAACTATTAAAAATTGTTTATTTGTTTTTAATTTTAAATTGTATTTATCTTAATATAAATCGCGACTTCGAATAGTGTTTTTTACTTTTTTGAGTTCGCTCATTACTTTAGCGCTGCTTTTTTTGTCGATATCGAGTACTACGTACCCAATTTCTCGATTGGTCTGAAGATACTGACCAAGAATATTTACTTTCATTTTTGAAAGTACGCCGTTAACTTGACTCAATACGCCCGGAACATTATGATGGATATGAAGAATACGATGAGCATTATTGAACAATGGTAAACTAATTTCAGGAACTGTTAAAGACCCATTGCTTGAACCTGTTTCTGTAAATGAAATGAGTTTTTCTGCCACATCTAATCCAATGGCTTCTTGTGCTTCCATCGTACTGCCGCCAATATGAGGAGTAAGAACTACATTGGAGATGTTTTGTAAAGGTGAAGAAAAAACATCTTTATTGCTTTGTGGTTCTTCCGGGAATACATCAACACCAAGTCCGCCAAGTTGTTTCGTTAAAAGTGCTTCCTTAACTGCTTTTACATCCATCACATCTCCGCGACTAAGATTGATCAGGATCGCACCTTTTTTCATCTTTTTAAGGCGAGAATTATTGATCAAATTTTTTGTTTCACTATTTCCAGGAACATGTAATGAAATAATATCAGAAGTTTTAAGCAATTCATCTAGGCTTCTACATGGTGATGCATTTCCTAAGCTTTGTTTCGAAGCGACATCATGAAAAATTACTTTCATGCCCATCGCTTCAGCTAATACCGATACCTGTGAACCTATATGGCCATATCCAATGATTCCCAGTGTTTTTCCTCTTACTTCAAAACAACCGCTACTTTCTTTTAGCCATAAGCCTTTATGGGCACCATCATTTTTTTCAATAATTCGGCGCATTAGAATGATGCTAAGTCCAATAACTAGTTCTGCCACAGATCGTGTGTTTGAAAAGGGAGAATTAAAGACAGCAATTCCTGCACGAGTAGCAGATTTCATGTCAATTTGATTTGTGCCAATACAAAATGCACCAACCGCTAGTAATTTCTCTGCCTTTTTTAAAACTGTATCAGTCAACATAGTTTTAGAACGAATTCCTAAAATATGCGCCTTCGAAATCTTATCCATAAGCTCCTTTTCTGACAATGAACCTGTATGAATTTCAATGTCAGAATATCCACTGTTTTTAAACATTTTAACTGCTGCAGGATGTACATTTTCGAGAAGCAGGACTTTTAATTTTTCTTTAGGGAATGAAGTAGGTCTCATACTACAAGATTATCGCTAAATCTCTATAATATTTATTGTTTTCACAGTAAATTTTGAACAATTTTATGAATAGCGTTTAATTGAATTTGGTCTTATATTTATTGACTCTAAAATTTGCAAAATGTAATCTGTAACCTATTTTTGTGAATTAGCGTATCTTTACCTCAAACTTAACCTACATGTTTACTAATAAACCACTTCTACGTTTTATTACTCTTGGCCAGTTTATTATTGAACGCCAGACAGATTTTCCTTTTGCGAAAGGGGAACTTAGTCGATTATTACGAGATATTGGAATTGCTTCCAAATTGGTGAATCGTGAGGTTAATAAGGCAGGCCTTGCTGATATTTTAGGTGATATGGGCGAGACGAATGTGCAAGGAGAAGATCAAAAAAAGCTTGATGTTTATGCGAATGAGCAGTTTATTAATGCGCTTCGTTCAGGTGGAGAATGTTTGGCCATTGCCTCCGAAGAAAACGAAGATTTAATTGATGTTGAAAGTGCAGTTTCGAAAGATGCAAAATATGTTGTTTGTATCGATCCTTTGGATGGTTCTTCAAACATTGATGTGAATGTAAGTATCGGAACGATTTTCTCTATTTATCGTCGACCAGAGCATTTAACAGGGCCAACTACTATTGAAGATTTCATGCAGAAAGGCGCGGAACAGGTAGCGGCTGGTTATGTGATTTATGGATCTAGTACAATGTTAGTGTATACAACAGGGAAAGGGGTTAACGGTTTTACTTTAGACCCTTCTATTGGTGAATTCTGTTTATCTCATCCTGATATGATGATGCCGACGGATGGCGTTTTGTATAGTATAAACGAAGGTAATCACTTGCACTTTCCTGATGGTGTAAAAAAATATGTAAAATATTGTCAAGAGATTGATGAGGCTACAAGTCGCCCCTATTCATCGCGATATATTGGGTCATTGGTTGCTGATTTTCATCGTAATTTAATTAAAGGCGGTATTTATATTTATCCTTCAACGCATAAATCTCCAAATGGTAAATTACGTTTGTTGTACGAATGTAATCCTTTGGCTTTTATTGCTGAGCAGGCAGGAGGTAAGGCTAGCGACGGATTTAACCGAATTCTCGATTTACAACCAAATGCCCTCCACCAACGTACTCCTCTGTATATTGGATCGGTAAATATGGTGAAGAAGGCAGAAGAGATGATGCGAGTTTATTCTGCACAAAAAGCTAATTAATTTCATGTCAATTATAAAGATTTCCGGATCGAAAGGTGATTATTCTTTTGATTCGGAAATTTCGTTTATAAGAAAAGGCAAGTATAGTACTGTTTATGTTGGATGTGATGAGAGTGGTAAAAAATTACTCATAAAGAAGTTGCATGCTGACAAGAATGAATTTCTTCTTCAATTTAACCACACGGCTTTCGTCGCTTATTCGGATCAATGTATTTCCCGAAATGAACATTATTTGATTCGTCCTTTTATCAATGGTGAAAGTTTATATGTATTAAGTAAGTCTGGATTTTTGCGAAAGAAATCGAATAAAAATTTACGTATCAACATCATTCAAAAAACAGGAGAAGCATTAACCGCCTTGCATTCGTCAGAATTAATTCATGGAGATATTCGTCCTCATAATATCATTCTCGAATATGGTGGTGATTTGCCAGAACAAGATGCGCCAATTCGCATTATTGATCTTGCAATGATGCGAAAAGCTGGTACTATTCCTTCTCAAAATGGATTTTCATTGTTGTATTCTCCGCCCGAATTAATATTAAAACAGTATGGGCTAACAGGCTTTGCCGCAGATCAATATTCATTCGCGATTACGATGTATGAAATATTGACAGGGGTGATCCCGTTTAAGCATTTTAATCCTGAATTACTTATGCACTTAATGCTAATGCAATCATTGCCATCAGAAAGAGGAATTAGCGATGCAACGTTGAGTGTTTTGCGAAAAGCGAGTAGTAGATATCCGTTTAAAAGCCCTCCTTCGAATTTAGATTTAGAGGATTTGCAATTTCAACTTCAACAAGCGGTGAAAAATCGATATGAAACAATAAATGATTTTTGTGACGCGTTAATTTCGTCGTTAACGAATGAACAAAAATCTTTTTTCAGTTTTTCCAATCTTAAATATTTTCAAGTTCTTTAAATGCCAAATAAGCCATTAGTCCCATTCCTGTCTTTAATGATTCTTCTTCAATATCAAATGTAGGAGTGTGCACACTGCTTATAATTCCTCGTGATTCATTGCGGGTTCCTAATCGATAAAAACAGGCACTTGCTTTTTGTGAGAAGAAGGCAAAGTCCTCGGCCGCCATCCAAATATCGAGGTCAAGTACATTTTCTTTTCCTAAATAATTAATTGCTCTAGCTTTAGATTTCGCTGTTAATATTTCGTCGTTAACCAGTGCAGGATATCCTTTTCTGATTTCAAACTCTAACGTTCCGCCCATCGATTGAACTAGTTGATGAGCGAGATCTGTCATATGTTGATGCGCTTCACTTCTCCATTCTTCGCTTAGTGTTCTAAAGGTTCCTTCAATATACACTTCATTCGGAATTACATTGGTTGCTCCATTGGCAATTACTTTCCCGAAAGACAATACGCTAGGCATGGTAGGATTAGCGACTCGGCTAACAATTTGCTGCATAGCCACAATCAAATGCGCTGTAATTAAAACCGGATCAATATTTAAATTAGGCATTGCACCATGCCCGCCTTTCCCCTTAACACGAAGGTATAATTCATCGGTGCTAGCCATATAAATTCCGCTCCTGAATCCTACTTTTCCGCTCGGTATTAATGGCATAACATGCTGGCCGATTATTGCATTTGGTTTTGGGTTTTCTAAAACGCCTTCTTTAATCATTAAGGAAGCTCCTCCCGGAAGTTTTTCTTCTCCTGGTTGAAAAATGAGTTTAATAGATCCTTCGAATTCTGATTTTAATTCATTTAATATTCTGGCCGCACCTAACAAAGATGCCGTGTGTGCATCATGTCCGCAAGCATGCATTACGCCTTCGTTCTGTGATTTGTAATCTACATTATTCGTTTCAAAAATAGGAAGCGCATCCATGTCGGCTCGTAACGCAACTACTCGTTTAGAAGGATTTTTCCCTTGTATCAAGCCTACTACTCCGGTGCCTGCTACTTTTTCAGTGAATGGAATATTTAGTTCTTTAAGACGAGCCGCAACGTAAGCTGATGTTTTGAATTCATGAAATGATAATTCAGGATTCATGTGTAAATCACGTCGTATTGCTACTATATCACGGTGATGGATATCCGAAAGTTTTTTGATGCGTTCTGCAATGTTCATAACTGAGTATATCAGAAATCAAGTCCTAATGAGAAATAGAATAATCGTGGTTGAACGGATCCATCATCAACTCCCCACGCCCAATCGGCACGCATGAAGTATCCGAGTAGTCGGGTTCGTAATCCAAATCCGTATCCGCCAACAATGGGTTCTACGTTTTTAGTAACAGAAATACTTATCGGATTTCCATTGTAATCTTTTTTGAAAAGCGCATTGTTTTTACTGTAAGGTGATGCGCCTGTCCATGCAGTACCAATATCTCCGAATCCTATAATCTGGAAATTGCGGAATAAATCAGAGCGAATCGGCTTATTGATCAAATATTGGAATATCGGGAATCTGATTTCACTGTTAATTAATGCAAAACTATTTCCGTTACGAATGTTTTGAACGAAGCCCCTCAGATTAGTAGCTACCGCTTGAAATGCATAGTTTTGAGCTTGATCAATTTGTATATCGTAGTTGAAATTGTTATTGGGGACAAATGAGTTATCGGTTGATCCTAGGTAGTAAACAAGTTTATTATTGCCAAAAGATGTGCTTGTAGCAAATCTAGTAGCCCAAATTAGTTGTCGGTGGATTTTTAAGTAATACCGAAAATCGGCACCTACTACGGCGAGTTTTTTTGTTGATACTTCTGCCTGATTGTAATACTCCGCAAATAATTTAAATCGCAAACCATTGTAAAGATTTAATCCTGTGTTAATGGTGTTGTCATAAACATATTCAGCTTTAACGCTTCCCCAGTTTTGAGAACTGTTTTTTTCAATTAGATTAGTAATATCAGTACTTAGATTTACTCTTCTATCGTTTCGGTACGATATCGATCCTCTAACGCTCGCTAAATCGCTAAATGGATAACGCGTTGTATATTTTAATTCATGTGTATTGATTTTGTAATAGGATAATTCGGTCACCTCTTCACGTGATTGACGGTAAAAGCTAATTTGTTCATCCACTCTTTTTTTGAGATTCTCAAAGCTTGCATAATATTCGTTGCTGTTGAGATTTCCAGATAAACGCATTCCACCAATTATTCGGTAATCATCCATTAAGTCATTTAAGCCGATTTTAAATAGTGCATTTAATCCGGGATCAAAGTATACCGCACCGCCGGTATAAGATTGGTAGGTTTCGTTTAATAGCGAATTATCGAGTTGGGTAAGAAGGTATCCTGGTGCAAATGCAATTTCATAGTTGCGTTGCTTAGGCATTTGAAAAGCAATACTATCAGGAGTTGTTATTTTTTTTACTGTTGCGTCAATTATTGCTCCATTCGATTTATTGTTTGTTGTGTCAGCAACTGAAGGTGCCAATTTTTTTTCTGATTCCTGATTTTTATTTTTCCTTTTAGGAAAGTCAGTTTGAAATGAGTAATTGTTAATGTCGATTTTTGTAGAATCTACAACTTTCGTTTCTGCCGATTTATTTTTATTTGGTTCGGGTAAAGTGAAAGCCGGAGTAGATTTTATTTGTTTCACTTGTGGTAGTGGCGCTTTGTCGAGCTTAAATCGCAATATCGTTTTCTTTAGCGGTAACAATTCTGTTGTTGTATTATTCTTTAGCGGATTAAGATAAAGTTCAAAGCGATTGTTGTTTTTGTATAATTCGGCCAGCCGAGTGTTTAATGTATTAACATCCTGAGATAAAATGCTGCGTTGGTAGTCGGTTGCTGGTTTAGCATTTACAATATAACGATAATGAATAGTAGTATCTATAAATGCTACTGTGCTATCGAGAGTGGCAATGTATCGGTTTACGATTCCATTTTCATCACTCAAGTAAGAAAAATGTGATGAGTCAACCATCATCGGCATGGTTTCACTTATCAACGGTGTTGCCGTAATGCCAATTAATTTTTCAGATTTGTTTTGATAGTCGTAAAGGTAAACATCGCTTGTGGGTGACGTTATTACTACTTCTTTTTGACGAAAGCTTGTTGGCTTAATTGAGTCTTCAGTTCTCGTTGAATTAAAAATGACATAGCGATCGTTTAAAACAAATTTCGCATTGGCATCATCCCATCGATCTTTGGTAAGTTGTAGGTACGTTTTGGTGCGTGGGTTAAACGTATAGATGTCTGATTGTCCTTTTTGAATTCCTGTTAAAACGATTTCACTTCCTGTAGATGAGTATGAAAAGTCAAGAACCTTATCAAAGTAGAAAAATTTATTTGTTTCTCTTTTAACTCTTTTGCCAGGTGTGTAATAGTCTAACCAAACTTTCCCTTTTTTTTCTTTTATGGCGGCTACATATCGGCCAGTTGGATGCCATGCTAATACAGGGAAGGTGTTGTCGATGTTTTGATTGGTGGATTTGTAACCACCTTTTGAAAGTCGTGTGCGTTTATGTGTTCTTATATCGAATAGATATACTTTGTATTTGCCAAGGTTGTTTACTACGTAAGCAAGTTGGTTGCCGTCGGGACTAACTTTTACTTGACTTACTACACGATTCGCTTTCTTAACGGTAACTATAGGTTTCCCCATAGGGGTAGTTCTGGATAAGTCTTCGTTTAGATAATTACGTTGATAGTAGTCGAGCCAGTTTCTGGAAAGTTCTTTTAATGGAGATCCTATTACATATACAAACCCACTTTCAATATTTCTGTTGATGCGAGTCATGTAAATTAAATTTGATACAGACGAGGATCCATAGGTTTCAATGATGTAGTTCCACAACGATTGTCCTGCAAAAATAGCTTCATCGCCAGCAAGGCGATTAAATTTTTTATAACGCCCTGTATTTATTCCGTCTCGCATTCTATTGTCATCCTCAATCGTCCAACCTTTTGCAACGAATGAAATTAATCCTTGAATATACCAATCTGGAAGGTTAAGTAGTACCGCACTTTGTAAGCGATCTTTAATACTTCCGCCATACATTAACTGATTAATCATTACTTGAGAAATTCCTGCTCTAATTTGTTCACGCAAATGGCGATAATCTCCGTCAAAATAAATAAGCACTTTGCTGCCGATTATTTTCGTTAAGCCACCAGTGTTAGTATTGGCTTCTTCACCTTCTAATCCAAGATTACTTTGCTTGAAGTCGCTTAGTTTATTATAAATTATAAATTGAAATCTACCGTTTATGCGGTAATCAAATAACTGTTCAATTTCAGCAATTTCTTTGTCGGCAATACGGCCAGTATATTGGGCTAGTTCTTGTCCTCCTAAATAATAGTAGGTATCGAAGTTGCTAAATCGATAATACGTCCATAGAAAATCATTGTACTGAACTCTGTTTTTACCGAAAGTCATTTGATACCCTCTAGTAAATTGAGCAAAGGCTTCGGTGCTGAAGAGCGATACCAGCAGCGTTAAGCAGATTAATAGTTTTTGAAAGCGGTTTAATGACATAGCATAAATAAACTATGCGAATGTAACGAATTTGATTCCTTTCTGTTACAAAAAGGGCTACAGAAATGCCATATATGTTGGAATCCTTATTTTTGCCGAAGTAAATCTAAAAAAGGCCCCTTGTGGGGTAACAGAAATATGTCAGATAATAAAGTAGTAAAGCAGTCAAATATCACTGTTAATGTTGGGCTCAACGCCGACAAGCATCCGGTTTCAATTGATTGGTCTGCTGAAGATTCCGGTTTAGATGGAAGAAAAGAGGCGAAAGCTATAATGCTGGCTTTGTGGGATAAGCCCGAAAAAAGCACCATGCGTATTGATCTGTGGACAACAGAAATGACGGTTGAAGAGATGCAATTTTTTATGTATGAAACGTTAGCAAGTATGGCCGATTCGTATGAAAGAGCCACCAACGATGCGCCAACTACGAAAGCTATGCGTGACTTTGCTGCCAAATTCGGGAAAATGGCCAAGGTTTTAAAATAATTAATTATTAAAAAGGAGGAGGCACTGTTTGATATAACTCAGTACTTCCTCTTTTCCAAGTTTTTTCTCTGCGGAGGTAATAAAAACAGGAGGTAATTCTTCCCAAAATTCTAGTAGTTTATTCTTGTAGATTTCGGTATGCATTCTCACCTGATTTGGCGTGAGTTTGTCGGATTTTGTAAATACAATAGAGAAAGGAACACCGTTTTCGCCCAAGAAAGTTATGAAGTCGAGATCGTTTTTCTGCGGCTCTAAGCGGAGGTCTATTAATACGAAAGCATTCATTAAATTTTCGCGCGTAGTCAGGTATTTTTTCATTAATCCATCCCATTCGCTGCGAGTCGATTGCGATACTTTTGCAAATCCATATCCGGGTAAATCGACGAGATACCAACTATTGTCGATAATAAAATGATTAAAGGTTTGAGTTTTACCTGGACTGCCCGATGTTTTCGCCAATCCTTTAATTGACGTTAACATGTTGATGAGTGAAGATTTGCCTACGTTACTTCTGCCGATAAATGCGAATTCGGGTTTGTTTACGGGAGGAAGCTGATCGAGTTTAGCTGAACTTTTAACAAAAGTGGCGTTCATGATTGACGGAGTTAAACTCCTTTTTGGTAGGTTTTAATATGACGCTCTTTTTTAGCATCGTAAATGTCTTTTAATTCAACTAAGATTCCTGTTTCTTCCACTTCTCCAAAATGATCATTTAGAGCAGTGCCAAACGAGCGCATAGAAGGAGAAAGGTTCATATATGCGTTTACTAATGGAGGAATATTTTCGCCAAGCGAGCGTACTTGTTGATTTAGTATGCGATGCCCTTCTTTATAATCAAGAGTAGAAATTTCATTCTCAAAGGCGGCCATGTCATGAGTAATTTGAAGCGAATGAATAGGCGTAACTAACTTGTCTGGATCATTGAAATAATGTTGCATAAAGTGCAAAATCATATCTCTTGCTTCGGCGTTGAAATGGTTGTACATTGTCACTTTGCCAAAGAAATAACGAATATTCGGGTAGTCAACATGAATAGCTCCTAAGCCATCCCATAAATTGTCGAGCGAAAAAAGACCTTTTCGGTTTTCCGGACGAGGTTGAAAATTGGGTTGAACAAATGAACGTCCTAATTCAATTGTATATGGTAAATATTCGCTAATAAATTTGTCGGAAAAATTAAATAATTCAGAAGTTGCTAATAAATATCTTCCATTGATATCTTTCCCAGCTTCATTACAGCAAATAAAACGATAACCACCAACAATCTCTTTTTCTTCAGGATTCCACACAATTAGTTGCTCATAGCATTTTTCGTTTGTGTCGAATTCGTCGAGGTCACAGTCGAGGCCTGTACCACCTCCGGCCTCTCTGAAAGTGACTTCGCGCAAGCGACCAATTTCTCTTACTGTATGAGGCGCATTATGAAAATTAATGATGTATAATTTATTTGAGCCATTGTTTGTTGTACGTAAAAAACGATCAGCAGTTAATTCGCTTTCGATCAATTGGGTCGAGATAGGATCAATTACTGGTTTCATATTTGCAAAGCTTTTGCGCTATTATAAATGCTGTTTTTTTCAAAGATAATCTAAAAATAGAAGTAAGGTATTTAAACGATAAATATCAGCTTATTGAAAATCTTCTGAGTGTTTTCCGTCTGCGAGAGTGTAAATATGAGATTTCATTTTTTGTGCCCATTCTTGATCAGTATACTTGTCTGTAAATACAGTATAACTAATTGGTTTGCCGAATGTGATATGAATTTTTTTATCCTTTTGATGATACATTTCATTCATCAAGTAAAACATTTCAATGTTAGCTTTTATTCGTAATTTTTGGCGAATTTTGGCAAGATTATAAAAGAAATTAGAATTGTTTCCGGAAATATGAACAGGTATTATTTCTTTCTTGAATTTCTTGGCTTTAACGATGAAACTTTTTTTCCATTCTAGATCTTTTATAATTCCTTTTTCTTGTTTTCGAGATACAAGTCCCGCCGGAAATATTAATAATAATTGATCTGAATTATAATAAGAGTCGATTAAGTCGAGTGTTTTAGTGCTGTTTTTCCCATGCTTATTTACGCCAATAAATTCCTTCTCAAAATTCTTGATATTTAATAGTACGTCGTTTACTATAAACTTTATATCACGTCGTTTCTTTCCTACTGATTGAAGAAAGGCCATTGCATCAATTCCGCCTAATGGATGATTTGCGGCAAGTATTCCTCCTCCGCTTTCAGGAATGTTTTCTAGTCCGCTGAAGGTAACTATTGGTTTAAACTCACTTATAATTGCATCTACAAAATCGAATGATGTTTTGTGTCCGTGCTTATTTATAAATTCGTTGATGTAAACTTCATGCGCTATTCGCTTGATGTAGGATAAAATGAAACCTGGCAAAATTTTTAATAGCGTAGGGTTTTTACTATTTATTACCGCTTCAATATCAATAAACTTCTTTTCTTGCATTGTTTTCATACTCGGTAAAAATAAGTACTTCGGAAGTATTAACGGCCATTTTACATTATTGATCTTAAAATTGAGGATGTTTTTTGATAATTCTGATTTTTTGGTGTGATAAAGTGGGAGATCGTTTTTTGAGTGTTTCCCATCAGTAATTTGGTATAATATTGATATACAATCGTATGCATAAGTGGGCTATTTTTTTCTTTTTATATGTACCAAAAAATTGTTTGAGCCTAATTTTTATGAAAAAGTGAGGATTGATAATTGTTTCTAAGGCGTTCTGGAATCGCCAATTTATTAACCTTTATTGGTTCTTAATTAACTATAATACAAGTAAATAAGAGGTCTATAGCGGCTAGATTTGTTCTCTCTAATTGCCCGGCTTAGTGGCTAGTGAGTGTAGAATATTTGTGGGTCGGAAATCCCTGTTGGCAGAAAAGTTTTGAACAAAGTGGGAGAAAGTGGTACAAAGTGGGAGTTTTTACATTATTTTTACAACCCGGATGCCCACAGTGGGTGTTATTCGGAAAAAAATGCAAATCATGACACAATTTCTAGGAGAATACGAATGTAAGCTGGATGCCAAAGGGCGTTTGAGCTTACCGTCGGCTATTCGTAAGAAGGTGTCGCCAGAAGCTGCCGAAAAATTTGTGGTAAACCGTGGCTATGAAAATTGTCTCCATTTATATCCAATGGACGAATGGATCAAGGCAAGTGCTGAGGTAAATAAATTAAATCTGGATGTGAAGGATAATCGTTTGTATGCGCGTTGGTTTTTTAGAGGCGCTACAGAAATTGAGCTAGATGCAGCTGGAAGGGTTTTGTTGCCAAAGATTTTATGTGAGCATGCTGGAATTGATAAAGAGGTGATGCTTTCTGCCTTCGGATCAAAAATTGAAATATGGTCGAAGGAAAAATATAAAGAGATGATTTCATCTGAGCCCGATGATATTTCCGAATTAGGTGAAAAGGTGATGGGAAATGCAAACAAAGGAGGAGCGGATAGTGGCGTATCATGAACCTGTGATGCGTAACCTCTGTGTAGAAGGTTTAGATCTAAAACAGGGAGGTGTTTATGTAGATGTAACGTACGGCGGCGGCGGACATTCAAAAGCAATACTTGAAAAATTGAATGAAGGTAGGTTGATAGCCTTCGACCAAGATAAAGATGCATTGGATAATGCGTGTGATGATAAAAGGTTCTTGTTAATCCACGACAACTTCCGTAATTTAAAAGTGTGTCTCAATGAAATAGGGGTCTTTGAAATTGATGGTTTATTAGCAGATCTCGGTGTTTCGTCGCATCAGTTCGATGAAGCTAATCGCGGATTTTCAATTCGCTTTAACGCTTCACTTGATATGAGAATGGATCAACGTAGTGACCTAACTGCAAGGGATATCCTAAATCAGTATGATGAAATTTCGCTGATGAAGTTGTTTAGGGAATATGGGGAGTTAAATAATTCGAGACGATTAGCATATCTCATTGTGCAGTCAAGAAAGGTTGCTCCGATTGAGACGGTAGATGAGTTGAAGAAAATAGCTTCTTCTGCCGCGCCAAGAGCTAAAGAAACCACTTTTTATGCGCAATTATTTCAGGCGCTTAGAATTGAAGTAAACGAAGAGTTAGATGTGTTGAAGTCGATGTTGTCGCAAGCTGCCGATATCCTTAAGCCCGGAGGTAGATTGGTGGTGATGAGTTACCATTCACTCGAAGATAGATTAGTGAAAAACCTAGTGAATACAGGAAATACCGATGGCGATTTGCAAAAAGATTTGTTCGGAAATATTAAGGGCTTAAAGTTGAAGCCAATAAATAAAAAGCCAATTGAGGCTAATGAGAGTGAAGTGAAATCGAACCCGCGTTCACGCAGCGCTAAATTAAGAGTAGCAGAAAGGATATGAATAAAGTTCGTAGTCAGCAGGAAGAATCTAAGGATGCGGAGAAAAAATCTTCGAAGCCTTCAGCTGATGTAGACTCGAATCCTGCCAAAAAGATTATTAAAGCATTAAATGTTTTTAATCTTTTTAATCGTGATTCGGCGGTCAATTATATGCCTTATGTAATGTTTTTGGTGATG
Organism: uncultured Bacteroidota bacterium; assembly: GCA_903881665.1. Lineage (GTDB taxonomy): Bacteria > Bacteroidota > Bacteroidia > AKYH767-A > OLB10 > CAINEC01. The sequence goes on along the minus strand of CAIRUC010000025.1, from coordinate 74,399 downwards.
CTAGCCATGTTTTATATCTGGAATACATATACCGTTGAGAAAACAGTACGCGATATCGATAAAACAGAAAAGGATTTAAAAGAGTTACGTTCTGAATTTATCACAGGTAAGTCAGAGTTAATGTATAAAAGTAAGCTTTCTGAAGTGGCGAATACAATAAAAAAATACGGTTTGAAAGAATCTACAGTAGCCCCTAAAAAAATTGTAGATCGAAAGAAGTAAAGAAGAGTAATTGCGAATTATTAAAGAGTAAATCAATTAACCTACCACTAACCAACCAAATTTTTCTAATCAAATGGCCGAAAAGAAAAAAGATATTCTTTGGAGAGTTTACCTTGTGTTTATAGGGTTTATACTTTTCGCGCTGGTAATTATTTTCCGGGTTGGTTGTTTGCAGTTTGTGGAGGGCGATTATTGGAAAAAAAAACAAGATAGTCTAACGCTTAAGTATTATAATATTGAGCCTATGCGCGGTAATATTTATGCTTGCGACGGTTCTTTGCTAGCAACGTCATTACCTCGTTATGATGTTCATATTGATTTGATGCCTGCTGGTTTAAAGGCCGAAGTTTTTAATAATAATATTGATTCACTTTCTTTTTTACTGGCTGCATTATTTAAAGATAAATCGAAGGCCGATTATAAACGAATTTTGCGTGAAGCAAGAAACGATAAGAATCATTACTATTTATTAAAGCGTAATATTTCTTTTACTGAGCAAAAGGCCATTCGCACTTTTCCGATTTTTCGCCTCGGGAAAAACAAAGGCGGATTAATCATTACTCAATTAAGTCGTCGTGAAAAACCATTCAAAAATCTAGCTAGTCGTACTATTGGATATAAACTCGAAAATAAAGAGGTTACCCCAGTGGGAATTGAAGGAGCTTTCAATGATTATTTACAAGGAAGAAAAGGGAAACGTTTGATGCAACGCATTGCAGGAAATGTTTGGAAGCCTGTAAATAATGATAATGAAATTGAGCCGATGGATGGTAGTGACGTTATTACTACGATAGATTTAAATATACAAGATGTTGCTGAAAGTGCTTTGATGAAACAACTCAGTCTTCAAGATGCAGAAATGGGGTGTGCCATATTAATGGAGGTTAGTACTGGCGAAATAAAAGCAATTGCAAACCTGAAAAAAACAGGAGAAGATACTTATGAAGAAGTATTGAATTATGCAATTAGTCAAGCTGCTGAGCCAGGTTCTACTTTTAAATTGGCATCTTATATTGTAGCCATGGAAGATGGGTATTTAAATCCTGAAACTATCATCGATAGTTATGGTGGAGTACACAATTTTGGTTCTTATACGATGCGCGATTCTCACGAGGGATTGCCTGAAAAAATTTCTGTGAAGGACGCTTTTGCTCATTCATCAAACGTTAGTGTTGCTTCTGCAATCGTTAAATCATATCAGAAAAATCCTCAATCTTTTGTTGATGGCTTAAAACGATTGCATATTGACGATGATTTAGGAATACAAATTTTGGGGGCTAATAAAATTAAAATTAAGGATACGAAAAGTAAAACGTGGTCTGGCTTGTCGCTTCCATTAATGTCGATTGGATACGAAACGCAATTATCTCCATTGCAAATACTTAATTTTTATAATGCGGTTGCTAATAACGGAAAAATGATTCAGCCTCTTTTCGTAAAAGAAATTCGTAATAAAGGTACTGTTGTAAAAACCTTTAGTTCAAAAGTAATTGCTGATTCAATATGTTCTCAAGCTACTATTGCGAAAGCAAAAATCATGCTAGAAGAAGTTGTTAAAACCGGCACAGCGTCTCATATCCAACATGCGCAATATACCATTGCCGGGAAAACGGGTACAGCGCAAATTGCAAACGGTAATGAGGGTTTTGATAAAAAAAATTACCAAGCTTCTTTTTGCGGATATTTTCCGGCAGACAAACCTCGTTACAGTTGTATTGTTGTAATATATGCTCCAAGTAAAGGTGCTTATTATGGTGCTTCGGTAGCATGCCCTGTTTTTAAAGATATCGCTGATAAAGTGTATTCTTTAAATGTTGATATGCACGATGAATTAAAACATTATCCTGATTCTACTTTCGCAGGAAATCCTGTGTTTAAAGCAGGACGTAGTAAACCTACCAATATTGTTGTGAAAAATTTATTCTTGAATAGTGAAGTGTCAACAGTAGGATGGAATAACCAAGATTTAAAAACTATTGATATACCAGATACTACAGTTCCAAATGTAATTGGAATGGGATTGCGCGATGCAATGTATCTTCTCGAAGGGCAGGGATTTATTGTAAAGCCTGTTGGATGCGGAACAGTGATGCATCAATCGATTACTGCAGGGCAAAAAATTGAAAAAGGTAAACAAATTGTGATCGAATTAAGTTAATGAAAGCGCTTAAAGACATATTGTATAAAACAGGTATCGAAGAGGTAACGGGAAATACTTCCGTTATAATTCATGCTGTTGCTTTTGATTCACGAAAAGTGAATGAAGGTTGCCTTTTTGTTGCAGTACGTGGAACAAATAGTGACGGTCATAAATTTATTGAAGAGGTTATTACAAAAGGTGCTGTTGCTATAATTTGTGAAGAAATGCCTGCTACTATTCAGACAGGTATTACGTATGTTCGTGTACGGGAGGCTGCTAATGCATTAGCTTTAATTTGCTCTAATTTTTATGATCAGCCTTCTTCAAAATTAAAATTAATTGGTGTTACTGGAACCAACGGAAAAACAACAACAGTTACTTTATTATATTCCCTGTTTAAAAAACTAGGTTATTCATGCGGTATGTTAAGCACTGTTCGAAATCTTGTTGATGATATTGAAATTCCTTCTACTCATACTACTCCTGATCCTTTGCAGTTGAATAAGCTTTTAGCAAATATGGTGGACTCCGGTTGTCAATATTGCTTTATGGAAGTGAGTTCTCATGCAGTTGTTCAACATCGCGTAGCCGGACTAGAATTTGCAGGTGGTTTATTTACAAATATTACACGTGATCACTTGGATTACCACAAAACATTTGACGAGTATATTCGTGCAAAAAAAGGGTTCTTCGATGTTTTAGGAGAAAACGCTTTTGCATTGGTAAATGCCGATGATAGAAACCATAAAATAATGGTTCAAAACACGAAAGCCTCAGTTAAAACTTTTTCTCAAAAGAGTGTGGCTGACTATAAAGTTAAAGTTCTTGAAAACACTTTTTCAGGGTTGTTGCTCAATATAGATGGAAACGATGTTTTATGTCGTTTAGTAGGAAGTTTCAATGCGTATAACCTTTTAGGTGTGTATGCTACTGCTGTTTTATGCGGAGAAGAAAAGTTAAATGTACTTACTGCGCTTAGCGGATTAATTGCTCCTGATGGCAGATTTGAATACATTACTTCTGAAAACGGAATATTTGGAATCGTTGATTATGCACATACTCCAAATGCATTGCAAAATGTGTTACTAACGATAAAGGATATTCGAACAGGAAATGAAAAAGTAATTACAATTATTGGTTGTGGTGGCGATCGTGATGCCGGAAAACGTCCGCAGATGTCGGCAATTGCTTGTGAATATAGCGATAAAATAATTCTTACTTCCGATAATCCTAGAAGCGAAGATCCTGAATCTATTATTGCACAAATGAAAGATGGAGTTCCTCCTCAATATTATAGAAAATCATTGGCGATTACCGATCGCAAAGAAGCTGTTCGTACAGCTGTGGCTCTAGCACAACCCGGCGATATTATCCTTTTAGCGGGCAAGGGACATGAAAAATATCAGGAAATAAATGGAGTGAAATATCCTTTCGATGATAAACAGGTTTTAACAGAGTCTTTCCAATTAACTTGATCTTATGTTATATTATTTATTCTCATATTTAGATAGAGTCTATGACTTCCCAGGAGCTGGAGTATTTCGCTTCATTTCATTTCGCGCGGCTATGGCCATCATCACTTCGTTGGTGATTACTATGTTGTTGGGGAAAAGAATTATTGCATTGCTTTTGAAAATGCAAGTTGGGGAAACGATACGCGACTTGGGACTTGATGGGCAAAAAGAAAAACAAGGCACTCCTACTATGGGAGGATTGATTATTATTTCTGCAATTCTTATTCCTACCTTTTTGTTTACTAAACTTGATAACGTATACATTGTTATTATGATTATTAGTACACTTTGGTTAGGCCTTATTGGTTTTCTCGATGATTATATTAAGGTATACAAAAAAGATAAAGAAGGGTTACGTGCGAAGTTTAAATTAATTGGACAAGTAGGACTCGGAATAATAATTGGTTCTATTCTTTATTTTAATCCGAATGTTACTGTTCGTGAAAAAACAACTAATACGCAGGTTGTTGTATCTCAAAATGGAAATCTAATTGATCAAATTAGAAATAAAGAAGGCGTTTTGTTTTCAGGTGAAAATGTAAAATCAACAAAAACAACTATTCCCTTTTTTAAAAATAATGAATTTGATTATGCTAATTTAATTAGTTGGTCAGGCGATAATGCAAAATGGTTATTGCCAATATTATTTATTGCAATAGTTACATTTATTATTACAGCAGTTTCAAATGGAGCAAATATTACGGATGGTATTGATGGGTTAGCCACAGGAACATCTGCAATAGTTGGTACAACACTTGCCATTTTTGCGTATGTGTCGGGTAATACAGTTTTTGCTAATTATCTAAACATAATGTATATTCCAAATACAGGTGAGTTAATGGTTTTCATGAGTGCATTTGTGGGTGCAACTGTTGGGTTTCTTTGGTATAATTCTTATCCAGCGCAAGTATTTATGGGCGATACCGGTAGCTTGGCATTAGGTGGTATCATTGCCGTTTTTGCCTTTGCGGTGCGTAAAGAATTGTTAATTCCTATTATATGTGGAATCTTTCTAATCGAAAATGTTTCGGTGATGCTTCAAGTGAGTTATTTTAAATACACGAAAAATAAATATGGTGAAGGCCGAAGAATTTTTAAGATGTCTCCTTTACATCACCATTATCAAAAATTAGGTTACCATGAAGCAAAAATTGTAACTCGATTTTGGATCATCGGAATTATGCTAGCAGTTCTTAGTGTAGCAACATTGAAATTACGTTAATAAATCAATTTTTTTAAATGAACACTTCAAAAAAAATAGTTATCCTAGGTGCTGCCGAAAGCGGAGTAGGATCTGCTGTTCTTGCTCAGAAAATGGGCATGGAAGTGTTTGTTTCAGATGCAGGTAAAATTGCGGAGAAATATAAAAAGGAATTAGTAGCGAGAGGAATTCGCTTTGAAGAAGGCGGTCATACGGAATCTGAAATTTTAAGTGCATCTGAAATAATAAAAAGTCCCGGAATTCCTGATAAAGCCCCTTCGGTAATAAAAGCCAAAGAACAACATGTTAAAATCATTTCTGAGATTGAGTTCGCTGCTCGTTATACTAATGCAAAAATTATAGCGATCACCGGTACTAACGGTAAAACTACAACTACTATGCTTACGCATCATATTCTGCAAAAAGCAGGATTAAATGTTGGTTTAGCGGGTAACGTAGGGAAAAGTTTCGCGCTTCAGGTAGCGGAAGAAAAATTTGATTACTATGTGTTGGAGCTGAGCAGTTTTCAACTCGATGGATGTTATGAGTTTAAAGCCGATATCGGCATACTTACGAATATTACTCCTGATCATCTAGATCGTTACGATTACCAATTACAAAATTATGTCGATTCTAAATTCAGGATTTTGCAAAATCAAACTCCAGCAGATGCATTTATCTACTGTGCCGATGACGAGCTTACAATGAAAGAAATCGAAAAGTCAAATCCTGAAATGCAACTTTTTCCTTTTTCAATTTATAAGAAAGAGGGAATGTGCGGCTGGGTAGAAAACAAGCAACTATATATTCAAACCAATAACCAACAACTCAATATGTCTATTCACGATCTGGCTTTACAAGGCAAACACAACTTGTACAATTCAATGGCTTCAGGAATTGCTTCTCGTATTCTTGAAATTCGCAAAGATGTGGTTCGCGAGAGCTTCTCTGATTTCGAAAACATTGAACACCGCCTTGAATTTGTTAATACTGTACATGGTATCGACTTTATTAATGATTCAAAAGCTACCAATGTTAATTCTACTTGGTATGCTTTAGAGAGCATTCAAAATCCGATTGTTTGGATTGCTGGAGGAGTCGACAAAGGCAATGATTATGAAATGATTGCTGAGTTAGTGAAATCTAGCGTTAAAGCAATTGTATGTCTTGGCGTTGATAATAAAAAATTAATCGAGGCATTTAAAGATATTGTTCCTGTAATTGTGGAAGCAGGCTCGGCTGAAGAAGCAGTACAAGCAGCGTATCGCTTAGGTAAAAAAGGAGATACTGTTTTGTTATCGCCTTGTTGTGCTTCATTCGATTTATTTGAAAATTATGAAGATAGAGGCCGTAGATTTAAAGCAGCTGTTCGCGCATTGTAGAATAGTATTTATGTTGTTTGGTTTTTAGTATATAGTTCAATTTATAATTAGCAAAATGACCTGGCTCGAAACAAATTTTAAGGGCGATAGAACGATCTGGTTGATCGTAATTCTTTTGTCGTTTATAAGCACACTGGCGGTATATAGCTCTACCGGCACGTTGGCTTATAAATATCAGTCGGGAAATACTGAGTATTATATTCTGAAACATGGAATTATCTTATTGTTAGGTTTCGGATTGATGTATTTATTTCATCTTGCTCCTTATACTGTTTATGCAAGATTTGCGCGTTTAGCATTTATTGTTACAGTTCCTTTATTGATTCTAACATTGTTCATGGGAACAAATATTAACGATGCAAATCGTTGGATTACTTTGCCCATTATTGGTTTGTCTTTTCAAACTTCCGATCTCGCTAAGTTGTCGTTGATCTTATATTTAGCACGTTTGATTTCTAAAAAGCAAGATGTTATTAATGATTTTAAAGCATCTTTTATTCCTATTTTTATTCCGGTTTTTATTGTCTGTGGATTGATTCTCCCGGCTAACTTCTCTACTGCTGCTGTGCTGTTTTCAACTTCAATGGTATTGATGTTCATCGGTCGTGTTCCTCTGAAATTTATTTTCGGGTCGTTAGGTGTGGCGTGTTTGGCTTTCGGACTCTTTATTGGTATTGCCAAATTAGTACACTATAATGGTCGTATTAGTACATGGGGATCGCGTATCGAGAATTACTTTTCTAAAAAAAGTACCGATGAAGGAGACTATCAAGTTCAACAAGCGAAAATCGCAATTGCTACTGGAGGAATATTAGGTAAAGGTCCTGGACAAAGTTCTCAAAGAAATTTCCTTCCTCATCCGTATTCCGATTTTATTTTTGCAATTATTATCGAGGAGTATGGGTTAGTAGGAGGGTGTTTTGTGGTGCTACTTTATTTAATGCTCTTTTATCGAGCAATTCAAATTGTGCGGCGAACCGAAAGAGCCTTCGCTGCAATGATTGTTATTGGTTGTGCCTTTAGCTTAGTGTTTCAGGCGATGATTAATATGGCCGTTGCCGTACATATATTCCCTGTTACAGGACAGCCATTACCAATGTTAAGTATGGGAGGCACCTCAATTTGGTTTACCAGCTTTGCCATTGGAATTATATTAAGTGTAAGTAGTGAGATTGATAAAAAAGGAACTAATAAAACGCCTCAGGTTGCAGCTGCCTAATAACATAAAAATAATCATCAGTGGCGGTGGTACAGGAGGACATATCTTTCCTGCAATTGCGATCGCCAATGCATTGAAGGCAATCAATCCTTCAATTGATATTTTATTTGTAGGTGCAGAAGGTAAAATGGAAATGGAAAAAGTTCCTGCTGCTGGTTATAGAATTATAGGATTGCCGATTGCCGGAATTAAAAGAGAATTGTCGCTCGATAATTTATCGTTCCCATTTAAACTTATCGAAAGTTTAAATAAAGCGGGAAAGTTGATGAAGAGTTTCAATCCAGATGTAGCTGTAGGTGTAGGAGGTTATGCCAGTGGTCCTATGCTTTTTACTGCATCGCGAAAAGGAATTCCTACATTGATTCAGGAACAAAATTCATACCCAGGCATTACGAATAAAATACTTTCAATGAAAGCTTCAAAAGTTTGCGTAGCATATGAAAATATGAATCGATTTTTTGGAGCGAGTAAAATAATTTTTACTGGTAATCCAGTTCGAGAAGACATCAAACATATTGACGGGAAAAAAGAAGAGTCGATAAAGTACTTTGGACTTGATCCTAATAAACCTACTTTATTAGTCGTTGGAGGAAGTCAAGGTGCGAGAAGTATAAATAGAGCTATCAAAGCTGGATTAAAACAGATTGATGATGCAGGTGTTCAGCTAATTTGGCAAACAGGAAAGTTGTTTTTTTCTGAAGCTAAAGAAGCGATTCAATTATTAAACACAACATCTTTGCACGCGTTTGATTTTATTGGGAAAATGGATCTTGCTTATGCCGCTTCCGATATTGTTGTAGCTCGAGCAGGAGCGAGTACCGTTTCTGAATTATGCATTGTTAAAAAGCCAGCAATTTTGGTACCGCTTCCAACTGCGGCAGAAGATCATCAAACAAAAAATTGTATCGCCTTAGTTGAAAGAAAAGCGGCATTATTGGTAAACGATAGTGATGCAGCAACAATGTTGGTGAATAATGCATTGCTATTAGTAAATAATGCTGATCAAAGAAAAAGTTTAACTGAAAATATTGGTGTTATGGCGCGTCCTGATGCAGCTCAGGAAATTGCTAAAGAAATATTACGGCTTGTAAAAAAGTAAAATGAAGAACAGCATGCAACATATTCGTTATGTATATCTACTCGGAATAGGAGGGATTGGCATGAGTGCGCTTGCTCGTTATTTCAAAGCCGACGGCAAATTAGTTTCGGGTTATGATAAAACACCAACGCCTTTAACACAATCATTAACAAATGAAGGAATTGAAATTCATTTTAATGATGATGTGAATAGTATTTCTGTTGCTGTAAGAAATAGTGAAAATAAATCGCAGGTTTTAGTTATCGTAACACCTGCAGTTCCTCACAATCATAGTGAACTTGCTTTTTTCGAATCCAACGGATATGAAATCGCAAAACGTTCAAAAGTATTAGGAATGTTAACGGCCGATCATTTTACATTGGCGGTGGCTGGGACTCACGGGAAAACAACTACCTCAACTTTATTAGCACATATTCTTCATTCTGCGCGAATGAATTGTTCGGCATTTTTAGGAGGTATTAGCACTAATTTCGGTTCAAATCTTTTGATTGGTGATTCCTCAAAGCCAAATCATAAAGTGGTCGTGGAAGCCGATGAATTTGATCGTTCCTTTTTGACATTATTTCCTGATTTAGCTATTATCACTTCTATGGACGCTGATCACCTTGACATTTATGGCGATCCAAATGAAATGCAAAATACATATCGTGCATTTGCAGCTCAAGTAAAGCCAGATGGTATGATGTTGTATAAGCAAGGTCTGGAAATCGGAAATCCTTCTTGTCATAAAATGACGTATTCTATCAAGGAAAATGAGTCCGCAGATTTTAAAGGTGAAAATATTCGTGTCGAAAATGGAGTTTATAAGTTTACATTAGAAACACCATCAATAAAAATAGAAGGATTAACTTTAGGTTTGCCTGGTCGTCATAATGTTGAGAATGCAATTGCAGCTTCAGGTCTCGCACTTGAATGCGGAGTATCGCCATCTGATTTAAAACTAGCATTAGCCAGTTTTAAAGGAGCTCAACGTCGCTTTGAAGTGCATGTAAAAAATGAAAAAACAGTGTATATCGATGATTATGCTCACCATCCCGAAGAGTTACGGGCAGCCATATCGTCAGCACGTGAATTATATCCCAATAAAAAGATTGCCGGCATCTTTCAACCCCATTTATATAGCCGCACTCGCGACTTTGCAGATGGCTTTGCTGCTAGCTTGAGTTTGTTAGATACATTGTACATGATTGAGCTGTATCCGGCACGTGAAATTGCAATTCCGGGAGTAAATTCACAGATGATTTTAGATAAAGTTTCGATCGCCGATAAACATTTATTGTCGAGAGAAGACTTGTTAATAAAGTTTAAAAATGAAAAACCACAGGTGTTATTAACACTTGGAGCAGGTGATATCGATCAATTAGTTAACCCAATTGCACAATTACTTTCAACATAATGGAGATAAAACCGAAAGTAAAATCGATATTGATTTTGAGTACATGGATCATCACTGCAATAGGGATGTTCGTATTGTTGGGCTTTGTAAATCAGCGCCAAGAGCAATTGTTGTGCAAGCAAATTGTAGTCAATATTGACGAATCTGTAGCACACGATTTTATCGATAATAATGATATAATACAACTCGTTAATAGCAAAGGAAAAGTAGAGGGGAAAGCACTTGGTTCCATTAACACTTCAATGTTAGAAAAAATTATTCTTACGAACCCTTTTGTAGAGAGGGCTGAAGTATATTCATCGATCGATGGAAACCTGCATGCCGACGTTTGGCAACGCGATCCAATCGTAAGAATTGTAAACATGCACGACGAGCAATTTTATATCGATAAAAAGGGTGAATTTATGCCGATTTCGGATAAATACACACCTCCGGTTATTGTTGCCAATGGGTACATCTACAATACATACACCGAAATGAAAATTTCAACTCCGATTGATACAGAAGATTCTTTATTGAACGATTCATTGATGATTCCTCGAACAATAAATCAAGTCTATGCGCTCGCAAAATTTGTGGAAGCTGATACTTTTTGGACAGCAAACACGGAACAGATTTATGTTAACGAGCATCAAGAGTTGGAGTTAATACCACGTGTCGGCAATCATCGAGTGTTGATTGGCGATACAACAGATCTTCAGGATAAATTCCGGAGACTGATGATTTTCTACAAAGAAGGTCTCAGCAAAACCGGTTGGAATAATTACAGTGTTATCAACCTAAAATTCCGCAATCAGGTGGTTTGCACGAAAAATTAATTTGTAAATGGAAAATACAGAGATAATCGTAGGGTTGGACATTGGTACAACTAAGATTGCAGCGATTGTTGGTCGTCGTAATGAATTCGGGAAAGTTGAAATTCTCGGTATGGGACGATCAGAATCGTTGGGTGTGATGCGCGGAATGGTGGCTAATATTGAGAAAACGGTAGCATCCATTAGAGAAGCTGTAGCGGAAGCGGAAGCAAAATCAGGAGTTGAAATTAGCGATGTTCATGTAGGAATTGCCGGGCAACATATAAAAAGTATGCAGCACCGAGGAATGATTACACGTAGCAGTACCGTTGATGAAATAGGGCAAACTGATATTGATAACATCACCGAAGATATGTATCGCCTTGCGATGCCGCCTGGGGAGGAAATTATTCATGTAATTCCTCAGGAATTTATTGTTGATAATGAGCAGGGCATTAAAGATCCAATTGGTATGTCGGGAATTCGTCTTGAAGCGAATTGCCACATTATTACTGGATTAATTACAGCTGCAAATAATATTCAAAAGTGCGTTACAAAAGCAGGTTTGAAAACGGTGGATCTTATTCTCGAACCATTAGCATCTGCTGAGGCGGTACTCACCGAAGAAGAAAAGGAAGCAGGTGTTGTGTTGGTGGATATTGGTGGTGGTACTACAGATGTGGCGATATTTCAAGATGGAATTATTCGACATACTGCCGTAATTCCTTTTGGTGGTAATGTAATCACTGATGATATTAAAGAAGGCTGCTCCATTATACGTAACCAAGCAGAGTTGTTGAAAGTGAAGTTCGGATCTGCTCTGGCAAAGCAAATGAAGGAAAATGAAATCGTTTCTATTCCGGGTTTACGCGGACGTGAACCGAAAGAAATATCAGTGAAAAATCTTGCCGCTATCATTCAAGCAAGAATGGAAGAGATCATAGAGAATGTGTATTTTGAAATTAAGACTTCCGGATTTGAGAAAAAATTGATAGCAGGAATTGTTATCACTGGAGGAGGATCTCAATTAAAACATGTTACGCAGTTAGTAGAGTATCTAACGGGCATGGATACCCGCATTGGTTATCCGAATGAACATTTGGGCAAAGGAATGGACGAAGTTAAAAGTCCTATGTATGCCACCGGTGTTGGTTTAGTGATTAAAGGCCTTAAAGATGTAGAACGTGAAATGCGCAGAGGGAAAGTCCATCAAGTTTTAGCACCTGAAATGTCTGAGCCCATTCGTAAAAAAGGAAGATGGTTCGATATTTTCAAGAATACTATCAGCGATGAAGATGATGATCCCAAAATGTAATTAGTATTGAATAACCATTTCCCATAAATAACTAGAAAAAAAATAAAACTAACATAATCATGATTCAGCCAGAAAACCTAAATCAACATCCTTCTCTCTTTCAACTCGATATTTCGAAGGACGTAACACCTACCATCAAAGTGATTGGTGTTGGTGGAGGCGGCAGCAACGCTGTTAACCACATGTACCGAATGGGTATTAAAGGAGTAGATTTCCTTGTTTGCAACACCGATGCACAAGCATTGCAAGTGAGCCCGGTACCTACTAAAATTCAACTTGGGCCAGGTCTTACTCAAGGCCGTGGTGCAGGTGCAATTCCTGAAGTTGGAAAAAATGCAGCCATCGAAAATATAGATGAGTTAAGAAATTTATTAAGTGATAATACGAGTATGGTTTTCGTTACAGCTGGAATGGGTGGTGGAACTGGTACTGGTGCCGCTCCAATCATTGCAGGCCTTGCGCGTGAATTAGGAATTCTTACTGTAGGTATTGTTACCGTTCCTTTTGCTTTTGAAGGTCGTAAACGTAAACAACAAGCTGAACTTGGTATCGAACAACTTAAAGGCAATGTTGATGCATTGCTTATTATTTGTAATGATAAGTTACGCGAAATCTATGGAAACCTTAATTTAAGTAAGGCATTCGGTCATGCCGATGATGTACTTTCTGTTGCTGCAAAAAGTATTGCAGAAGTTATTACGAATACAATGCATATCAATGTCGATTTTGCGGATATCGAAACCGTAATGAAAGATAGTGGTGTTGCAATTATGGGTTCTGCCGCTGCTGAAGGCGATAATCGTGCAGTTCGTGCCGCTGAACTTGCTCTTGATTCTCCATTATTGAATGATAATAATATTGAAGGTGCTCGTTATATCCTTTTGAATATTACTAGCGGTAACGCTGAAGTTACAATGGATGAAGTGGGTGAAATCAATGATTTTATTCAAGCGCAAGCTGGCCAATCTGCTGAAATTATCATGGGAATCGGTATTGATGTTTCCTTAGGTGATAAAGTGGGTGTTACAATTATTGCTACAGGATTTAAAACAAATAAGCAAGTTGCTTCTGAACAACGTAAGCCTGAAAAGGTGGTTTTTAAACTCGAGGATGATAGAAATGCTGCTGTTGCCGCTTCTCTTACGGAAGTAATATCACCTCGTATTGAAGAGAAAATAGCGATAGAATCGGAATTAATTGATCCTTCGGAGCCAGTTTTAATTGTTCGTGATGAGATGTCTGCTTTGGAAGAAGAAGTGGTTTCTTTCGCTCCTGAGTCTTCTGAAAAAGTAGTATTTAATCTTGATTCAGATTTTCCGGTGATCGAAATTAATAATGAGTATGATGAAGTGGATAGCTATGAAATGGAAAGTGAACTTGTAGCCACTTCAATAGAAAATGATGTTTTCGATTTTAGAATGGAGGCTGAAGTAGTTGCTATTAAGGATGAAGAAGAGAGCCTCAGAATAGTTGAAAATGAAGCGAAAGAGTCATTGCTTACTCCTGAGCAGGAAATGTATCGTCGTTCACGTGAACGTATCATGCGTTTGAAAGAACTTAGTTATAAAATGAGTTCACCAAATGGAATTTCTGATTTAGAAAAAGAGCCTGCTTACAAACGTCGTAATGTGCGTTTAGAGAATGTTCCTAATTCTGCGGATTCAAGTGTTTCGCGCTTAACGTTATCTGTTGACGATACTGAACGTAAACCTGAAATTCGTGCTAATAATTCTTTTTTACACGATCGTGTTGATTAATCTTTTAATAAGCATATAATGTCTCTCGAGCAAAAAATAATGCCTGAATTAAAGGCCGCCATGTTGGCTAAGGATGAAGCGAAGTTACGTGCTTTACGTGCTATTAAATCTGCTATTCTAATTGCTAAAACGAGTGAAGCAGGCAAAGAGATGAACGAAGAAGATGAAATTAAAATGCTTCAGAAACTGGTAAAACAGCGTAAAGAGTCAATCGATATTTATCTTCAACAGGATCGTGCCGATTTGGCTAAAACAGAACAAGAAGAGGTTGCCGTAATTGAATTGTTTCTTCCTAAAATGTTGAGCGAAGATGAAATTCGTGATGCCTTAACAGGAATAATAGATAGTGTAGGTGCTAAGTCCCCAGCCGAAATGGGTAAAGTAATGGGCGCCGCTACAAAACATTTTGCCGGTATGGCAGATAATAAAATTGTGTCGATGCTTGTGAAGCAGATGCTAGGTGCCTAATTGTGTTACTCTTTATATATTTAACCCCTGTTCCTGTAAGAACAGGGGTTTTTTATGCCGTAACCGAGATTGTTAATTCTGCCTTTTTGTAAGGGTTTCGTATTTTATCTTTATTTTTATAAATGCAAGCACCCTATTTTCGTAACATTCGATGTATGATTTTCGTAATAGAAAAACCAAAAAGTGTCAGATGGCACCCAAATCCTTTCGTAATGTTGCGCAATTTTAAAGTGAATTTATTCGCTGTACTCGCACTGATACTCTTAATGGGTGTCAATTGTGCCGCTAATGCACAGTCGCCAACTGCTGAGTTTTTCGCTAATGATACCATTGTTTGCATCGGGAATACTGTTTCGTTTACAGATTTGTCAACGCCAGGAGGATCCTCAATTTCTTCGTGGTCATGGAATTTTGGTGATGGAGGTATTTCGGCTTCTCAAAATCCAAATTATTTGTTTGCAAACGGAGGCAATTTTACAGTTACTTTAATTATAACTGATGCCGTTGGAGCGAAGGATACAGTTACTCACGGTATTTATGTTTTGAAAGCACAGGCTGTTCAAAATATAGTGCGTGTTTGCGCACCTCAAAATACTACTACTATTGCAGCTATCGACCCTAATATTGCTGGTGTTACAGGTGTTTGGTTTACCGCATCTGGTGCATTAATTGCTAGCCCTGTTAATGATACTACTAGTGTTTCAAATTTGAACGCAGGTTCGTATACTTTTTATTGGGTGGTTTCTGATGGTTCGTGTAGCGACGCCGATCAAGTTACTGTTTTTGTTGATCAGCCTGTCAATGTTAATGCTGGTGCCGATCAACAAATTTGTTCTTCTTTAAGTACTACAACAATGGCTGGAAGTAACCCTTCTCCTGGGATTGGGTTATGGTCAACTTCTAGTGCTGCCTTCATTGCAAATTCTTCAATTCGTAATACTACTATATCTGGGCTTACTAGTGCCGGAACGTATGTGTTTGTATGGACTGTCACGAATGGTTCTTGCGTAACACGAGATACTATGCAAATTGTCGTTTCCGATCCTGTAACTTCTATAGCTGGTTCCGATCAAACTGTTTGTTCAATTCCAGGTACAGTTTTGTTGGCTGGAAATAACCCTTCCCCTGGTGTTGGCCTTTGGTCTACTTCTTCTAGTGTAATAATTTCGACTCCTTCTAGTCCTTCGTCTTCTGTTTCTTCTTTAATTGTTGCTGGTGCATATAATTTTATTTGGACGATCACGAATGGTGCATGTATTAATCGCGATACGATGCAGATTGTTGTTTCTACTCCGATAACATCCAATGCAGGAAATAATATCCAAGTTTGTACTTCCACTGCAACAGGTACATTGAATGGTAATAATCCCTCGCCTGGTGTCGGTTTATGGACGGCCTTAAATGGTGGAGTTATTACTTCTCCTTCTTCAAGCACTACTACTGTTACTGGATTAAATACGGCTGGCTTCTATAATTTTGTATGGACCATCACAAATGGCGCTTGTATTACTCGTGATACAGTTGCTTTTATTGTTCGTGTTCCCGTTATTGCAAATGCCGGCTTAGATCAATCTTTTTGTAATTTAAATGGAGCAACTTTAACGGGAAATAGTCCATTGCCTGGCACAGGTACATGGACAACTACTGGTCCAGTTTTTATCGCTTCTCCTTCTTCAGCTATTACTAATGTTTCCGGATTACTATACGGAAATAATACTTTTGTCTATTCTATATCTTATGGAGCTTGTGTTACTCGCGATACCGTAATCATTCATATTGATAATTTGATAACTGCAAATGCAGGTGCCGATCAACAAATTTGTGATTCGCAAACTAGTGTTTCACTAATAGGGAATAGTCCTTTGCTAGGTTCGGGAGTATGGACTAATCTTAATGGTGGAATAATTACTTCACCTTTAAGTCCGATTACAACTGTAACTGGTTTAAATGCTGGGATGTATAGTTTTATTTGGACCATTACCAATGGTACTTGTACAAGTAAAGATACTGTTCGAATTGTTGTAAGTCCGCAGGTGCCTTCAAATGCCGGTCTCGACGACGAAGTTTGTCAAGGGGGTATTGGTTCCCTATCTGCTAATGATCCTTTTCCTGCAATTGGTTTATGGACAACTAACTCATCTGCTTCTATTAATTTACCTTCATCTGCAGATATTTTAGTTGCGAATTTGACTAACGTTGGTGTATATACGTTCGTTTGGACAGTTACAAATGGAGCTTGTGTTTTAAGAGATACTGCTCGCGTTATTGTCGATTCTTCTATTGTTGCTCATGCTGGCGCAGATCAAAGTGTTTGCGCAGCAACAACAGCTTCTTTGTCTGCGAATAGTGCTATTCCCGGAATTGGATTATGGACTTCTTTAGGTTCCGCAACTATATTGAATGCAACCAATTCATCTGCCACTGCGCAAAATTTAACCTATGGTAATAATTCATTCGTTTGGACTATCACTAATGGACTTTGTACTTCGAAGGATACTGTTATTATTAAGCGTGATAGTACTGTTACATCAGCCGCCGGTTCCGATCAGTCGGTTTGCGCCGGTTCGCCAATAACATTAACAGGAAATAGTCCATTGCCAGGAACAGGAATTTGGAATGCACTTTCAGGAGGAACCATTACTTTTCCTATATCAGCTACTACAACTATAACAGGATTATCCACCGCAGGAGCATACAATTTTGTATGGATAATCACAAACGGAAGTTGTGTAAGCAGAGATACCGTGCGTATAACGGTAAGTAATATTGTTGTTCCAAATACTGGCAATGACATTCAATTATGTAATACATTTATTACAATCCTTAATTCAAATAATCCTGCACCTGGAATAGGAATTTGGACATCACCTTCAGGAGCAACTATAGCTTCTCCCTTTATTACATCAACAAATGTGAGTGATATGATATTTGGTGATAATACTTTTGTTTGGACCATTACAAACGGCAGTTGTGTTGCATCAGATACTATTCATGTTTTTGTAGATTCAGTTAAAGTTGCAGTTGCGGGAACAGATCAAACAATTTGCAGCGGCTCCGCTTTAGTACTAGTGGCGAATGATCCTAGTCCAGGAACGGGGGTTTGGACAACAACATCTTCTGCTGTTTTTGCAGATTCTAGTCAGGCTACTA
The DNA here is from genome assembly GCA_903881665.1 of uncultured Bacteroidota bacterium. Classification (GTDB taxonomy): domain Bacteria; phylum Bacteroidota; class Bacteroidia; order AKYH767-A; family OLB10; genus CAINEC01. Next base: position 56,742 of record CAIRUC010000025.1, on the reverse strand, counting down.
CAACTGCTGTTGGTTTGTCAATTGCAGGAACTTATGATTTAATTTGGACAATTACAAACGGAGTATGTGTTAGTTCAGATACTATAAAAATTATAGCTGATAGTAACAATGTGGCAGTTGCTGGTCCTGATCAACAATTATGCGAAACAATAACAACTACTAGTTTATCTGCAACAGCAACAACAATTGGTACTGGTGTTTGGTCAACAAACGGCTCAGCAAATATTGCCAATGTTAATGACCCAGCTACTTCTGTTTCAGGACTTGTAATCGGCAATAATATTTTTATTTGGACAATTACTTCTGGAACTTGTATTACTAAAGATTCGATTAATGTGGTGATTTCGCAGGAAACAGATACGGCGCACGCAGGAAGCGATCAGCAGATATGCGCTTCATTAGGACTTGTAATGGTATCGGGAAATGTTCCATTAATTGGGACAGGAAGTTGGTCATCATTAGGAGCTGCTGTTGTTGACGCTGCAACTTCGGTAACGACTACCGTTAGTAATCTTTCAATTGGTTCAAATCTGTTTGTATATACAATAACTAATGGTGCTTGTAGTTCTTCTGATACTTTAGATGTAGATGTGTTTGCTAAACCTACTATTGATGCAGGTAATGATCAATTTATTACATCCGGAACTCCAGTTACAATTGGAGGAAGTCCTGTGGCTTCTGGCGGTTCTGCTCCGTATACATATAGTTGGATTCCAGGAACCTTACTTAACGATAGTTTAATTGCGAACCCATTAGCAACAGTTATAGTTACAACAACATTTGTGGTTAATGTTACCGATTCTGTAGGTTGTAATGCACAAGATTCTATAATAGTTTGGGTGAATGATCCTCTAGTTTTGGAAAACGATACTCTTGCTATAAATGAAGATTCAACAGTTGTTATTTTCCCTTTACTAAATGATACTGACCCTGATAATAATATAAATGCAGGAACATTGGCTATCCTTAATGGTCCTTTCAATGGTACTGCTACCATTAATACGTTAACAGGTACTATTACGTATATTCCAAATGCAAATTACTACGGTCAAGATTCTATCATGTATACTTTGTGTGATAGCGGAATGCCAGTGTATTGTGATACAGCTTGGATTTACATCACATTGAATCCAGTTAATGACGCGCCTTTTGCAATTGATGATTTTGATACAACAGTAAAAGATTCATGTATTCAAATTGCAGTATTAGCGAATGATTGGGATATTGAAAATGCAATTATTGTTGGTTCTTTAATTACGTTTAATGGTCCTTCTTACGGAACGATTTCGCTTGATACATTAACAGGTATAATAACGTATTGTCCTGATTCTAATTTTGCAGGGGTTGATACTTTCTATTATGCAATTTGTGATAGTGGCTATCCTGCTCCTGGATTATGCGATACGGCTATGGTTATTATTACTGTTAATTCAAAAAACTATTTTCCAGTCGCGCTAAATGATTCTGTTTTAATTTGTGCAAACGATAGCATTATAATTGACGTACGTACTAATGATATTGATCCGGATGGAGATCCTTTGTCTATTTCTATTTCTCTAGTTCCTTCCCATGGAAACGCCACGGTTGATGTGTTAGGAAATATTCTTTTTATTCCTGATCTAACTTTTGCTGGATTCGATTCGTTGCAGTATTCAGTTTGCGATAATCAATCTCCAGCAGGTTGTGATACTGCGTGGTTATTTATAGATGTCAAAGGAGTTCCTTTGTTGTCTTCTGTAACTACCAATAATAAATGTTTTCAAGATTCAATTGGTACAATTGATTTAACTATTATTGGAAATGTAGGGTTTTTAATTTCATGGAATAATGGTGCTGTTGTTGAAGATTTGGATAGTCTTACTACAGGAATATATACAGTGACGGTTGTTGATACCTTTGGTTGCCGTGTAACATTAACGGATACTGTTTACGGACCTGTATTACCGTTATCGGCATCGTTATCATTACAACCTGTATATTGTTATGCAGATAGCTCAGGTGCAATTGATCTTCAGCCATCGGGTGGCACTTCTCCTTATTATTTCAGTTGGAGTAATGGCAGTGCCGATGAGGATATCGATTCATTAATTGCTGGCGTATATACTATTATACTTTCAGATACTAATGGTTGCCAGTTAACTTTAACAGACACCATTTTACAGCCCGCTAGTGCACTAACTGCTTCTTTGTATGTAACTGATGTGAAATGTATGGGCGATAGCAGTGGAAGTATATTAGTAATTCCTGCAGGAGGAACTAGTGCTTATTCCTACTTATGGAATAACGGAGCTGTTGTCGATTCAGCAACTTCAATCCCTGTAGGTTTATATTCGGTAATAATTACAGATAGTCATAATTGTAGTATTACAGTGGCTGATTCAGTAATGGCGTTGCATCCAGCAGTTAAAATTGACACATTGGTAGTGCAACCTAATTGCTTAGCTAATATTTTGGGCAGTGTGGAGGTGATTGCAGTAGGTGGATTGTTGCCATTCCAGTATAGCTGGTCAACAAGTGATACGATTTCGTTAGTGGACTCTCTGTCGACTGGAAGTTATTCTGTGCTCGTTACCGATGCAAATGGATGTAGTAAATCCTGTTCAGCAATCTTAACCGATACCTCAATTATAAATATTCAGGTTACTGGCGCTTTATCTATCTGTAGTGGCGACAGTGTAGTATTAACGGCTACTAATTCGGCTTATGTTTCGTATCAATGGACAAACACTGGTTCTCCAATGACAGACACATTAAATACAATTACGGTGCATTCTAGTGGTGACTATGCTGTTACTGCAACTGCAATTTGCGGTCAGTTTAATGCTGGGCCACTCACAGTGGTGGTAAACGCATTGCCTATTGCTAGTGTTGATCCTGACATGACTGTTCATTGCGATTCATTAGTTGAGCTAACAGCAACAGGAGGAAATACATATTTATGGTCGCCATCTAATTTGGTAAGTGATTCGCTAGCGGCAATAGTAATAGTACAGCTTCAACAAACTGATACCATTGTGGTTACTGCAATTTCTGCTGAGGGCTGCGCAAGCAATGATACCATAGTGTTAACCGTTAATTGTGATACCTTGTTTATTCCTACTGGTTTCTCTCCCAATAATGATGGCGTAAACGATTACTTCGTGATTAGTAATATCGATGAGTATCCGAATGCAAATCTGAAGATTTTTAACCGTTGGGGCGATTTAGTATATACGAAAGAGCATTATGATAATAGCTGGAACGGATTGTCGAATACCGATATGATCAGAATGGGGAATGTGCTTCCTAATGGTACTTATTACTACGTTTTTGATCCTCGCAATGGTGAAAATGGAAAGGCAGGATATGTGATCTTACGTCGATAAATCAACCTATAAAATTTGCATGGCCATCCTTAGGGGTGGCTTTCTGCTTTTTAATAACTTTGCAATCTTATAGTATTGAAATATGAAGATTTCTTATAACTGGATTAAACAGTTTATTGATACAAATAAAACTCCTCAGGAGTTGTCGATCTTGCTTACCGGCTGCGGCCTTGAAGTGGAACATCTCGAAAATTGGGTTAGCCTCAAAGGTGGGTTGAAAGATATTGTGGTAGGACATGTGCTTACTTGTAATCGTCACCCGAATGCCGATCGATTGAGCGTTACTACCGTAGATGTAGGTGATGGCTTAGTTCGTCAAATTGTTTGCGGCGCTCCTAACGTGGCTGCAGGACAAAAAGTAATAGTGGCTTTGCCTGGAGCTGTTATGTATCCTACAGAAGGAGAACCATTCGAAATTAAAAAATCAAAAATACGTGGAGAGGCTTCAGAAGGAATGATTTGTGCTGAAGATGAAATTGGGCTAGGAACTTCTCACGCAGGAATAATGATTCTTCCTGAAGATACTAAATCAGGAATGCCTGCGGCTGATTATTTCTGTATTGAAAATGATTGGGTTTTTGAAATAGGTTTAACTCCAAATCGTGCAGATGCCGCTTCTCATATTGGTGTAGCTCGCGACTTGGTAGCTTTATTGTCGGATGAAAAAATAAAATTGAATTTTAAATCAATTCCGATTGCTTCATCAGGAAACACTTCTGGTAAAATAACGGTAGAGGTGAAGAGTGTAGACGGCTGTAAACGATATTCAGGCGTTACTATTAACGATGTTAAAGTGCAGGATTCTCCTGATTGGCTAAAAAATAAGTTGAAAGCAATTGGTGTACGCCCAATTAATAATATAGTAGATGCTACAAATTATATGTTGCATGATCTCGGACAACCATTACATGCTTTTGATGCCGATAAAATTGCTGGAGGTAAAATAATTGTAGGTACTCTTCCCGAAGGCTCATCATTTAAAACACTGGATGAAGTGGAGCGCAAGTTATCTGGAAATGAATTGATGATTGCAGATAATATGGGTGGACTATGTATTGCAGGAGTGTTTGGAGGAATTAGTTCTAGTGTAACTTCCTCAACTACGACTATTTTCCTTGAGAGTGCATATTTTGATTCTGTAATGGTACGTAAAGCGGCTCGTTTTCACGGCTTACATACTGATTCTTCTTTTCGTTTCGAAAGAGGTACCGATCCTGAAATGACGATTGCCGCACTACAAAAGGCGGTAGCGTTGATTACTGATATTGCGGGAGGAAGTGCAGAATCTACTTTTGTTGATGTATATCCTGAAAAAGTGAAGAATAAAAAAATAGAATTGTCCTATACTTATTTAAATACTTTGTGTGGCAATGTAATTTCTTCAGATGTAGTTAAACGTATTCTGAACGATTTGCAAATCTCTACATTGAAAGAAGAGGGCGATATATTGACTGTTGAAGTTCCTGCTTTTAAAGTAGATGTAACTCGTCCTGCCGATTTAGTTGAAGAGGTAATTAGAATTTACGGATATAACGCCATCGAATTACCGAAAAAAATGTCGGTAAGTATTGCTCCCGCACGTAAGCCGGATGTAGATGCTGTGGTGAATAGAATGGGAACATGGCTGGTCGATAATGGTTTTAATGAGATCTTGAATAATTCGCTTACTCGTATTTCTAATATTGATGTTATTCCACTTCCAGAGAATAAGCAAGGGGTAACTGTTTTGAATCCGTTGAGTAATGATTTAGGGATGCTACGTCATGATATGTTAATCCCTGGATTGGATTCCGTGGCCTATAATATTAATCGCAAGCAAAAGGAATTGAGGTTCTTTGAAACAGGGAAAACATATGTGAAATCTGGTTCGGTTTATTCTGAGAGCCGCCATTTAGCTATTTGGATTACAGGCGATCTTCACGGAGAGCATTGGAGAGACAAATCAGCTAAGTCTGATGTTTATTTTTTAAAGTCTGTTGTGAACGCATTGCTTGAAGTGGTTGGTGTGAATATTAGATCTCGCTTAAGTCAACTAGAAGGCGATCATGCATGCTTAAACTCTTGCCTTGCGTTAATGGCGAAAAAAAATCGCGTGGCAATTATGGGCGAGGTAAATAAAAAAACATTGAAGTTGATGGATATTAATCAGCCCGTTTTTTATGCGGAATTTAATCTTGATTATTTATTCCAATTAGTGCCAGTTACTGATGAATCAGTTCCCGAACCGCCTAAGTTTCCAGAAGTGCGTCGCGATTTATCGATGATGCTCGATAAACAAGTAAGTTATCAAGAGGTTGAGAAGTTGGCCTATGCTGCCGAGCCAAAGCTGCTCAAGAATGTTAATCTTTTTGATGTGTATGAGGGAGAAAAAATCGAAGCCGGGAAAAAATCATACGCACTTAGTTTTATGTTGCGCGATGAGCAAGCTACCTTGCAAGACAAACAGATCGATCAAGTTATGGATAAGTTAATGAAACAGTTTGAACAAAAATTGAACGCGACTATTCGTCGTCAATAATAAAAATAATTAATTGCAAATGGCTATTGAACAACCTGGATTATCGAATGATGATTCGGGTTGTTAATTTTTTCCCTTCTAGGTGCAATGTGGCTAAATAACTACCAGCTTCTAGTTTAGTGGTAGGAGTAATTAATTCTAGCGCCGAATTATTTTCATCGCCCGATATATTACTTTCTAAAATCGGTCTTCCTAAGATATCGGAAACAACAAACGTAGCATTTTCAGTAAGTCCATTAACTTTTAAAATCAATTGCTCTCCCGATGAAGGGTTGGGATAGATTGTCATCTGGAGGTCGCGCAAATTGTTTCTGCGCAAAGAGATGATGTGGCTTAAGGTATACGAACCGTTGTAATCAGTTTGTCGTAACCGATAATAAAGTACCGGTTCTCCACTATCTATGTCGCGGTAAGAGTAATATTGAGTAATATTGATCGTTCCGCCTCCTTGCACTTTTCCTATAGGATTAAAATCGCTCCCATTATTACTTTTTTCAACCGTAAAGTAATTGTTCTCTTTTTCACTTAGTGTGATCCATTTTAAATCAACGTGTCCTTTCGTTCTAACGCCTTCAAAGCTTAATAAGGAGATTGGAAGTGGAGTAGGGATAATTATATAAATCCACGCAGTGTCGCAAATGGGTAGGAGGTCGCAACTTACATATCGAATACTGTCGATGCCGCTAAATCCTGATGCTAATGTATATCGTATGGAGTCACCGTTAAGGATAGTCGCCACCCCATGTAAAGGATTAACTACAATGGCTGTATTGCCGAATGTATTTAAGTCTTCGTTCGAATCATTTTTCTTTGTAGGAATGTCAACATAGCTTGCAAATGGAAAAACCATAGTGTCGTTTTCTACAGTAGGTCTGCTTATGCTAAACAAATCAACATGATCGCTATTATTCGACAAATCGAACTCTAATGAAACTGATTTTGCACTTGCCGAAAAACTTATGTTTCCTAATTTGTTGATGACCGTATTGAGCACTAAGGTGTCGGTTTCTTTTCTAGTGAGAGAGTCTAACGTCCATATTCCAGTCGCACTGTTATATGTCCCTCTTGTTGTTGAAAATGAGCCTAGTGTTAGTCCTGATGAAATGGGTGCATTTACAATTACATTTTTAGCCCGGCCTGGACCGTAATTTTTTACAATCACTAAGAGTTTATAAGATTCTGTTTTAACAACAAATCCTGGTTGTGCAACAATTAATGTTTTTAAATCTGTTCTGAAGTCGCCTGCCATAATGGAATCGCTTGCAGGTAATAAGGTCGCATTCAGGAAAATTCTTCTGCCATTTATTTTTGCATTTTCATTATACCCGTTTACTGTCCAAAAAAACCAATCATGTCCAGCAAGGTAAATTATATTTCCTCCTTTTTCTGAATTTGGTTTTAATTTTCCTGCAGAAACTACATTCCATGATGCGTTGTTTACAACTTGATACGCATTAGAGCGAAAAGCACTTAAAGTTTTCGGTTTCCAAAGTTTATATTCACCATGTGGTACTGATAAAATTCCGTGGAATTGTGAGATTCCCTGATCGGTAACTGGATATAAGAAAGATCCTGGTGAAGTCGAAACAGAAGAGGAATCAATTCCTCCTGTAGTAAGCGCGAACATTTTGTTTTCAAATCGACCTAACGACACACATTGTGCTATGAAATTACCTCCATACGTTTCAATATATTGCCTGATTTTGCTCGCTCTTGTAGAATCTAAAACATCAATATGTGTTTCTGATACCATGGTGTATGGAGCAGTTGGATCTAGTGTTGATCCAATATTCGGATTCATGTAATAAGAATTGGTACTATAACCTGCTTCTGTAAATATTCTTACAGCAATAGTGTCGTAGCCCCCTGTGTTTAATAAGAGTACTCTTGGTTTATGCGTAAGGTTATAACGCACGTTCATAATTGTGCTTACATCTAAACGATAAACTTTAACCGCTTTGCCGTAAGCTTTTATAATAGGTAATGCTGCAGCTACATAAGGTGAATCAATAACAAATGGACCAGAATAAAAGGATGTATTTACGCTGCTGCCTGTATCTGGGAAAATGCGCGTTGCGGAAGCTGTAAAGTCTAAAGAATTCTTGCTTTTTGAATTTTTGATAATCCACAGCACAGGAATTTCGTTTTGCAGTATCTCATTAACTAATCCATATGATTTTAAATTATAAAATCCGCTTGCGTTTTTTTGGTTGATGGTGTCCATTGCTACAATTAAGGCCCCAGCTTTAATTGTTTTTGAATTTGCAACCATAGGATTCGATAGTTCAAACTGTGCGTTTGAAGCTGTTACAGAAAAACAGAAAAACAAGAAAAGAAGAATCCGCTGCTTAAACATTATTTTTGATGAATACAGTTACGTTAATTATTACAATTTCGATTTTTACGCCAGAACACAATTTTTGTTCCTAATTACAATTAAATCACCACACAAAAATAGGTGTAATCATCGGCTTCTTTCAGGGTTTTCAAGTTTATATTGGCGAAATACTGTGTTTGCTCGGCCAATACTTTATTTTTGGTGGTGAATCTTCGAGATAAAGTACGAGTTTGTCGATAATAAATACGTAATTGTTCGTATGTCAATATTTTTAATGATGTTTTTTTCTTGGGAGATAAAAATGAAGCAGAGTTTAGTTGAATATTAGGTTTTTTGCTTCTTTCCATTTTAAGAGAGTGTTTTCGTAGATTTGCTTTGTGTTTTGTCCATTTTGCCAAAGCGAAACCCCTTATTTAAAAATAATTCTTACCTTGTGTTATCCTTTATAAAAAAGCTCTGTCTTTGAAAGAAACGGTCTCATACAAATTTCTATTAATTACTAGTGTGTTGTTGTTGTTTATGGCATCGGCATATGCGCAGGGAGATCCTGAAGTAAATGCAGGCCCAGATACAACAGTTTCTTGCGCAAGTCCTTGTGTGAATTTGATGGCAAGTTATTTTTATTCAGGACAAACCTCGTCGTACCTTCCAATACCGATTCCGTATACCCCCTTTCCTTATAATGCGGGAGCTCCTATTCTTGTAAATATTGATGATCGTTGGTCGAGTCCCATTAATCTTCCCTTCGACTTTTGCTTTTTTGGCATTAACTACAACAAAGTGTTAATTGGTTCAAATGGAGTTTTAACATTTGATATTGCAAATGCTGGAGGTATATGCCCTTGGAGTTTAATTGGACTAAGCCCCCTACCTAACCCAAACCTCCCACATAATTCTATTATGGGTATTTATGAAGATACAGATCCTACAAATCAAGGGACTATTTATTGGCAGTTAACAGGAAGTTATCCTAGTCGTAAACTAGTAGTTTCCTATTATCAAATACCATATTATGGCGATCCTAATAGCGTGAATACTTCTGCATGTGGAAGTCCTTTATTTCTTACTTCTCAAATGGTATTGTATGAAACTACAAATGCTATTGATATTTACATTAAGAATAAGCCTACTTGTACAGGGTGGAATAATGGATTAGCGATTGAGGGTATTCAAAATGCCGCGGGCACTAGTGCATATACCATAACGGGTAGAAATAATACTGTATGGACGGCAACAAATGATGCCTATCGCTTTCTTCCAATGGGAACGAATATCATTACTTTCTCATGGTTGCAAGGCGGCAGTGTGATTAGTAATAATACAATACTTAATGTTTGCCCAACTCAAAATACTACTTATGTTGCGCAAGCAGTTTACAATGGATGTAACGGAGCGATTGTTACTTTGCGTGATACCATGCAAGTATCCATCACCAATGCTGTTCAATCTGCTGTTGCGATGACTCAACCTTCTGGTTGTATTGCCACTCAGAATGGTAGTGCTGCTGTTAATGTTGTTTCCGGTACAGGACCTTTTACCTACCAATGGTCGAATGGTGCAAATACTTCTTCTATTTCTAATCTTGGTGCTGGTACTTACATATGTACCATCACCGATGGTAATGGTTGCATAAGTAGAGACACTGCAAATTTGGTTTATCCTAGTTTTGTTTCTGTCCCCGCTCCTGTAATAAATGATGTTCAATGTGCTAGCGGTAGCGATGGTCAAATCATAGTGGCTCCAGTTGGAGGCCTTCCGCCATATTCTTACAGTTGGTCTTCCGGCGTTTCTTCTAATGCAAATAGCGGATTACTTTCTGCCGGAAATTATTCGGTAACGGTTACAGATGCTGTTGGGTGTTCGGTCGTGCTAAGTAATATTACAATTACTGCACCTTCTCCCATTCAAGTGCAGTCGGTGCCACAAAATGATATTTGTTATGGTGGAACCACAGGTTCGATATTGTTGAATACCTCCGGTGGTACAGGTTCTTATAGCTATGTATGGTCGCCTGCTATTTCGACTAGTTCTTTAGCTTCTTCTTTATCAGTCGGGTCGTACATAACAACTGTTACAGATGCTAACGGATGTACTTTAATGGTTAATAATACAATTGCGCAGCCTACAAATATTGTTTTTAATATGACGGTTTCGAATAGCGCTTGTGAAGAGCCTAACGGTAGCGCCATTACGAACACCTCAGGCGCTACTCCTGGTTATAGTTATATGTGGAATACCGGTGCAATTACTGCTTCTATTCAAAATCTCGCTATAGGTATTTATTCACTCACGATAACCGATAATAATGGATGCGTTCGCGATACTCAATTTACGATTACTACAACTCCTAAACCAATACTTTCGTTAAGTGCAAGTGACTCGATTTGTAAAGGGGAACCTGTTACTATTTCTTCTTCAATTGTGAGTGGCACTGGTCCGTATACATATTCATGGAATCCTTCTTTGTCTACCACTTCTATTCTTACCGATTCTCCATTGCTAACGCAATCATATACATCATATGTAAATGATGCGAATAATTGCAAGGATACTGCATCGTTTGTTGTTACTGTAATCGAACTTCCTATTCTCTCAACAGTTGTTGATAGTGTGAACTGTAAGAATGGTGCAGGTGGAAGTGTGGAGGTGAATGTGGTTGGAGGAATAGCGCCAATAACGTACAGCTGGACTCCCAATATTTCGGTTAGTGCTTTAGCAGGTAATCTTTCCGCCGGTAATTATTCAGTGCTCGTAACTGATCATTTAGGATGTACGAAATCTATATTGTCAACTGTTGAAGAGCCGCTGCCATTGGAGTTTAATATCACGCTAAATATGAGTACTTGTAGTTTGGCGAATGGTAGCGCAATATCAGCGGTTGCTGGTGGTGTTATGCCTTATGCATATCTATGGAGTGGTGGTGCAGGAACTTTAAGTAATGCTGCAAATTTATCTCCAGCTGTTTATTCACTCACGATAACCGATAAGTATGGATGTTTAGCAGATACCCAATTTGTGATTAGCAGTACACCAAGTCCAATAGCTTCCATTAGCGGAACTGATTCTATTTGTATCGGCGATAATACCATTCTGTCAACTTCTGTTGTTAATCAGGTGCTGCCGTTAAATTATCAGTGGACACCTTCTCTTCCCTCGCTATCTTCCGTAACTGTAGCACCTACTGCAACGCAATTATTTGAATTGGTGGTAACTGATGGAAATAATTGTGCAGATACTGCAATATTTACAGTCAATGTAGAAGAACTTCCAATAATTACATTTACACAAACCGATACTGCTAAGTGCGGAAATTTGGAGTTAGCCTTTTCTGCAAGTGTTGTCCCAGCTAATTCAACTCTTTTTTGGGATTTCGGCGACAATGAAACGTCTGATCTTTTTTCGCCATTTCATATTTATACAGATCCAGGAATATATAATGTAACTATAGAAGCAACTTCTTATTTAGGATGTACGTCAACGTTAGTGTTTGATAGTATAGTAACAGTTCATCCAATTCCGTTGATTCAATTTGATGTAACTCCTGGAATTTTATTCGATGATAATACCCTAGTGACATTAAATAATTTATCGATAGGGGCTATAAATTACCTTTGGGATTTTGGTGATGGAGCAGGAACTTCAATATTAGAAAATCCGATATATAATTATCCTGATTCTGGTCGATATACCATTAAATTGAGAGGTGAAAGCGAATTTGGTTGTGTTGATAGTACATCAGATGTTCTTTTACATGTGATTAATACCTATGCATTTGTACCCACTTGCTTTACTCCTAATAATGATGGGAAAAATGATTTTCTGCATTTTTATACAGTAAACGCATTTGATTTTGCCTTTGTGCTTTTTGATCGATGGGGTAAGGTTATATATTCTAGTACAAATGAAAATGATGTATGGGATGGAAAAGTAGATGGGGTAGATGTTCAAGAAGGAACATACATGTATAAATTGAATTATACTTCGCTTCGTCATCTTCGCAAAGAAGCTCTCGGGCGAGTAACTATAATTAGATAAGCAGATTAATTCTTAGTTGTTAAGGGCCTCCTTATCCAATAACTCGCTATTTTAATGTAATTTTGCAACGTGAAGACATTCCGTGATTTTAAATTAAACCGCCAGCTATTCGATGCACTTGCCGATTTAGGGTTTGAGCAACCTACTCCAATTCAGGAAAAAGCAATACCTGCAATTCTTGGTGGTCAAGATGTAATGGGTGTCTCTCAAACCGGTACGGGTAAAACAGCCGCCTATCTGTTGCCTCTGATCCGAATACTGAATTATGCTCAAGGTAATGAACCTCGTTGCTTAATACTAGTGCCTACACGTGAGTTATCAATACAAGTGGGTAATACGTTGCGTGATCTTACCAAGTATACCGACTTAAGATATGCCGTGATTTTCGGAGGGCAGGGAACCAAAGAGCAGATAGCGAGTTTAGATAAAGGAATAGATATATTGGTGGCATCGCCAGGCAGATTTCTTGATTTGTACCTTGCTGGACATATACTATCTAAGCGCATAAAACATTTAGTACTTGATGAAGCCGAGCGACTCATGGATAAAAGTTTTATGTCACAGTTTCATCGTATTCTTGAAGTTATCCCGAGCAAGCGTCAAAATTTATTGTTCTCAGCTACGATGTCGGACTTGGTGCGAAAAATCTCAGGTGACTTCCTCGATTTCCCAGTTGAAATTGACATTGCTCCTGACATGAAAACAGCGGAAACGGTGAGTCAGGGTTATTATCTGGTGCCTAATCTTAAGTCAAAATTAAATCTCCTCGAGCATCTTATTGAAGATGGAGAGGTATATAAAAAAGTTATTGTTTTTTGTAAAACGAAAGCTATTGCATCCTCCATTGGTAAATACCTCGAACGTCGTCATGGCGAAGAGAATGTTCGTGTTATTCATGGAAATAAAACACAGCAAACGCGTATTAATTCAATGCTAGCTTTTAGAGGTGACGACATTCGATTGTTAATCACTACCGATCTCGCTGCCCGTGGACTTGATATTCCAGATGTGTCGCATGTTTTTAATTTCGATACTCCTATCGTTTATGAAGATTATGTTCATCGTATAGGCAGAACAGGAAGGGCTTTTAAAACCGGACATTCCATTACATTTGTTTCGCCAGCCGATGAATATCATTTAGTAAAGATTAAAAAGTTGATTCGTCAGGATATTCCAGAATTAGAGATTCCTCCTAGTGTTTTTGTAGAGAAAACCGAATATGAAGAGCGACAGGTTATGCTTCGCGAAATAGATATGCAGAAGAAGAAAGATAATCCTGAATTTAAAGGTGCTTTCCATGAGAAGAAAGAAAGTAATCTTCCTTTAGATCAACGTGCGCCTAAGAAAAAGGTGACATACGGTAAAAAGTTCGGTATTCGACGATGATTAAAAAAAGTAATACGAAGTGGCTTTTACTAGGTGCCCTTGCATTAATATGGGGTAGTTCTTTTATTTTGATGAAGCGTGGGTTGATCAGTTTTCGTCCCGATCAGCTGGCTGCTATACGAATGTCGGTTGCCTGCATGGCTACTTTACCACTTATCATACGTAAGCTGTCTTTGATCCCTAAAGACCGATACAAATATCTGATGGTAGTTGGTGGGTTGGGTTCTGGAATTCCTGCTTTTTTATTTGCTACTGCGCAAACTAGAATTAATAGTTCATTAGCTGGAATGCTAAATGGGCTCACTCCTGTGTTTACTATGCTAATAGGAGCTTTCTTCTTTAGAAGTAAATTCACCCCTCGACAAATATCTGGTGTAATGGTGGGCTTTCTAGGTGCCGCTGGTTTAATACTAATTAGGGCCGATGGAGGGCTTAGTGCCGATTTCGGTTTTGCATTACTAATTGTAGTAGCTACTTGTTGCTATGGAATTAGCGTAAATACTATTAAATCATGTTTGGGTGGGCTGGACTCTATGACCATTTCGGGAGCGGGGTTACTATTTGTAGGAATTCCTTATGCTATATATTTATTTAATACCGATTTCGTTACTCGCTTTAGTACCATGCCAGATGCTTGGTTTTCATTTGGATGCATAGTTTTGTTAAGCTTAATGGGTACCGCCGTTTCCAATATTCTATATTTTCAGATGGTTAAAATTTCCACTCCATTATTTGCTAGTGCAGTAACCTATCTGATACCTGTAGTAGCGTTAGGGTGGGGTATTGCCGATGGCGAGAAATTAAACCCTTTTCACCTGCTTGCTATGGCCGCTATTTTGGGTGGAGTAGCCCTGATTAGTTCCAAGCCGAAGCCTTCAATCAAAAAAATGAATTGTAAGTAATTGAAATACAGGGATCTATTTTTATAAGACAAGAATGTGAACACTTGCTTGTTTATTTCTTTTCATATTTCTATCTTTGCCCTCCCTTTTAGGGGAAGTAATACTATATCATCATGTACGCCATTGTAAATATTGCCGGACAGCAGTTCAAAGTATCTGAGAACTCACCACTATTTGTTCATCGTTTAGATGTTAACGAAGGAGAACAGGTTAGTTTCGATCAGGTTTTATTAGTTGGAAACAACGGTTCTGTTAAAGTAGGCGCGCCTCTAATATCAGGAGCTAAAGTAACTGCTAAGGTTATCTCTCATGTAAAAGGAGATAAAGTTCTAATCTTCAAAAAGAAACGTCGTAAGGGCTATCAAAAGTTGAATGGACATCGTCAGTCTTTTACAAAAATTCAGATCGAGTCTATCACTGCTTAATTAATCATTTCGAACACATAATAAAATAAAATACCATGGCTCACAAGAAAGGTGTCGGTAGTTCCAGGAACGGTCGTGAATCACATAGTAAACGTTTAGGCATCAAAATTTTTGGTGGTCAACGCGTAATTGCCGGTAATATCATTATTCGTCAACGTGGTACTAAACATCATCCCGGTGAAAACGTAGGTATCGGTAAAGATCATACGTTATTTGCTTTAATCGATGGTACTGTCGTTTTCCGTAAAAAAGCGGATGACAAATCTTACGTTACCGTAAAACCATTTGAAATTATTGCTCAGGCTTAATTCCTGATTATTAAAAATATAAAAAGCCGCCTCGTTTAACGGGACGGCTTTTTGCATTTGTGTAAAGTGATGTTTTGAGTGTTTTTCAATATGCAAGAAAACGCACTAGGTATTTTTTAATTTAGATGGGGGTGGGGGAAATAGTAATTTGGGCAGTAAGATTGATTTAATCTCCATTTACAATTATGTAATCGAACGCAAAAAAATAGAGGTTTATAGCAACACTTTCTGTTGAGATTTGATCAAAATGTTTACGAGGAATATAGTCTGCCTAAATTTGTGAAAAGAAAGTAATCCTAAAATAGATGCACGACATTGATTAGAAACCCAATTGAAAGTCGAACCTAAAAGAGGGATCAAAATACTAGTGTGAAAGCATACTTAGGATGTCGAAATTTTTTAATAACTCCAGCTCGAGATACTAATCCATTTTTTATTGAATCCGCTAATTCCGAAAATTTTCTTTTGTTGAAGATTTGTGCAGTAGTCGAAGCGTGCTGGTTCGCTGTTTGTTCCTAATGCTGGATTAATCATTAGTTTTCCGGAGGCAAAGTTCTCGTAAATAAGATTGTAAAAACGATCGTAATAAACAGTTGATTTATTTTCTTCGTCGATAAAAAGAATTTTACTTTTCGGAGTGATATTATCACTAAACCAATAGTCTTCTTTTTTCAAATTCGCATATGCTTTATGGTTGTCGATGCGTTTAATGAAATTGTAATGCGCTTGATAAATATATCCATCCTTATAATTTAAATACAAATTATAAGAGTAGGGGAAGCGAGTGAAATAAAAATCTTGCAAGTAATCATTGTTACTATAATAAGTAGGGATAGAGGGTAGGTCGAAGTTTCGGTAATAGTGGTTCAGGATTTTGAACCAATCTTCTGGTTTAGTATAGTTGATTGTTTCTAGCTTGCGTGAATTTGAATCGTAGCGATAGATTCTAGCCTCATCGTTATCCATAATAATTAAATTATCGTTCTCGTCATATTCCAAAGTTCTAACACACTTATCGCTGGGAAGTTTTATGCTATCAATTTGTTCACCCACGATATTAAAGATGAATACCCAAGGTAATGAACAAGCATTAAACGCAATATTTTCTTTCGAATCGGCTGCAATTTTAAAAGTAAATCCAGATGCCTGTTCAAATTTTGAAGTTGGGATGTTGAATAAGTCGGTTCTTATTAATCTTCCTTCTTGACCTTGCGCAGTTCTTACACCAACCACCATACAAACGAGGCTAAGCAATAATTTTAATTTCATGTTGCAAATATGAGAAAAAGAATATGAGTTTAGGAATTTCGGGCACTGTTGCTGCGGTTATTTTTAACTTCTAAAAGTTGGAAAAGCTTTTTGTAAAAAGAAAGGAAGCTTAATTGAATGGGTGAAAAGAGCTGTAATGAAATATTAGATCTCAAAAAAAGAGTGATTCGGTTCGAATTTTATAGGTTGCTTAGGGGGCCACCACACCGCCCTCCCCACGACAAATTTATCGTTTGCATTTTTAATATTCCACATACAAGCATTTATAATCGTTTAATTACATGTTGGTTTCTGATTTCGATTTCTTGAAATAGATTTATTAGTTTATATACTTATTATTAAATACAATTACAACTTTTCCTAATTTTTTGTAGCGATATTATTTAAACTTTTTTATTAATTCAAAAAGAAAATTCGAATTAATAAAAAAGAGCAGTGACATTGTCGCCGCTCTTTCAGTTTTTGTTTCTATACGTAACTCATTTTCTTTCAATACTAAATCATCAGTTAAAATAATTAATTAATATTGTCTATTGCTTCACGTTAAATCTAACTTCTTTCGGCAATGATTTTCCGTTCGCATTTTGATAAACTTGCAATAGATCGAGGTGCTGGTTTTCGTCTAGTAATTTGCCGTTGAGGAAGGCATTCGCTCCCGTTAAAACAAAGTCAAATTTTTCGTCGGCATTAATTAAATTTCGACGAACTAATGCATTAGTCATAATGCCAGGAATATCACCAATAACTTTTGCATCATGTGTTGGTCCCGATAATGGTTCAATTTTAGCTCTGCGAAAAGCCTCAGAGGCTATTTCTTCGTATAAATAATATTCATCAGATTTAATGAGTTTATTGTTAATAGTTAACTCTTCTATTCCGCGTGGGTTAATTGTAAATAATGCAGGTTCTTTATTGTACTCAAATGCTACTGTTGCAGATCCGTCGGCATAAAATCGTTGAATTACTTTTGTCTTTGAGAATAAAGAGGTTTCGCTTTCTTTTTGCAAAGTCAACGTACCTATTATTGGCTTAGGTGATTTGTTTAGAATTAATTTCCCTATTGCTTTCTTGTTCGATTTCGTTACTAATACAATTGATTTACGTTGGTTGTATTCCGTTTTTAATTCACTTGCTTTTGAGGTAACGATTTTTTCAGACGCTAATAGGCTATTCTCTTTAGCTGCTTTGTCTTCTTTCGCCCCAACAATAGTTATATTATTGGCTAACTGAGTTGTTTTTTCAATTGAGATAGCAGTGTTTTTCGTTACAGTCGATAATTGAACATTACTACTATTTTTATTCGTAGCAATTGTTTCTATGTTGGATGCCGATGTTGCGGTTGTTGATGTTGTATTGTTGTTTGCTTGTATTGGTTTAACCTCAACAGTATTACTTTTAGGAATGGCATGTACAGCATCGGTATTACCGAATTGGTAATATAACCAACCCGCTAATGCTGTTAATAGAATAGCGCCTCCAACTACAACCGTGCGATTAATAGTTGTTGTAGTAGCGTCAGCAATTGCAACGGCACCAATTATTTCAATAGCTTCTTCTTTAGAAAATAGCAGCGGTTCAGTTGCTATCTCATTAAATAGGCCATCGAGTTGTGTATTTCCTGTTTCACCTTTCACCGGTTCGTGATTCTCCGGCATGTTATCACGTAGTTCGCTCATGTAATGTTCCTTCAAGTAGTTCAGATAGTTGCTGACGTGCTCTTAATAATCGGCTTTTAACGCCGTTCTCCGATAGTTCGGTGATGCCGGCAATTTCTTTTATGCTTAATCCACTAAACTCAAATAATACTAATGGTTCTCTGTATTTGTCAGGAAGCTTTGTAATAGCATTTCTCAACTCTTTTACCTGGATTTTCCTATGTACATCCGAACTCGTATCTGGTGTGCGTTCAATAATTTCTTCCGACATACCCGATAACCGCTTTTGTTGTGTATAGCGTCTGTTTATTTTCCGTTTTGCTATCGTGAACAGATAATACAAAAAGGCTTCATGATGACGAACTTTGTCAAAATGTTCAAATGCAGCTAAGATCGTTTCGGATACAATATCCTGAGCTTCTTCTCGATCCCAGACCGTTGTTTGCACAAAGCGAACTAGCCGCTCATGCAGCGGATCGTAAAGCGACATAAATTTCGCTTTGCGTTCGGCTTCGATTTCCAGGTCTCGGGATCCCAATGTAGTTTAGTTAGAACTACTATATTACAAAAAGTTTCATTAATAATCCAAATTTTATGTAATGTTTCGTTCCGTATTTGCAATTATAGTTATTCTATTGGCCAAAATAGCCAAGGCTCACGGTTTCTTTTTCGAGAAATCATTCTTTAAAAGAAATAAAAATGATTTTAAAGTGTCCCTTCTACGTTTACATGAAGAACAATCCCGAAATAAATAAATAAAATAATGTGTTCGAAAAATTGTATTAAATCTGTTAAATGAATTTATGAGAAACAGGGTGCCGTAAGATAAATTATTTCCTAGCGGTATGGACATACGGAATAAAATTTAAGTTGTAATATGTTAACTCCAATTCAATCTCATTTACAATAAGAAATATCAATAAAGAAATGGAAGAAAAAACCTCGAAAGTTTTTACTTTCGAGGTTTAATTTAATGTAATTTTTGAATTTAATCCGATTCAACTTTTTTCAGGAAGAGACAACTTGTTGCAATGCTTGCTCTAAATCCCATATGATATCTTTGTAGTTTTCTACTCCTATTGATAATCGTATTAGCTTTTCAGTTATACGCATTTCTTCTCTGTGATGCGGATCAACTCCAGCATGCGTCATGGTTGCAGGGTGTTCGGCTAGCGATTCGGTTCCTCCCAAACTTACGGCCAACTTTATTAGCTTAAGTGAATTCAGTAAACAAAAGGCTTGCGCTTCACCGCCTTTAATATCAAAAGATACCATAGCACCAGGCGAACTATATTGCTTTTTATAAATGATATATTCTTCAGTTCCTTCAGGAATTAATCCGAGGTAGTAAACTTTTTCTACTTTCGGATGTGCATTTAAAAATTCAGCAACTTTTACTCCGTTTAATGCTTGTTGTTCCATGCGCACTTTCAATGTTTCTAAACTTCGCATTAAAAGCCATCCTGTATGAGGGGCAGCCATGTTACCCAAAAATGTTCGTAATGTTTTTACGCGAGTAATTACATCTTTGCTTCCGCAACACGCACCCGCAATTACATCGCTATGTCCTCCAATATATTTCGTTGCCGAATACAAAGAAAAATCAGCTCCGTGCTTTAAAGGATGTTGCCATAATGGACCCATGTATGTATTATCCACTGCTACCAATACTTTGTTTACTTTGCTGTAATCGTTGGCAATTTTTTTACAAAGCGCAATATCAATTAATGCGCTTGTAGGGTTTGCCGGCGTTTCAATAAAAATCATAGATAGCTTATCGGCATTGCCAGTTTTGTTAATGATATTACGGATTTCAGCTTCATTTTGCCCGGGCTTAAAAGCGACGGTATGAATTCCGATTTTGTGTAAGAAGTCATGAATAAAATGATCAGTTCCTCCATAAAGTGGTGTACTAAATAACAATAAATCTCCCGGCTTCAAGAACTCAAGAAAAACAGTAGAAATTGCCGCCATTCCACTCTCAAATACAGCCGCCTCTTCGGCTTCATCCCATAGGGTAAGTCGGTTTTCTAGGATTTCTAAATCCGGATTATTTATACGACTGTAAATAAGTCCTAGTTTTTCGCCTTTTCTTTTTTCTCGAAGTCCGTACGCAACTTCAAAAAAAGCTTTTCCCTCTTCGGCACTTTTGAAAACAAATGTGGAGGTTTGGAATATGGGTGATTTAATAGCTCCTTCCGATAAGGCCGGCTTGAAGCCATACGACATCATCAAACTTTCCGGTTTAAATTTATGTGTTGACATGAAACAAAATTACATACAGCATTGCATATAAATTCAAATAATGAGATGTGTCATTTATTAAGTGTTTACATTTTAATATCAATTAAAAACGCAGAAGGCCTCGCTGTTTCCCGCGAAGCCTTTCTGCTACCTAACACAACCTACTTGCATTAAATCATTTGAGCATAATTTTTAATTATGCACCAAATCTCTCTATCAAACGATTAAATCGTGATTTTAGTTTCTCAATTGTTAAATACATTACTGGAACAAGGATTAATGTTAAGAATGTGGCAAAACTCAATCCGAAAATCATTGTCCATGATAATGGTCCCCAGAATGCAACACTGTCACCTCCAAAGAAAATATGAGGATTTCCTGTTGTCAATAGTTCGTTGAAGTCGATATTTAATCCTACCGCTAAAGGGAAAAGCCCTGAAATGGTAGCACATGCCGTCAATAATACAGGAGTCATTCTAGTTCTTCCAGCTTCTAATATAGCTTCGTACGTTTCAATACCTTGTTCACGTAAAAGATCTGTGAACTCTACTAAGAGAATCCCGTTACGAACTACAATACCGGCCAATGCTACAATACCGATTCCCATCATAACCGTACTAATAGTCATTCCAGTGATGGCATATCCTAGGAAAACTCCAATTAAGCTAAAGAAAATTTCCACTAGAATAATTAGAGATTTGCTTAGCGAGTTGAATTGTGTTACAAGAATTAAGAAGATCAATCCGAACGAAACCATCAATGCTGTTATAAGAAAGATAAATGTTTCCATTTGCTCTTCTTGTTGTCCGGTTAAAGCTACTTCAACCCCATTGGGGCTTTGAAAGTTTTTGATTTCATTTTGCACGTTGGTTACAACTCCTTGCATATCGTAATCGCGAAGAACGTTCGAACTTAATGTAATTACACGTTTCTGATTAATACGCTTAATACCACCGTAAGTAGTAGCGTAGGAGATGTCACAGAAAGAAGATAATGGCACTTGGCGAACAACTCCACCTTTATTCATATCGCGATACGTAATTTTTAAATTGTTTAATGCATCCACATCAATACGTTGGTTATAAGCATAACGCAATTGAATAGGATATTCATCATTATCATCTCTAAATTTAGAAACTTCATTTCCGAAAACGGCATTCCGAATTTCCATTCCGATTTGTCCAGTACTAATGCCTTCACGATTTGCACGTTCGCGGTTGATATTAAATACGATTTCAGGTTTGCTTGCATCGAAGTCGCTTTTTAATTGTTCTACTCCAGGAATATTTAATGAATCAAGATAGCGTTGCAATCGAGCAGTTGTAGCCACTAAATCTTCAAACTTATCACCCCTAATTTCGATATTAATAGGTTTACCAACTGGAGGTCCGCCTTTTTCTTGATCAACAGTAATCTCAGCTCCAGGAACTCCTTTAACAGCATTACGAATTTTGTCGAGGTATTTGGCAGAAGATTCTCCGTTACGTTCAGAGAATTTTTTGAATGCGATGGTGATCTTTCCTTTGTTAGACTGAACAGAAGGATCAAATTCATTAGCATCGTTTGTTCCTACTGCCACGTTAGAAATTACGGAAGTAACAATTTTATTATCCTTCCCTAAAGTTTGCATCACACGTTGTTCAACTATTCGAGTTACTGAATCGGTGTAAAGCTGATCGGTTCCTACAGGTAGTTTGATATATGCATAAATAAAGTTCGGATCGGCACTTGGGAAGAATTCCATTTTAGGAGCTCTAGCTTTGAATGCCATGAAAGAACCGATAAAAACTATAATAGTGGCTACTAACAAAGTTCGCGTATGTTGTAAGCACCAATCTAGTTTTTTACCATACCATATTTTAAATTTCGGCCATGAATGATTTTGGAACTTCCAAATAATTTTTTGAATAAAGAAATGATTCAGGTAGCTAAAAATAATAATGAGGTAAGAAAAATTTCCTATCGCGTGTGATCCTGCAAAATGAAAGATGGTACCCACTGCTGCAAATAGTATGGAGGATATCTTCAATCCTTTCGTTACAGTAGGTTTAGTATGTTCATCATCATGATGAGGTTTCATAAAGCCAACAGCAAACACTGGATTAATAATATAGGCAACTATTAAGGATGCTGTTAATGTTACGATTAATGTAATTGGAAGATAAAACATAAACTCCCCAATAACGCCTTTCCAGAAGGCGAGCGGAACGAAAGGAGCAAGGGTGGTAAGGGTGCCGCTAAGAACAGGAAGGAATACTTCTCCGGCCGCCATTTTAGCTGCTTCTTTTATGGGTCGCTTGCCATTTTCGAAAATACGATGTGTATTTTCAATTACAACGATAGCATCGTCAACTACAATTCCAAGTGCAAGAAGGAACGAAAATAATACAATCATGTTCATTGTAAATCCTAACACTGGCATAAAGAGAAACGCTACAAACATTGATAACGGAACACTCATCGCTACGAAGAAAGCATTCGTAGTTCCCATAAAGAACATTAAGATAATTAATACAAGAATGAAACCGATAATGATAGTATTAATCAAATCATGTAATGTAGTACGTGTTGCATCACTTTGGTCGCCAGTTAATGTGATTTTAAGGTTGGCAGGCAATTGCGTATCATGCATTTCATCTACCGTTTTTTTAATATTATCTGTAGCGTCGATGAGATTGTATCCAGAACGTTTTACTATATTGAGGGTAATTACATTCTTGCCATCTAGACGTGCAAAGCTCTCTTGTTCTTTGAATGCATCTTTAATATCTGCAATATCTTTTAAATAAACATGAGCGCCACCGGTAGCACCAATAACAATATTCTTTACTTGCTCTACATCTTTGAACTCACCTTTTACTGACAATACACGTTTGATCCCATCTTCAGAAACAGTTCCTCCAGAAATGGTCATATTTTCATATTTCACTGCATTGGCAATATCATTCATCGTGATTTTCGCTGCTTGCATTTTGTACATGTCAACGTTAATTTGAATCTCACGATCGAGTGCACCTACCATATCTACGCGGGTAATTTCTTTCATTCCTTCGATTTTATCTTTAATATCGTCGGCGTATTTTTTGAGTTTATTTAACTCAATGTCTCCAGAGATATTAACGAATAAAATCGGAATTTCACTGAAATTAATATCTGTAACAGCTGGATCGCGATCTAAATCATTTGGTAAATCCGTTCTCGCTTTGTCAACAGCATCTTTTACTTTCTGCTTAGCGGTAGCAACATCTACATCGGTGTTAAATTCTATAATGATGCTCGTAAAATCTTGAACCGAATTGCTTTTCACCTTTTTTACTCCTGATATACCTTTGATTTGTTTTTCAATGGGCTTTGTTATCAGGTTTTCCATATCGGCCGGAGAGGTTCCTGGATATACTACGCTTACAAAAATTTGCGGTAAGGTAATATCGGGGAAGTTCTCTTTCGGAAGACTATTATATGTTGCAATACCTGCTAAAGTAATAATCACCGTTAATATATAAATGGTGGTTTTATTATTAATAGCCCAACTGCTGGGTTTAAATTCTTTGAAGACGTCTTTCATTGACGTGAGCGTTTAGTAAGTAAAAAAAATATTGATTATTGTTTGATTGGTTGGCCATCAACTAAATCTTGGTAGCCCATTGTAATTACAGGATCACCTGCCGATAAACCTTCGGTTATTTCAACTTGGCCTTTGTAGTTTTTACCTATAGAAACTACTTTCTTTTTAGCAAATTTTCCATCTGAAACAAATACATAACTTCCTTCAGGAGTTGTTTGCACAACACTTGCTGGTAAAATAAATGCATCCTTGGCTACATAATCTGCAATTTTAATAATGGCAACCATGTTAGGGTGTAATTCAATACTTTTTTGTGTTATTATGATTTCCACATTAAAAGTTCTATTTAACGGATCAATTACTTTTCCTGAATAAGTGATTTTTGCTTTGATGCTTTGTTCCATGTCAGGGAAATTTATTTCAACGTCGTCGCCCTTTTTTACTTTAGAGATGTATGCTTCCGCAACTTCTGCTTTTATCTTTAGTTCGTCGAGGTTCACTACGCGTATTCCTGGCATTCCTGGCGCAAACATTTGTCCTTTTTTTAATTCCATTGCATCAACAGTACCTGTTATCGGAGCTTTGATTTTTGTCATTAAAATTTGTTCTCGAACAGTTGAAATTTTCCGATCGATTGATTCAAGAGAATTCTTAGCTTGTAAAAATTGAACCTCGGTTCCTATCTTTTGATCCCAAAGCGATTTTTGTTTAAGATAAAGCGTGTTTGCAAAGTCGCGAGCATTTTGTAATTCATCTAAAGACTTAATATAGGTTTGATTTTCGAGTTCCGCTAATACACTTCCTTTCGTTACTTGGTCGCCTACTTTAACATTTATTTTATTTATTGTTCCTGGCACTTCTGCACTTACAGAGATGTTTTCGTCACCATCTACGTGAGCTTGAACTTCAATAAAATGATTGAAAGTTGAAGAAGCCATATTGGTTATCGTTACTTCATGCGGAGCGGTTGTTTTTAAACCACTAAGTTTAACGATATCTTTTTCAAGTGTAGAAATTTTTGATTTGATTTCTGATTCTTGCGATTTTAAACTTGCAAGCTCCGATTTTTTTTTCGTTAACTCGTCAGAAGAGCACGACGACAAAAATGCTAGTGTTAGCAAAATATATGCAAAATTCTTCATATGTGTAATATAAGTGATTGTTATTGGATAAAGTATTAGTAGCCCGTTGTGCCTAAGGTTTTTTGCAATTCTATTATAGAAATGATAGCATCATAAAGGGTATTAAAATAGTTAGCATCTGCTTCTTTTACTGAACTTTCGGCATCAACTAATTCAAGAGAAGAACCTACTCCGTTATCGTATTTTATTTTCGATACTCTCGATATTTCAGCCGCTAATTCTTGATTTTTCTTTACGGTTTTCAATGACGACAAGCTGTTTTCGTAATTGCTTTTAGCTGATTCGTATTCTAACGCAAAACTGTTTTTTAATAGAGAAATGGAGTTATTCACTTTTTCAAGAGCTAAACTAGCTTGCGAGATTTTGGCTTGTTTCTGCAAACCGTCCCAAATCGGAATAGATAGTTTTAAACCGGCAACTACAGTGGGGTACCATTTGTATTGTGTATCAAAAAAATTAAATTCATTACGGGATGCATTATAGCTAGCTGATCCAAATGCAATTAAACTTGGATAATAAGTTGACTTGTATCTTTTCAAGTCGAGTTCTTGTAACTTACGTTGAATTGTGGCCAAGGCAAACTCAGGTCGCTTGTTGGCATCTACTGAATCGGTCATTACAACATTTTGAAGTACTGATTCGTCGAGTTTGTCAGCTAAGTTGATAAGTTGGTGTGGATCAAATCCCATTTGGAATTTCAATAACGCATAGCTCAAATCTTTGAAGCGCGTAATTTTTTCTTTCTCCACTTTTAAGTTGTTTAATGAAAGTTCAATACGATCAACATCAATTTTTTCGACTAATCCATTTTGATTTAATGCTTTTGTGTCGCTATATAATTTAGTTACACGATCAATATTGGCTTGAATAATTTCAAGTCGAGCATCAGAAACTAAAGCACCATAATAGGCTTTACTTACATTTACTGCTGTTTCTGTTTTTGTTTGCGCTGTAGCTTTTTTACTTAATTCACGGTAAGTGCGAGTGGCTTGCAATCCTACCATATACGAACCGTCGAATAAAAGTTGAGAGGCTGAAATGCCTGCACTCGATGTATAAGGTTGCCCGAATTTAACACCAAGGTATTCGCCTGATTTACCACCGAAAAATTCACCAGGAATGAAAGAAGTAGGTAGTTCAATAAATTTATTGAAATCGGCACTTCCTGTAATTTGCGGAGTTCCTACGCCGATTAATTCATCTACTTTACGTTGAGCAATTTTTTCATCGAGCAAAGCATTTTTTACGTTTTGCTGATTAGTTAGTGCATAATCTACTGCCTGCTTCAGGGTAAATGAGTTGTTTGAATCCTGTGCCTGCATAATCATTACTGATAGCAGGAAGAAACTAAGTGTCAGGACTTTTTTCATAATTGTTATGATGATGTTTAGTATGTGAATTTCTGTTTTATTCTTTACTGTGATACTTCAAATATTTTGAATCTACAATGCTATATTAAATGAATAATTTTCTTTATTCGTTTACGTTATTTATGAATCAAAAATTATTCTTCTTCGATCTGTTTATATTTGTTAATTAACTTATGACCTTTTAAAGTGCAAATGCCATGCATGAAGTGGTCGAGTAATTGCATTTGTACTTCTGAGTGATTGTATTTATCGGCAGGAAAAACAGAAGGATTCATCGCCATATCAACTTGTTCAAGTCTGAATTGTGCCATAATTTTAGTGTTGATGTCAGCGCGATATAGCCCTTCTGATTTTCCTTTTTCGATATTTTGTATTACTACTTTCGTTAGGAATTTCTCTTTA
Source organism: uncultured Bacteroidota bacterium (assembly GCA_903881665.1). GTDB lineage: Bacteria > Bacteroidota > Bacteroidia > AKYH767-A > OLB10 > CAINEC01. Next base: position 29,818 of record CAIRUC010000025.1, on the reverse strand, counting down.
AATTCACGGAATATTGCCCACGATTCAGGGTGGTATTTCTGCATATCATAAAACAAATTTGGATTAATTCGGTTAAATGTTTTGCTCATGAATTGCATCGTTAATATGATTTCTTCAATTGCATTTTTAGCATTCTTTCCAATCTCTTCAATAATTTTGGTGTGCTCTTCTCGCTCTTTGCCGATATAGGCCTTTACCAATTCGTTTTTATCGGCATAAAGTTGATAAATGGTTTTCTTTGAAACGCCAAGATCCCTAGCGATATCGTCCATGGTAACGCTCTTCAACCCAAATCGGCTAAATAGCTTTTGGGCGCCTTCTAATATTCTACATTGGGGGTAAATTGAGCTCTCCATGATTACGGGTGCAAAACTATGGAAACTTTGCGCATAAAAATAGTTTCCTTTATTGTTTTAGCTCATCCGTGCTATAAAGTATTGAGATGTAATACTTAAAAATTGATAACGCATGAATTATATTATAAAAAAAGCCCCGAAGGTTAAAAGGGGCTAGTACTTTTGGGTTGTACTATTTTATTTTTCAGTGGATGCTTTGCTGCCTTGAATAACTTCATTTTTTGTTTCTGATTCATTCGCAACATCAGTACTTTTCATTTCTGATTCTGTAGTGTCTGCAGATTTTGCTTGCGCCATTGGATGACTTTCTATAAAAGGCATTTTAGGCGATTCTTTCGCTACGTCGTCTTTTATTTTATTTACTTCCTGTTCAATATTATTCATTCCAGATTTGATTTCATTCTGTACTCCGTTCATGGCATCTTTAAATTGACGCATTCCCTTCCCAAGCCCTTTGGCTAGTTCGGGGATTTTAGCTGAGCCGAAAAACATCAGTACAAAGAGCATAATTACCATTAGCTCTCCGCCACCTAAGCTTTCTAGAAATAACAGGGTTAGTAAATTCATGTGTGTAAAGATAGTACTTGTTGTTAATGACAGGATGAAGTTTTGCGATTCAGATTTATTTAAGGTTTCCCCAATGCTCTAATAACGTTTATTTTTATTTTTCTATGGATGTTGCAATTTGAGAAACTGTTTGTTCCTGCTATTAATTGTTACAACGATTCTTTACTTTGCAATTTCTTCAATTACCTTTCCTGTGCATCCGTTCGGAATTCCAATATCTAATAAAAAACTTAGTGTAGGCGCAATGTCAGGGATATTAATTGCTCTTGTGCACGCGCCTGGATGAATACCCCATCCGTACCAAATTAATGGTACATGCGTATCGTAAGGATAAGGTGATCCGTGTGTTGTTCCTTGCTTTCCGTTACCAAAAAGTTTATCGGTCCAGCCTGGTGAAAACAATAACACAACATCTCCCGATCTTTTTGGTTGCATACCTTTCTGTATTTTATTTCTGAAGGGCTCGTTGTATTCTGTACTTGATGTATTGCACGAAGTTAGCACATCTTGCAGTCCGTTTATTTTATAGCGTATGAAGTCAGCAATGCCTTGTTGCATCTCGCAAATATTGATGTTTGCCGAATCTACTTTCGTTCTGTTTAAATAAAATTGATCATTCAAATAGCTTTGTAAAAATTCGCTGCTTCCGTATTTACTATGTAAAAAATATTTTACAGTATCGGCTATTGCTTTTGGATCGCTAAAACCTGCTTCTATTTTTTTGTCGATTAACGACTGTGGATTTACAACGGCACCGTGATCTGCTGTGAGAAATATTAAATAATTTCCCTTACCAATATGTGTATCGAGGTATTGAAGCAAGTCAGCAATATCTCTATCTAATCGAATGTAAGTATCTTCTAATTCGATTGCATCGGTTCCGAATTGATGACCTACGTAATCTGTTGCGGAGAAACTAATACATAAAAAATCGGTGATACTATCCGCTCCTAATTCTTCTCCTGATATCGCAGAAATAGCTAGATCTTTTGTCATTGTATTGCCAAACGGAGTACGTCGTATTAAATCAAAACTATTCCCCCTCAAAGCTGGAAGATTGTGAGGGAATACGGGTTTTGCTTCACCATTGAATGGTTGTTCATACGGACTGTCATCAGGATCGCTTTCGGTATAATTGTTTAATGGGAATGTGGTAGACCATGGTTTCGATAAATAGTAATCAGGCCATTTTCTTTCATTGAAATCTTTTGTCCATTTAGGTAATTCGTTCATGTACCAAGTGCTGCTGATCCAATTTCCTGTTGTTCCATCGTACCAATAAGCTGCATCGCCTGATCGTCCTGCTGGTAATATCGCCCCACGATCTTTTAACGAGATGCCGATTACTTTTGATTTACCTTGATTTGTTAATTGTAATTCGTCGGTAATAGTAGTGCTTAATAATCGCCTTGGCGACATTTTTCCGGCATTGTTATCCGAACCTACTCCTTTTACATTTTTATCTTCTGCACAATATATAGTATCATTTTCAGTGCGATCGAACCATTCATTGGCAACGATTCCATGTATTGTGGGTGTTGTTCCTGTGTATATACTTGCATGTCCTGGACCAGTGTAGGTAGGCACATAATTATAATTAGTATTGCGACATTGATATCCTTGAGTAGCAAGTTTTATAAATCCTCCGCTTCCAAGTTTGCTTTTATATTTGCTGATATAATCTGCACGCATTTGATCAACAACAATTCCGATCACTAATTTAGGTTTCGTTGAAGCGTGTATTTTATTTTGCGAATGCGCTGTTATTGTAATGAACAGTAAGAGAAAAAACGGGATTTTGCGATACATATGAATCATGTTTTTACTAACGGTTGAGGATAGAAGAAAAATAATCATCTTTTATTTATTTATAATTGGAGAAATTTTCTTTTTTAGCAATGTGGCAGTCATCCATCCGAAGAATGCTCCAAAGATCCATCCCGAAATAACATCACCTGGATAATGAGCCCCTAGATAAACGCGGCTATATCCAATCATTATTACAAATGCAATAAGCTGATATCGAATAGCAGTTTTTGTTTTAGGAAGCATCATTATTACAAATACAGCTAGCGAAATTGAATTGGATGCATGCGAACTGAAGAACCCATATTGGCCGCCACAATAATTTTTTACCAAATGAATAATGTTTGAAATCGTAGGCTCATGACATGGGCGCAATCGTGCTACATTATTTTTTATTAGCACCGAAAACTGATCACTCACAGTTACCATTATACCAATCGCTGGAAGAATCCATAAAGTATCTTTTAAATAAATACGATATAGTGAAAATAATAGCCAACAATAAAAAGGAATCCATATCAGTCGATCACTGATCCAAAACATTATAAAATCAAGTGTTGGAGAATGCGCGCCATTAATAGCGAGAAGAAGCTTCGTATCGATTCCCCGCAATATCTCAAGCATTTCGGTAAGGCGTTAACGTGATAAGAATGATTGTTCGTTCATCATCGACCACAGTACATCTTTCAATTCGGTAACTCCTTTTCCTGTAGCAGATGAAATAAATAAAACAGGTACTTTCATATTATCCTGCATTTTATCTTCTGGAATTTCATTCATTATAGCAGCCTGTAATTCATCGTCAATCATATCACACTTAGTAATGGCAATTACGCGACGTTTGTCGATGAGTTCTGGGTTATGCTGACTTAACTCTTTCAATAAAATAGCATATTCCTGTCTGATGTCTTTCGTGTCAACTGGAATCATGAAAAGCAATACGGAGTTTCGCTCTATATGTCTTAAGAATCGTGTTCCTAATCCTTTTCCTTCAGATGCTCCTTCGATAATTCCCGGAATATCGGCCATCACAAACGATTGACTGTCGCGGTAGCGTACTATACCAAGGTTAGGAACGATTGTAGTAAATGGATAATCTGCTATTTCAGGTTTTGCTGCCGATACTACAGAGAGTAGTGTTGATTTGCCTGCATTAGGAAATCCTACTAATCCAACGTCGGCTAGTAATTTAAGCTCAAGAATTTTCCATAGCTCTTGTCCTGGTTCTCCTGGCTGTGCAAAGCGTGGTGTTTGAAGGGTTGATGATTTAAAGTGATTATTTCCTTTTCCTCCTCGGCCTCCGGCCACTAAAATTACTTCTTGTCCCTCCTCAGAAATTTCAAATTCTATTTCTCCACTTTCTTCGTCGCGCGCAATAGTCCCAATAGGAACATCAAGTATTAAATCGGTTCCATCGGCACCAGTTTTCAATCCGCTACTGCCACATACACCATCTTCACCTAATACATGTTTACGGTATTTCAAGTGGAGGAGTGTCCATAATTGGGCATTACCACGAATGATAATATGCCCTCCACGGCCACCATCACCGCCATCGGGACCACCTTTAGCTGTGAGTTTATCGCGATGGAAATGTGTTGAACCTGGTCCGCCTTTTCCTGAGCGGCAACAGATTTTTACATAATCAACGAAGTTGGAACCGGACATGATAAATTGGGAAAGTATAAATAGAAATATAAATTGAAATTACAGCGCGTCGATAGCATTGCATAATCGGTCAAAAATTTCATCGATTGTACCGATGCCATTTATGCCCGTATATTTTTTTTGATCCATGTAGTAATCGCGTACAGGTTCAGTTTCGTTACGATATACGTCAATGCGATTTTGTACAACGGTAGCATCTTGATCGTCGATGCGGCCAGAATCTTTTCCTCTTAGCGATAATCGTATTCTTAGTTCTTCCTCTTCTACTTCAAGTGCAAGCATTCGTTTAATTCCTGTTCCTTTTGTAGATAGGAAAGCATCAAGCGCTTTTGCTTGCGCTGGCGTGCGAGGGAAACCATCGAAGATGTATCCTTTTGTTTCAGGATATTTATTGGCTTCCGACTCAAGCATTCCAATGGTAACTTCGTCAGGAACCAATTGGCCTTGGTCCATGTATTGTTTTGCACGAGTTCCTAATTCCGTTCCGCCTTTTATGTTGGCACGGAAAATATCTCCTGTTGATAAATGTACAAGTTGATATTTTTCAATAAGCTTGGCAGACTGAGTTCCTTTACCTGCTCCAGGAGGGCCGAAGAGTACTAGATTTAACATGACTGATTATTAACTTTTAAGTTGGTAGATGTCAGCGAGGTTTCTTCCTAATCCGTCATAGTCGAGTCCATAGCCCACTACGAAAGCTGGAGGAATTTCAAATCCTACATAGTCAGGTTTAACGTCCTGGCGCAATGATGCAGGTTTAAATAGAAGGGTTGCAAAATGAATGCTTGCCGGATTTTTACTTTTGAAGTCATCAAGTAAATATTTGGCTGTATCACCCGTATCAATTATGTCTTCTACTAGAATAATATCACGACCCGAAATGTCTTCTGTTAAGCCAATCACATTTTTTATTGTTCCTGTGCTCTCAGTACCAGAGTACGAACTCACTCTAATAAAAGCAATCTCACAAGGAAGTTGGATAACTCGTAATAAATCGGCCATGAAAATGACAGAGCCGTTTAATACTCCTACTATCAAAGGACGCTTGCCCTTCAATTCTTCATTAATTTGAGTACCTAATTCAGCTATTCTTGCTTGTAATTGTGGTGCCGAAATGAATGGAACAAACGTTTTGTCGTGTATTTGTACTTCTTTTTCCATAAGAAGGCACGAAGGTAGGCAAATGAGAGCAAATTGATGGGATGAATTTGAAAAACCTAAGAAGATACTTTGAGCCGCCTAGTATTGATTGTTAACGTTTTTCAATGCATTTATTTAGCTGTTAATCAGTAGCGTAAAGACGAATAAACGCTAACCCAGCTACGTTCGTATCGTAAATGCAGCAAGAATTGTATAACCATTTTACTTTTTTGTTCTTTGAAATGGTTGAAACGCGACCTAAAAATTTGATAAAAGACGGTTCGCTTTAAATTCTGTTTTTCTAGGATGTGATAAATAAATGAGGACGAATGTTTTATTAAAAACATGGAATAGAGGTAGTTATAGATAAAAAGAGTCAAGCGGATCGGTGGGATGGTCTTTATTAAAATTAGATGTGACATGCTTTGGGTTTTCATTTTATTTATTCGACATCAATTTATACTGAATAGAACCTGCTGAAAAAAATAAACGATTGTAAGCGATTGTTATCGTTTAAGTGATCATTTAAAGGTTATTTTTGCCCCCGTTATGATGGTCAATTTCTCAGGGCAGAATTTTAGGTTAGGTGTACTCGGCGGCGGACAACTTGGTAGGATGTTGTTGCAAGAGGCTGTAAATTTGAATATTGCAACAGCTGTAATTGATCCCGATGCGAATGCTCCTTGTCGCTTTCTCACGGAGATGTTTGTGCAGGGCGATTTTCGTGATGAAGAAACCGTTTATAATTTCGGAAAAAAAGTGAATGTACTTACCATCGAAATAGAACATGTAAATATTCGTGCATTACAGCGCCTCGAAAGTGAAGGGGTTTTGGTGTTACCTCAACCACAGGTGCTAGCAATGGTACAGGATAAAGGGTTGCAAAAAGAATTTTTTATTTCACATAACATCCCTACCGCACCGTTTCATCTAATTCATGATAAATCAGCGCTCGAAAATCATATAAACAGTTTTCCTGCTATTCTGAAATTAAGAAAGGGTGGTTACGATGGGAAAGGAGTGATGAAGTTGAAAAACGCTTCTTCATTAACAAACTGTTTTGATGCGCCATGTGTGTTAGAAGAGATGATTGATTTTGAAATGGAAATTGCGGTAATTGTAGCGCGAAATTCAGCAGGTAATATTGTGCATTATCCAGCAGTTGAAATGGAGTTTAATCCGGAAGCCAATCTTGTTGAATTTTTATATAGTCCTGCACGCATCAATAATGAGATTTCTGATAAAGCGATTGCAATCGCGCGTAAGGTGATCGAGAAAACAGGAATGACGGGCATTCTCGCCGTTGAGATGTTTGTTACGAAAAAGGGAGAGGTCTTGGTGAATGAAATAGCGCCGCGTCCTCATAATAGCGGACACCAAACGATAGAAGGAAATATTACGTCGCAATATGCGCAACAGTTGCGCGCCATTTTGGGATTGCCGCTTGGTGCTACCGATATTGTTAAACCATCTGTAATGATTAACATATTAGGTGAAAAAGGTCACGAAGGAGAAGCGCATTATAATGGAATCACCGAGGTGATGCATTTAGAGGGAGTATATGTTCATTTGTATGGCAAGAAAATGACGAAGCCAATGCGTAAAATGGGACATGTAACGATTACCGATAATGACTTAACCAAAGCTATTGAAACCGCGAGAATAGTGCTGCAAAAATTGAAAGTGCAAACGCAATAATTTAATCGAATAAAATAATTAAAAAATGAAAACACCACTTGTCGGAATAATAATGGGAAGTAATAGTGATCTTCCTGTAATGCAAGAAGCTGCAAAATTTTTAGAGCAATTTCAAATCCCATATGAAATGACGGTGGTTTCGGCGCATCGCACTCCCGAGCGAATGTTTGCGTATGCAAATGATGCTGTTGGTCGTGGTATTCGTGTAATTATTGCGGGTGCTGGAGGCGCTGCACATCTTCCTGGAATGGTGGCTTCCGTTACTCCACTTCCAGTTATTGGGGTTCCTGTAAAATCTTCGAATAGTATCGATGGATGGGATTCTATTCTATCTATCTTGCAAATGCCGAATGGAGTTCCTGTAGCAACCGTAGCGTTGAATGCTGCTCAGAATGCAGGTATTCTTGCTGCGCAAATGTTGGCGACTGGCGACTCAGTTTTGTTAAAGAAAATTATTGAATTTAAAAATACATTGAAAGAAAAAGTGTTGAAGGCCGCTAAGGAAATGGAGCAAACTAAAAAAACTCCGGTGAAGAAAACCGCTAAGAAGTTGGCAACTAAAAAAAAGAAGTAATTAGTTAAAGTCTTGTAATAACTTCCTTCCTTTTTCATTGGGGGAGCAATCATTTTTGTAATGAAAAAATTATCATTTACACTAACCATCGCGTTGGTGTTTACAGCAAATTTGCTATTGGCGCAAATTCCTTATCAACCCGAAAAAAACAGATTTTCATCGGGGAATGATGAAGAATTGAATTTGATCGGTAATCCCGGCGCATTTCCTTCTGATTCTTTACTGCTATACGGTTTGCGGTATACTCGGAATTATTGGCTTAAAGAGCTCGATAAAAAAATGTTTTTATTGTCGTTGCCATTTTTAATTCAGCATCGGGTATCCGTTGCCGTTAGCGATCGAGGATTTAGTCTTTATCGCGAGCAGGATTATGGTGTTGGCTATTCAAGGAAATTTGGAAAACAAATTGCCGCGGGTATTAGGTGGGATGTTCATCATATAAAGTTTGGAGAGAACTATGGTTCGTTAAATCATCATCGGATTACTGCGGGTATGCAGGCCCGCTTAACTTCTCAATTAACTACAGCAGTTATGGCCGTTATACCTATTACACAAGCGAAGTATAATCCTTTGACAAATTACTCTCAAATTGTTATTTCTGCTGCAGCCGATTATCGTTTCTCGCCACAATTTTCGGTAAGCACTGAGGTAATGCAATGCGAGGGGGGTAAACCACAAATCAGGAATGGAATTAAATATGCGCCATTGAATATATTTTTCTTTTCTACCGAGGTAAATTGGATGTCTATGGAGACGGCTTATGGCTTTGGTGTGTATTATAAAAGGATGAAGATGATGATGGAAACTTCTTATCATCGTCAATTAGGATTTTCGCCTGTTTGTTCGCTTTTTTTTTTAATTCCTAAGAAATAAATGAAAAAGTTTTTGTTTTTTGCATTTATACTGTTAGATACAGTGTATGGCATAGCACAGCAATTACCAGATGATGCTGCTGAAAATCGTATAGAAAATATGGCGTCTCAAACATCAGGTGAAACTGATTTTACCGAGATCGAAGAGATGAAAGCGCAGTTGAAAGAACATCCAATCGATTTGAATTATTCAACGGAGGAGGAAATGTCGGCATTTGGAATTTTTGATCCCGTGCAGGTTCTCGAAATTCTTCAACACCGAAAACTATTCGGTAACTTCATCGCTCTAGAAGAAATCCAGACGCTCGATTATTTTGATATGCAAATAATACAGCAGCTACTTCCTTATTTGCGAATTGGAAAACCGTTAGTAGATGAGAAATTAAGACCGAAGTCTTTACTTAAAAATAGCAATTCTAAATTATGGATGCGCGCACAACAATTGCTCGAGCAACAACAGGGGTATCTGAAAGATGAAAACGGAATAAAAAAATACGATGGCAGTGCTTGGAAGCTGTATAGTCGATACCGCTATTCCGCAGGCTCTTATTTTAGTTTTAATGTTACTGGAGAAAAAGACGCAGGAGAAAGTTTCTTCACAGGAAATCATAAAAATGGTTTCGATTTTTATTCTATGCATTTATTTGTTGTTCCAAATAGGATTTTAAAGTCGTTTGTAATTGGCGATTATCAATTGCAATATGGTCAAGGTTTGGTAGCATGGTCGGGTTTGTCATTCGGAAAAGGATCTGAAACAGTGTTGGTGAAAAAACAAGGGTTAGGCATTCGTCCTTATAGTTCGTGTGGTGAATATGGATTTTATAGAGGGTTTGCCGCGCATACTGTTTTTAAGTCTTTGAATATGGATGGTTGGTTCAGTCATCAGAAAGCAGATGTGTCAATTAAATCCGACAGCTTGCAAGGAGATCTCATTAGCGCTGTTCAAACCGATGGCTATCATCGTAACGATAGTGAAATGGAAGGGAAAGGAAACAGTACTCAAACTATCGTAGGAACTAATGTTGGTGTAAAATCGGGAGGTTGGAAGATAGGATATACTGCGCAATGGATACGTTATAGCGAACCTTTATATGCGGGTAGTGATGTCTATGAAATTCACGACGCGCAAGGGAATAATTTTTTCAATCAGGGAATTAATTATGCGGGGCTAATTAAAAATATCAATGTGTTTGGTGAAGTGGCGATTGATGATAAGATGAACAAGGCAATGGTCAATGGAATAATTGCAGGAGTTGATAAGCGGATTAGCATTTCGGTACTGCATCGCCGTTATGAAGTGGGTTATCACTCGGTAACTGCAAATTCTTTTCGAGAGGGGTCTCAAGTTACCAATGAGAACGGGACGTATGTTGGATTGCAATTCGTAATCGCTAAACCATATAAATTATCTTTATACAGCGACATGTTTAGCTTTCCTTGGTTAAAATATCAAGTGAGTGCGCCATCGCGTGGTAATGATCAATTTGTTCAGTTTAATTATACACCTTCACGAACAACTGAAGTTTATTTTCGATGGCATATCGCTCATAAAGAACAAAATAATCCTGATCAGCTGCAAGGAGCCGAAGTCCTGATTCCTGTAAATACGCAGACTTATCGTTTTCAAGTGAAGTTTAAGTCGGGGACGGATTGGTACTTCCAAAGTAGAGTGGAATATGTTAAGAATGTAACTCTTGAAACAACCGGAGGAAGTGTAATTTATCAAGATGTCATTTATAAACCCTTGGGCAAACCCTATTCGTTTGCTTTGCGTCTAGGATTATTTACCACCGACAGTTATGAAACACGCATTTACAGCTATGAACAAGATATACCAGGAAGTTATAGTATTAGTCCGCTATATGGTAGCGGCAAGCGAATTTACCTTATGACGCGACTTCGTCCTTATAGAGGAATGGACATATGGATTAGAGCCGGAAGAAGTATTTATCCTGGAACAGAAACTATTGGAAGTGGTTATGATGCTATTGAAAATAGCCATAAAACCGAAATTAAATTTCAGTTAGCGTTTCAATTTTAAATGGATGGGGAGTTAATATTTATGTACTTATCATCGAAAACATTGATTTTTAAGAAGAATGTAAATCCGAAAAGTAATAAAAGGGAGAAATACCGGTAAGGAATGGGTTAATTCGTTGATACTTTTTTGTTGCATCTTGGCAGATACAATGATAAATTCTATCTTCGTGATGCACGAACCAATACAAATTATGCGAAAATCTTTACAACTGCTGGCAGCCATTCTTGTGCTGTCTACGAACCTATTATTTGCTGGAAATCCGGTGAGCGGGAGTCGCTACCAAATGCCCGTAAATGTAACTGCCGATGATTACATCGCGAAAACCATCGTACTGAAAGTAAAAGATCTGTACCGTGGGCAATGCAGTAATGAAAATGTGAATATTCCTTCTGTGCAGCATTTATTAACGAGCATAGGACAAGTAGATATTCATAAAATTTTTCCACGTCATCAAAAACCTGCTCGTGAAAAAAACGAATACGGAATGAAATTAGTGGATTTAAGTTTGATTTATGAAATGCATTATAAATCTGATATAGATATCATTAAATTGATTAATGCTTTGTTGAATACGGGTGCTCTTGAATTTGCGGAGCCAAAGTTTTTGCCGAAAGTTACCGCTTATAATCCAAACGATCCACAACAGTCGACGCAATGGTTTCTTGCAAAAGTAAAACTATTCGATGCATGGGGAATTCAAAAAGGAGATACCAATGTAGTCATTGGAATTACCGATACGGGCACCGATACCGACCATCCCGATTTAGCAGCAAACCTTAAGCATAATTATGCTGATCCGATTAACGGAATGGATGATGATAACGATGGGTATATTGATAATTTCTCCGGATGGGATGTTGGCGAAAACGACAATGATGCTCAAGTAGGAACGTGTGGAACATGCGATCATGGTAGTCACGTTTCAGGTTGTGCAGATGCTGTTACCGACAATGGAGTAGGGGTTGCAGGTCCAGGATTCAAATGCAAATTTATGCCTGTAAAAATTGCTGATGCAACGGGTGCATTAACGAAAGCATATGAAGGAATTACTTATGCTGCGGATGCAGGATGTCAAATCATCAACTGCTCATGGGGTGGTGCAGGAGGAGGATCTTTCGGTCAACAAGTTATTGACTATGCAACAAACAATAAGAATAGTTTAGTTGTTGTTGCTGCTGGAAATAATAATTCAAGTATCGAATTTTTTCCAGCTGCGTATAACAATGCTTTTTGTGTTGCGGCAACAAATACCAACGATTCAAAGGCTAGTTTCTCAAACTATGGATCATACATTGATGTATGTGCTCCGGGTAACAATATTTACTCAACCGTTTACGATAACTCTTATGTTAGTTATAGCGGAACTTCAATGGCATCTCCGATTGTAGCGGGATGTGCAGCTATCGTGAAATCACAAAATCCATCGTTCAACGCATTGCAAATTGGAGAGCAATTAAGAATTACTGCCGATAATATTTACGGTGTTTCTGCTAATAGTGGATATCAAAGTCAGCTAGGAAGTGGACGTGTTAACCTTTATAATGCACTTCTTAATAGCGGTCCTTCCGTACGTGCAAATAATTTAACTGTAGTTGATAACAACGATAATGTTTTTGTTGTAAATGATACGTTAAACATTACAGGAGATTTTACTAATTACCTTTCAGCAACAACTGCATTAGGTGTTACACTTACAACAACATCAACTTTTGTTACTATTCTTGATGGATCAACAACGGTTGGAGTGCTTGGAACAATGGCTACAACAAATAATATTGCGGATCCTTTTACTGTAAAAATTAATGCAAATGCTCCGCAAAATACGGTTATTACTTTTAAGTTAACATTTACGGATGGAACATATACTGCATTTCAGGTATTTAAAGAAACTGTAAACGTTGACTATTTGAACATCACGATGAATGATGTATTCACTACAAATACTAGCAAAGGAAGATTATGCTATAATAGTGTTTCTCAAGCTGACGGATTAGGCTTCGATTATCAAAGCAATGGTACATTAGCGTATGAAACAGGATTTATGGTAGGAACAGCTTCTGGTGTCTCTGATAATTTCCGTGGTGCAACTGCAGGAGCAACAGATGATGATTTTACATCCGTGCAAACAATTCAAAAGAATGATCCTCCGATTTGGTCTGATTTTGATACCTACGGAAGATTCAATGATAATATAGCTCCGGTTTCTCAACATGTAACTGTTTCGCATCGTTCTGCTTCTTGGATCAGTGCCCCTGATTCGAAATACCATATTTTCGAATACACTATAAAAAATACAAGCGCCAATACTTTAAGTAATCTTTGGGCAGGTATTGTTTCTGACTGGGATATTCAAACGTATGCTAACAATAAAGTAGACGAAGATGCTGGATTGAAAATGGGATATGCTTGGTGCACTGACGCTGGCGGATTATATGCAGGAATTAAATTGCTTACTAGTGTAGGCGGATTTAATCACTATGCTATTGATAATATTACCGGTGGTGGTGGATTAGATTTATCGAATGGATTCGATGATACAGAGAAATTCACAGCTCTTTCAACTCCTCGTGCAACGGCAGGCGGAACAGGAACAGGGAACGATGTAATTGATGTTGTTGGAACAGGTCCGTTTACGTTAACTACTAACGATTCAGTAACTGTTGCATTCGCTTTGATCGCAGGAAATGAATTAGGCGATATTCAGAATAGCGCAACGCAAGCACAGATAAAATATGATTTAATGACAGCCATTAAAGAAAACAATGGTGCTATCATTACTTCAAATGCTTATCCTAATCCTGCGAAAAGCCAAGTAATTATTCCTTTCTACTTACGTACTGTTTCTCCTGTACTATTAGAAGTAGTAGATAACATGGGACGCGTATTAGAATCACGTAAGTTAACTGCTGTTGTTGCAGGTGAAAACCAAATTACATTAGACGTTTCAAAATACGCGAACGGAATTTATCACTTCCGTTTAAGTTCAGCGCAAGGTGCTGCCGCAGGAACTATTCAGAAATTATAAAAATGTAAACTCAAAAATCGTAGATGAGTTTTTATAATATTGCAGTTAGTTCATCTCTGCAATGAAAGAAATACTATTTACCGAACGCTGCATCCTCAGAGAGCTTACTCCTGAAGATGCAGCGTTTGCTTTTGAACTCAATTTAGATCCATTGCTACTTAAATATACAGGCGATGGACCTTTTGCATCAATAGAAGAAGCAAGGACTTTCTTGGAGAATTACGACTACCGAAAATTGCATAACATGGGACGATGGGGAGTTGAGAGAAAATCGGACGGGAAATTATTAGGCTGGTGCGGACTTAAATATCATCCAGATCTTGAAGAAGTTGATTTAGGTTATCGTTTTCTTATTCAGCATAGGAATGAAGGTTTCGCTACCGAAACATCGTTAGGGTGTCTGGAATATGGATTTAACACGCTGCAACTTGAACGAATCGTAGCGAATGCTGTTAAAGAGAATGGAGCATCGATAAAAGTGATGCAAAAAATCGGAATGCAATTTTGTAAAGAAACTAGGCTTCACGATCAACCATCTGTTCAGTATGAAATCTTTCGCAAAATAAAATGATGAGTATATTTGAAAAAAAATAAATTATGGCATTAATTAAATCTGTTCACGGAATATCACCTGTTTTTGGTAACGATTGTTATTTAGCGGAGAATGCAACTGTAGTAGGACAAGTAACAATGGGCGACCAATGTAGCGTATGGTTTAACGCTGTGGTTCGCGGAGATGTGCATACCATCACAATGGGAAATAAAGTGAATATTCAAGATGGAGCAGTAATTCATTGTACCTATAAAAAAGCTGCAACGGTAATAGGGAATAATGTCTCGGTAGGACATAACGCGTTAGTGCATGGATGTACAATTCACGATAATGTATTAGTAGGCATGGGTTCTATTGTTATGGATCACTGCGTTGTAGAATCAAATTCTATCATCGCTGCAGGTGCAGTCCTACTCGAAAATACGCACGTAGAATCAGGCAGCATCTACGCAGGTGTCCCGGCCAAAAAAGTAAAAACTATCGATCCCGAACAAGTAAAAAGACTAATAGAAGGCATCGCCGATAATTATGTAATGTATTCGGGGTGGTTTGAGGAAAAATGAATTTAATTTGCTATTGTGCTAGTCTGCTAATGTGCTAATGCCCCCATGGTTCGTTATAAGATTTTGCCAGGTATGAAACGTGAGCAAAATGGATAGGAAAAGGATGCATGATGAACGATGCTTGATGCAGGTAGATTTTGTTTCAAATGAAGAGATTCATTGGTGCCAAATTCAATATTCCTTAAATAACAGCGAAAAAGGTATATTTACGTATTACTCCGACTTAGTAGCGACCGCAGTCAGGGTTTACTTTTTGTTGAAGAAGGTGATGGGTGAAAAAAATTGCGTAGCAATTCCCCGCGCCCGCAAAATGCATCCGTAGCATAACGCACAACAAATCCTTGTCATAGCGTCCGCCGCGTTTAAATGAATCTCGTTAGGCTTGAAGAAACCAATGGGTGCCAAATTCAAGAATCATAATCCAAAATTAATTCCTTGCACTTCCCCAATCTAAATTTACTTCCTTCCGACGGTGAAGTGTTCTATTTCGGCAAAGTGTTTTCCGAGAAGGATGCGGATTTTTACCTCGAGCGTCTATTGAATTCAATCGAATGGAAAAACGACGAAGCTTTTATTTTGGGTAAGCATATTATCACGAAAAGGAAAGTTGCTTGGTATGGTGATCAGCCATTTTCGTATACGTATTCGAAGTTAACGAAGTACGCATTACCATGGTCTAGCGAATTGTTAGCGTTGAAAAAAATCGCAGAAGAAAAATCGGGCAGCACTTATAATTCATGTTTGTTGAATTTGTATCACAACAACGAAGAAGGAATGGCATATCATAGCGATGATGAAAAAATGTTGAAAAAGGAAGGCGCCATTGCTAGTCTTAGCTTCGGAGCTCAGCGAAATTTTTTATTCCGACATAAAAAAGCAAAAGAAAATAACTTGTCTACAATTTCCGTCATCTTAGAGCACGGAAGTTTATTAGTTATGCAAGGAGCTACTCAGAAAAATTGGTTGCATCGCTTACCTCAAACAAAAATGCGGATGGAAGCAAGAGTGAATTTGACGTTTCGAACAATAGTTCAATTTCAAGATGAGATAATTTGAATATTCCCCACCCCAGGTTCAGGGTGTTATAAGTTATTTCGGTGTGATCGAGATTTCGATCTTGCTATTTTGTAAGGAACATGATTCACATTCAAATTCATCGACGAATTCCCGTGCGGTAGCCCAATTCGCTTAGCGAACTCCAAACCGTAAACCCTCTTCAAACCACCTCCGCCACCGTAAACGTACTCCCTCCAACAAATATTAAATCCTTGTTCGTAGCGTTTTCTTTCGCTGCATTAAGTGCTAATGCTACACTCGCATACGCTTCGCCTTTTAGATTAAATGCAGCGGCATTTGATTGCAATAAATGGGCATCCATTCCCCGGGGAATATTCGCTTTGCAAAAATAATAAATAGCGTCTGAAGGAAATAAGTCAAAAACCTTGCTTACTTCTTTGTCTTCAACCATCCCAATAACAATATGCAATTTATCTTTTTCTAATGATTTTAATATTGGCATTATTTGCGTTAACCCGTCAACGTTATGTGCAGTATCGCAAAGTACCACAGGGTTTTTCTGCAAAATAGTCCAACGTCCCTTGAATCCTGTGTTTTTCTTTACGTTTAACAATCCTTTCAGCAATGCTTCGTGCGATACTGCGAAATATTGTTTGTTAAGTAAATCGACACAAGTAATTACAGCAGCCATGTTTTTTAATTGATAGGTGCCTGTTAGGTCGCTTATTATTTCAAAAGCGGATTTTATTTTACTCTTCGCTTCAACTATCATGTAATCAGCTAAAGGGTGATAGTGCTCTGATTTGCAGCTCCATTCGTTATCGGCGAAATACAATTCCGTTCCTACTGATTTTGCTCTTTCTTGAAATACTTCTTTCACTTCGTTTTGTGTCTCACTTACAATTACTGGTACATCCTTCTTAATTATACCTGCTTTTTCAGTCGCAATTTCTTGAAGCGTATTTCCCAATAAATGCATATGGTCCCAACCGATATTGGTGATAATAGAAACTTTTGGTTGTATAACATTGGTCGAATCCAATCGCCCTCCTAATCCCGTTTCTATCACCGCAATATCGACTTTCATTTCTTTAAAATAAGCGAAAGCCATTGCCGTTGTCATTTCGAAAAATGATGGTTGAATGCGATCAAAATCATCCTTATACTTTGATACAAATGAACTTACCCATTCTTCGCTCACCGGTTCTCCATTCACGCGAATGCGTTCTCTGAAATCACGAAGGTGAGGTGAGGTGTAAAGTGCAGTTTTATATCCTTGCTCTTGCAATACCGAAGCAAGCATGTTTGACGTAGATCCCTTTCCGTTAGTGCCTGCAAGATGAATACTTGACAAATCCTTTTCAGGATTACCCAATAGGTTTAAAAGTAAATAAGTATTATCGAGATTTGCTTTGTAAGCAGCCTGACCTACACGATGAAACATAGGTAGGGCTGAAAGCATGTAATCCAGCGTTTGTTGGTAATTCAATGGGTTCACACTGCAAAGTAAAGATATTGGAGCTAATTTATGGCTTCAAATTATTCAAAATTTAATTACTTTTGTTTTGATATAATAAACTTACAATGATTCGTATCATTAGAAAAAATATTTTAGTGGTTATATTATTTACTACTTTGAACTCTTTAGGACAAAGTCCTGTATTCAAATTCTCCACTACAGATGAGCAAATGCTTGTAGATTATCGCGTCTACAATTCCATTGTGCAAGACAGTCTAGGAAATTCATTTTACACAGGTTATTTTCAAGGGTCATTGGATATTGATCCAAGTCCTGCAGTTCAAACGATTACAGCCGTTGGACAAACAGATATTTTCGTTTACTCATTAGACTCGATGGGTATGTTCCGTTGGGGGTTTTCAATTGGCGGAACCGCTAAAGATGTTGGAATAAAAATTCTTCCCGAAAGAAGTGGAAATATATTGCTATTAGGTTATCAAGCTGGAAATATAGATTTGGATCCGGATACCGGAGTTGCTAATACACCATCAACAGGAAAGATTTTTTTGGCACGATATGATTCGGCCGGAAATTATCTCTCTTGTTTTGATCTTCCACTTATAACCAATCAAACAATTTCGACCGATTATCCTGATATGGCAATCGATAATAACGATAACATTGTAGTTACAGGCTATGGACTAGGAGATGTTGATCCTGGAGCGGGAGTTACTACTGTAGGTGGATCGGTTAGTGCGGATATTATTGTTGCGAAGTACACTCCTGCTTTACAATTGGATTGGGCATTTTCTTTAAATTCAACGAAAGCAATTAGTGAAGTGTCACATCAGGTTGTTATAGACTCTCTCAATAATATTTATATTGCCGGGTATTTTAGTAATATTAATACTGTCGATTTTGATCCAGGTGTTGGTACTGCCAATTTAACTTGTTCTGCATCATACGATATTTTTTATGCAAAATATAATTCGTTCGGAGTGTATCAATGGGCAAAAAATTTAACTACTGGCGTTTCGGTTTATGGAGCGCAGCCCATACGAATGTGTTTGATGCCGGGTGGTAGATTGCTGCTATTCGGATCCACTAATGCTTCTATTGATTTAGATCCTAGTGCTTTTTCGAACTATTTTCCCAATGGCCAATTTATTGCGCAATACATGCAAAATACCGGAAGTTTTTATAGCGCAACTTCAACTAATTTGAGCTATGGAAATGTAATTGGAGATGTTACGGTTGATAAACGCGGACTAGTATATATAACAGGAGGATTTCGTGATTCTGCTGATTTTGATTTTACTTCTTTCGGTACTTATAAAATGTATGGTAATCCTTCTCCTTATTCTTCCGAATATGTGGCCTCTTACAATTCGCTAATGCAATTTAGGTGGGCGCGCGTTCTTATCGCTTCAGCAACTACCACGGCCGCCGGAAGTTTATTGTCATCCACTAAAACAGGATCAATATTGTTTTCTTCTCGTATCGATGGAAGTAATGATATGAATCCTTCTTCAGCCGTTTATCCGGTGACAAGTCAATTTAGTTATTTTTTTGAGCAAACTTGTTGGACCGATGGTGTGATTCCTTCATTCACTGTACGGCCCGGTGACACAGATAATAACGGTGTGGTAGATTTGAATGATCTTA
The DNA here is from genome assembly GCA_903881665.1 of uncultured Bacteroidota bacterium. Classification (GTDB taxonomy): domain Bacteria; phylum Bacteroidota; class Bacteroidia; order AKYH767-A; family OLB10; genus CAINEC01. The sequence goes on along the minus strand of CAIRUC010000025.1, from coordinate 10,814 downwards.
TTCAGATTGGAGTGAATTATAATGACTCGTCTTATGCTCGTGATACCATTTCTATTGCTTGGTCTGATCATCCCGTTTCTGCTTGGGGTATTCCTCTTCAAACAAATGGACAAGATCGGGCGCATATAGATTGCAATGGCGATGGTGCAATTAATGCGGATGATACATTAGCGATCATTCAGAATTACGGTTTAATTGGATTGCAAAATCCTGAATGGGTTGATCGTTTGCAAACAGCTCCAGAAATACATTTCATCCCTCAAGTAAATTCTTGTCATGCCGGAGATACAGTGCGCATTCATGTCATTGCCGGATCCATGCTTCAACCCTTTTCAAATTTGTTGGGATCAGGTTGGTTTTTACCGCTTTCTGCATCGTATATTAAATCGAATTCAATTAAATTCTACTATAATAATAGTGTGCTCGGAGGAACAACATCGTATATGAAATTAAATAGAATTTTAGCGACGGGTGTTACCTCTTCAATTGTAAAGACAGATCATTTAGGTGTTAGCGGATACGGTGAATTGGGAGAAATTAATTTCGTAATTCCTTCAAATTATACAACGCCAACGATAGTGCCATTGCAAGGAGCACAACTAAAATTGATTGATGAAAATGGAGTTGATCTTGCGGCATTACCTGGAACTGATACATTGTTCATTAACATTACTTCAGGTATAGATGAACTGAATGCAGATCAATGGTTAATTTATCCGAATCCGATGGAAGGAAATAGTATACATGTATCTGGACCAATTCGAGTTGAGTCGGCAATATTATCAGATATGTCAGACCGTAAAATCGCTGATCTTTCAATTTCAAATGAATCGTTAATTACACTGCCTGAAGGAATAGAAAATGGAACATACCTTTTACATTTAACAACAAAAAAAGGAAACGTGATTAAAAAAATGATACGTTGATTTAATTTATTATCTTAAGATAAAATTAAATGTAATAGAACCATGTTGTTCTTCAATACCATTGGGGCTAGGCGAAAATCTAGCACGCATGGCGGCTTCTTTTGCCTTAAGCACTAATGTGCCATTCGTATTTGTTGAACCTCTTCCTGGGCCGCTAACCGATACTACTGTTCCGTTTTTATCTACGATGATATCGATTACTACTTTACCTTCTTGCTGAGAGTTGTCGTCAACGCGAGGCTTTGATATCCAATTTCTTCCTGTTAAATCAAATCCGACACCGTTCCCGTCGCCATTGCCGCCACTATGACCGCTGCCGCTTCCTCCACCTGATCCCGGTCCTGTGCCGCTTCCGTTTCCACCACCATTACCGGTTCCTTGTCCACCGGTACCATTCCCATCGCCTGTCCCATTCGGATTGCCTCTTTGTCCTTTTTTACTTGGAGTGTACAATGCACGTTCATCGGGTTTGCGTTCCGGAACTTTTGCAAGCTCAACCGTTTCTTTCGGCGTCACTTTTACTTCTGGTTTTTTCTCAACCTTTTTATTTGCTTTTTCAGGTTGATTTATGGTTACAGTTTCTTCAATGTCAGAAGTCATGATTTCATTATCCTTTTCTTCCACAATAGGAGGAGGAGTATTTGCTTCCGAAATATCGAGTGTGCCAAATTCAACAAAGCTTCCCCCACCCCCACCCCCTGCTAACCCTTCTGCGAAAGGAGGGTTCGGTGTGCTCATGTAAAGAAACATCAATAGAATAGCAATCAGCACATGAATGCCGATAGCAAGTAATAACGAACGTGATTGATTAGCTGTCATTGATCAATCTTGGTAACGTTTGTAGCTGCTACCATTTTAATTTTATTTTTATTACCAATATCAAGTAAAAAAACTACTTCTTGCCACGGCACTGCTTTATCAATTTTCAATAATGCTGTCGGATCATTTACCCCTTTCACTGCTGCCACTACAGCCGTTTCGAGTGCTTCGCGAGCTACCACTTGATCGTTTACTCCGTATTGCATATCGGCAGAAACACTAATCACCACCGGGTGCTTCACGCTTTGAATTCCTGTTTTTGAATTCGGCAACAATAACTTCAATACCGATGGCGTGGCCATAGTAGAAGCGATGAGGAAGAACAACAACAAGAAGAACATAATGTCATTCAACGAATGACTATAGACTTCCGATGCTGCTTTATGTCGGCGTCGGAGGTTCATGATTTAGCGGGTTCTTCTAATAAGTCGATGAATTCAACAGAGCTAATCTCCATTTTATTAATTACGCGATCGATCAGCTGTACTAAGTAATGATATCCTGCGTAAGCAATCATCCCTACTAATAATCCCGATCCGCTGGAAATCATTTTTACGTATAAACCGCCCGAGATGGTATCAATTTCTAAACTGTTTTGCAATGAAATTTCATAAAAGATTTTGATTACACCGAAAATGGTTCCGAGAAATCCGAACATGGGTGCAATACCTGCAATCGTTCCTAAGAATCCTAAATTTTTTTCGAGCTTATATATTTCAAGTTTGCCTGTGTTCTCAATAGCGGCTTCGATTTCGCGAACAGGTTTTCCTAAACGCATAATTCCTTTTTCGATCATGCGTGCTACTGGACTTTGCGTATTACGACAAAGCATACGAGCTGCTTCAATATTTCCTGAATTTACATAATCTTTAATCTGATTCATGAAGTTCATGTCGAGCTTACTCGCTTTTCTCACCACGAATAAACGTTCGAAGAAGATATAGAGTGCTAAAACACTTAGAATTCCGATCGGAATAAGAATGGGTCCTCCTTTCGAAGCCATCTCCCACAGAGAAATACTTTTTTCAGTAACAGGTGCCGCCTGCGTTAAAGGTGCAGTAGCGTTAGAAATGGTGTCGGCAACCGTAGCGCCGGCTTGTTGTATTTGAAGTAATAACGACATAGTTGAACAGTTTGATGCGAATGAACGCAGTATGTAAAAGTAAATTTATGTCGATAGCGTTAGGGGCGATTATGCTGTGGTTTACTAACAGTTTGATGTTGATGATTGATGAACGCACATATTATCCATTTTAGTATGCATTTGTCCTTATTTCAACCATCACACTACTGGAGGTGGCTTCCTATTCCGTAGTTTTGCTATCTCAAATCCAAAATCATGAAGTTTAAATTTTTCTGTTTCTTTCTTTTGTCGTTGTTGTTATCGTCGTTTCATGTACAATCACAAACGTGTATCGGTGCGTCTAACTTAAAACATGGTAAAGGGATATTTTATTATTTAGATTATGTTTCCGGTGATCAGATTATCGCTGTTGGGACTTATTTCACTTCTACTCAAGGATATTTTGCAATGGATGGCGATACTTTATTCCCGAATCCAGGAGATCTTGTTACTGCGTATGCGGTGGTGATGGATACTAATTTTAACGTGATCAGGATGTTTAATGTGATTGGGCTAAATGATTTGGGTGGAACGTTTAACAATACCCGTATCTGGGACATGACCGTTGATGATAATAAAAATATTTATGTGGTTGGTGCGCATTCTCAAGATACGCTTACTGCAGGAAATGATACAATCATCGGTGAGGATTATTTAGAGTGCTTCATTGCGGGAGTGGATTCGATGGGAAATCATATTTTATTGAAGAGCTTCGGTTCGCGATCGTGGACATCTTACGTTTATGAAGACGTCATAAATGCTGTAGCTTGTGATCATGCTGGCAATATTTATGTTACGGGAAATTTTGGCGGAAATTATATGATTATTAATAATGATACTGTCAATAATCCTGCAATTGTAGGCGTGAATGGCAAACCGCAAATATTTACTGCTGCATTAACTCCATCAGGACAAACTATTTGGTTACGTCAGTGCGGAGCAGCTCAGTACGATGATCTGCCTTTAGGAATTGAAGTAGATAGTCTTGGGTCAGTTGTGATATCGGGAAGTACCGAAGCTTCTAATGTCGATTTTATATTCGGTGCGCATGGGTATCATTATAAATTATCACCAGGTAGTTTTCAAGGTTTCGTGGCGCGATATGGTCCAGGGGGAGTTGAGCAATGGCTTTACCCGATTGAATCATATACAGGAACTGGTCCTGATGTAAGTGTGTACGATGTTGCGGCGGATAATGCAGGTAATACTTATGCCATGGGATACTTCGATGGATATGCAGTGTTTAACCACGATACAATTCGTCCTTTGTACGGATATACAACATGCTTTTTAATTAAACTAGATGCTACAGGAAATAGAAATTGGTTAAAGACAGGAAGGATTGATACGTTTTATCCTTTTCCGGGAAAGTTAGCTTTCAAAGACGATCATTTATTCATCTCCGGCCAAACATATACGAATCAATTATGGTTCGACCAACTGGCCGTATGTTGTAGTAATGATGTGTACTTTGCGATGTATGATACAACGGGGACATTGTTGTGGCTAAAAAGTGGACAAACTACTGGCTCGGCGAATTTATATTCAACTTCGATAGCAATAGGACATAATGGAAGAGGTTATGCAGCTGGGCAGGCAAGCAATGGACAAGTAACTTTCGAACCGAATACCTTCAGCGCATTATCGTCGGGCGAGTATTATATTATTCGATTTGGAGATTTACCTTCGAATGGATTAGCAGTAAACATTCAGAATAATACAGGAACGGATACAGTTGTTTGTGGTGGTTATATTGCATTGCAAGGTATTGTAACTCCGACGAACTTAAGTTCAACAGCCAAATATTATTGGTATGCCAATCATGATACAATGACTTTTTCATTTCCGGCAGCAACTCTCAATGCAACACCGAAAGTGAATAATACCTATATCGTTACTGCTTATGCAGGAGGATGTGTGGCCTCAGATACAATTAATCTTTACGTAAAGCAATTACTATTTAATGCCGGACTAGATACTACTATTTGTATTGGAACTAGTATTCCGCTTTCAGCGACGACATATATAGGCGCGCATTATCATTGGTTGCCTTCGTTAGGATTAAGTAATGATACTGTTCAAAATCCGGTATTGACAGGTATAAGCTCATCGCAATACGTTGCAGAAATGAATTTGGCGGGATGTGTGAGCAGAGATACGTTTAATATTTTAGTTAATGCATTGCCGTTAGCTATTTTCGGATATACGGCGAATTACTTAGCTGTAGATTTTACCGATAATTCAACCGCATCATTAAGCAATAGCTGGGATTTTGGCGATGGTAGTACTGCATCTCAATCAATATCGATACAACATGTTTATGCGAATACCGGTACCTATCATGTTTGTTTGTATGTGCAAAATGACTGCGGAGTTGACACGCTTTGTCAAACGTTTACCGTAACTAATGTGGGAGTGGATGAAGCAGAAGCGAATACAGGAGTGTCGATTAAAGAAGATGCTTTCAATTATACAATAATGGCCAATAATAAAATTAAGCAAGTGGAAGTGATTGCAATCTCAGGTGCTGTAGCAATTAAATTAAGGCCTGAGTTGATAACCTGTAGTATAGAAAAGAGTGGGTTAGCCCCCGGAATTTATTTAGTAAAAATTTTAACTGAATCAGGAACAGTAATAAAAAAACTGAATATCGTCAGATAAAATTTGTGCTATTCGGTAAGTATGCAATTGCTCAAAATGCAAACAGGAGTAATAGGCATATCGAAATATGATTATCTTAGCCCTAATTATAACTAAAACTAATACTTATGAAAAAAATCTCTACGTTCGTTTTCCTTTCGGTATTTGCGGGAATAAATGCCAACGCGCAAACAGATACCTTATTATTTGAAAATTTCGATATTGATAATACTGCGAATTATCTTCAATATAATAGCGGTAATGATTTAACATGGGTTGATTATGATGTTGATGGCTTACCAGATGCTAATAGTAGACCATTGAATTGGTTTTGGAATCCTAATGGATTTGCAACTGTTGATACAACGGGATGTTTATTCAGTTCCTCATGGTTTAACTCTCCGGCAAATGCTGCCAACTATTTAATCACGCCTCCAATTCAAATTACAGATGCTACTGCTGTATTAAATTGGAAGTCGGCGCCTCGTCAAACGCCTCGCTATGTTGATGGATACAAAGTAGTGGTATCTACAACCGATAATATTGAAAGCAGTTTTACGGATACTATTTTTGTAGCTGCAGAATTTTTATCGGGAGCATCTTCAAACGGCCCTAACTACAGTGCGTATACATTCTCCAACGGATTTGTGCATGGTTCTGATTTGTTATATGTAGAACTTTCTCCAACTTCCGATTCAGCCAACTTGTTGGGAGTATTACGTCCTTTTTCTGCGTCATTAGCGCAATATGCAGGACAAACAATTTACATTGCTTGGTTGCACGATTCTTTTGATGATAATTTGATAGCATTAGATGATATTTTAATCACCGGAAATTTGACTGCCGGGGTTCAACAAATCGTAAACAAGGAAGAAGTAAAAGTTTATCCTAATCCTGCTTCTGATCGCATCGAGTTTAGTTATAATCAAAAATCTTCTGCTCAAGTTTCTGCTCAAATTTTTGATGTGAAAGGAGCTGTTGTTCGTACAATCACTAAAGGAATGATGTTAGCGGGTGAACAAAAGTTAGCAATCGATGTAAAAGGTTTAGCCTCTGGAAACTATCAATTAAAAGTTGCAGCCGGTAATCAAGTTTTACATAGTTCGTTTATTGTAAATTAATTTATGATGCATAACAAAAAGGGCAGCTCATTGAGCTGCCCTTTTTTTTTTAACGTTTAAGCTATTTAGAAATAGTTTTTTTTTACTGGTCTGAAAGTATGCTTTCATAGTTTCAGAGAGGTCACCCTTAATGCACATTTCTCGCATCCAATATTTAAAAGAACAGCATAATGAAACATAAAAAACTGCTCATTCCACAACTATTGCCTTCAATGGCTTGATTAATTGATCGTATTGTTAGAAAATCATTTGATTAGAGAAACCGTAAATAACTATTAATCAAAGATATGTCTTGTCATAGCCAAGAACATTCATAGAAAGCAAAGATTTTTAATACTTTTTTTGGGAGATTAATTTTCACTACCTATATTTGCAGCCCCGTTAGGGAATATTCAATATTGGGAGCATAGCTCAGCTGGTTCAGAGCATCTGCCTTACAAGCAGAGGGTCCGCGGTTCGAACCCGTGTGCTCCCACAGAGAAGAAGTCATCGTTTGGTGACTTCTTTTTTTTACTCAAAATTTATTATCCATAAAGGTCATTCTATTGAATTATATAGTACAATAGTTTGCCCTTTTAGATTTATAGCTGACTCGAATTCCAATTTGTTGTAATTAAACAAACCCTTCCGATTAACGAAAGGGTTCTATTAAAAAATTAAACTCAGAGGAGTATATCCCGTTAAAAAAAGTATCTTGATTATGTGATTACCATGTTATGTAAGCACTTTTTGTTGCGTTCAATAGTTAAAGATATATACTCGTTTTCAATCATTTTTGTTATACTGATTATACTCACTTAAACTTTACATTAATAGATGTGTTCATCTAAAATTATCGTTAAAAAGGTGATGAAGGTCATTCATTTCATAGCGCCTCAGTAAAATGTGTTTGCTTGATGTAGTTGATGTTGTCAACTTACGGGGGGTCTGTTTTTTCCTGCTTTTGGTGCAAATTCAATCATTAAGTAATTCGCATCTTCGTTTATCTTCTGCTAAAACTTGGGGTATGTCATTGATTTAACTATTTTCATCACCTCAACTACAACTATGTCAAACATTAATCAACGTTCAACTGCGGCTCTGCCGGTTCTTATTTCTGTATTCTTCTTCTGGGGCTTCGTAGCAGCCAGCAATGATATTCTCATACCTGTGTTTAAGGAGAAACTTCATCTCGAACAGTGGCAGGGGCAAATGATCTCTTTTGCCTTTTACGTGGCCTACACTGTAGGTTCTCTTATTTATTTCTTCATTTCAAAAGCCAGCGGTGGCGATTTGCTGAACCGAATAGGGTATAAAAATGGTATTGCATTAGGGTTGGTGATTTCTGCTTTAGGAAGTTTGTTGTTCTATCCAGCTGCCGAATCTTCTTCGTTTGGTTTAATGATTACAGGTTTGTTTATTGTTGGTTTGGGTTTCTCGTTACAGCAAACGGCGGCGAATCCTCTTGCAATTACGATTGGGGATCCTAAAAAAGGGGCCCAACGATTGAGTCTTGCGGGTGGAATTAATAACGTAGGAACTACTATCGGACCAATTATCGTGAGCTTCGCAATTTTCGGTTCTCTAGCTGCTGGAGCAAAACTCGATTCACTTTCGGCTGTTAAAGTACCATACTTAATTTTGGGTGCTGCGTTTTTAATTGTTGCCGTTATGTTCAAATTTTCTTCATTGCCGAATAAAATCGAATACGAAGATGTAGTTGATGATACCAATGCTGATGTTACTAAAAGCAAATCAGCTTTAGCATATCCGCAATTGTGGATGGGAATGATTGCTATATTCCTTTATGTTGGAGTGGAAGTTTCTACTGCTTCGAATTTACCTGAGTTTATGCGCGTGCATCTTGGTACAGCTACTAAGGATATTGCTCCTTACGTTTCTTTGTTTTGGGCAAGTTTGATGATCGGTCGTTGGAGAGGAGCAGTGGGTGCTTTCGATGTAAGCGCAACGATGAAAAATATTCTTGGAGTAATACTTCCTTATACTGCTTTCGGAATATTCCTCTTTGCTAATAAAATGGCTAATCAAGATCTTACTCCTTTCTATATTTATTCATTGGTTATCGTTGCTGTTATTGTTGCCGACTACTTAAGTAAAGGTAATCCAGCGCGCCAATTGCTGATATTCTCTTTCTGCGGAATTGCAGCTTTGATTATCGGTATGATGACAACAGGACTTACAAGCGTTTATGCATTTATTAGTGTTGGTTTATTCTGTTCTACTTTATGGCCTTGCATCTTTACTTTAGCAATTGCAGGTTTAGGAAAACACACCAATCAAGGTTCTGGTTTCTTAATTATGATGATTATGGGCGGTGGTTTCATTAGTTTACTTCAAGGAGTTCTTGCAAGTGATAGTTTACTCGGAATTAGAATGAGTTATGTTGTTGGTGTAATGTGTTTCGGTTACCTAGCATTTTATGGATGGAAGGCAAAACAAATTCTTGCTCTACAAGGAATCAATTACGATAAATCTGTTGTCGGTCATTAATAATTGCTTGTTTATTTTCTGTTCATGAAAAATATTCGTTTATTCTTACAGCTCATACCTGTATTAATTTGCTTTGGTTTTAATAATTCGTATGCGCAGAAGGAATCGGATCTTATTCCTTTTCCTTCTGCTGCAGAGAATCATCATGGACATTTTGAGTTTGGTCGCGATGTTGTGATTATTGGCAATAAATCTTCCGCCAATATTTTTAATGCGTGGATGCAAATGACTAGCGGATATGCTTTGCCGCTAGTAGATAATAATAGCCAAAAACAAAAAGCTATTTATCTTACTTTAGACAAAGAAGATTCAACCGAGAATTATCGATTAACGGTAAAGAAAAAGGATATTTATATTGAAGGAGGTCGTGTAGGAGTTATGCATGGAATGGCTTCTTTAATCCAATTGGTAGAATTCTCGAAAGAAAATAAAAATCGAATTTCTTGTATTTCAATTAGTGATGCTCCAGTATTTAAATATCGTGGTGTTCACCTCGATGTTTGTCGTCATTTCTTTTCGAAAGAATTTGTAAAAAGGTATATCGATTTATTGGCCTTGTATAAAATGAATACATTTCATTGGCATTTAACCGATGATCAAGGTTGGCGTATTGAAATTAAAAAATATCCTCGGTTAACTAGTATTGGCGCTTGGAGAAGTGGAACGATGATAGGCCCTTATCGTAATCAGGAATTTGATACCGTTCATTATGGCGGGTATTATAAGCAAGACGAAATTCGTGAAGTAGTGGCGTATGCAAATGCAAGGGCGATCAATGTAATTCCTGAAATTGAAATGCCCGGACATTCAACAGCTGCAATTGCGGCTTATCCTTATCTCACTTGCCGCGATACGGCGGTGGAGGTTGCAAAAGGATGGGGTGGTTTTGATGATGTGTTTTGTACTAAAGATTCTACATTTACTTTTCTTCAAGATGTTTTAAGTGAAGTAATTGATCTTTTCCCATCTCCGTATATTCATATAGGTGGTGATGAATGTCCGAAGCTTAGATGGAAAGAATGTCCAGTTTGTCAAAATACAATTAAGACCAATAACCTGAAAGATGAATTTGAATTGCAAAGCTATTTTATTCATCGCATTGAATCTTTTTTAAATAGTAAAGGCAGAAATTTAATTGGTTGGGATGAGATTTTGGAAGGTGGACTTTCTCCTAATGCAACTGTAATGAGTTGGCGCGGTATTGATGGCGGAATTGCAGCGGCTACCGCAGGTCATGATGCAATTATGACTCCCGGTTCATACTGCTACTTCGATCATTATCAAGGTGAGAAAAACTTAGAGCCTCTTGCTTTTGGCGGATATACTCCGATCGAAAAAGTATACAGCTATCAGCCAATTCCTGATACGCTTACTGCCGGCCAACGAAAGCATATTTTAGGAGCGCAAGCAAACCTTTGGGCAGAATATATTCCTAATGAAAAGCAAGTAGAATATATGTTGATGCCTCGCTTGTTGGCATTGTCTGAAGTCCTCTGGTCCGATTCATTACGTCGTAATTTTAAAAATTTTGAAGGCAGATTACATGCTAATGAATCGATGTTGAAGGACCTAAAAGTAAATTACGCTAAAAGCTTTATGCGCCCCATTATTGAAGTGGTTAAGGCGGATGAGATGGGTGAAGTGCAATTGAAAATTACACCTAAGGAACATCAGAATGTTTCATGGAAATGGGGT
>CAIRUC010000024.1 GCA_903881665.1 uncultured Bacteroidota bacterium | reverse complement strand
TTTTAAAAAGTCAAATTCTGAACACTTATTGCCACGATAAAAAAAGTCAAACCAATAAATTAAAAAAAATAATACTTAAAAGGTAATTAAATTAAAAAGTTTGTATATTTGATTATAGTAAAATCCGATAATTTCAACATCTCATTGATTACTAGTGCTATACGTTAATATTCTACGTCAAATCATGAAGAAGCTCCTTCTTTTTTTATTTTTATTAGCTAGCCATAATGGGCTAAGTCAAAATATATGGCAATATAAAGGAACATTACCTGGTTCGCCGAGAGTAGAATCCATTACATTTACTTTAGGAAGTTTTGCTTATTATGGAACTGGGTATAGTTCAAATTCATCGGTTTTAACAGATATGTGGAAGTATGAACCAAGTAATAATCAATGGGTTCAACTTAACAATTTTCCCGTTCCATTATATGGTGCAACTGCTTTTGTAATTAATGACACTGCATACGTGACGAATGGTCGAAAGACGTCTGGTGGGAACTACAATAGCAATGTTTACAGGTACGATCAACAACTAGATACATTTATTGTTATAAGTACATATCCTGGGACACCTTCATATACCACAATGAGTTTTGTTGTTAACAACAAAGCATATATTGGTATAGGGTTCCCTCTCACCAATGAAATTTGGGAATACACCCCAAATTCAAACGGTTGGACAGCAAAAACAAATTTCCCTGGAGCTTTAAGGCAAAATGCTTCTTCTTTTGGCTTAAATGGAAAAGGCTATGTAGGAGGAGGCGCCTACGATCCTGTAATGGCCTATGACGATTTCTGGTCTTATGATCCTTTAACAAATACATGGAGTACACTTCCATCAATACCAGGTGGTGGAAGATTTGCAACTATAGAATTCGAAATAAACAATAAATTTTATGTTGGATGCGGCAATAATTACGTTGCATACTTAAAAGATCTTTGGTCATTTGACCCTTTCACAAATACATGGTCGCAAGAAGATGATTTCGGTGGAGTGGCAAGATATGCTGCATTAGCATTTTCAGTTGGAGACGTAGCATATGCAGGCACAGGAAAGGCGATAGGTTTTTTAAATGATTATTGGGAATTCACACTTTCTTCCGGACTCGAAAATCTTTCGAGCTCATTTAACTATTTCCCAAATCCCGCAAAAGATTTGATCAATTTTAAAGGAGTAAATGCGATTCAAAATGTAAGAATCTTTAACTCTTTCGGACAATTAGTTGCGAATTCATCAGGACAAAATCTCACCAGCATAAGAATAAGCAATTTGCAAAATGGTATATACTTTATGAATGTAAAAGATTCGAATAACCAAGAGTCAACTTTTAAATTCATAATTTCAAAATGATACCTTTGTCAGATTATTCAAATCTGAACAACGACGATCATCAATAATGAACAATTCCGACAAAGCTGGTGAAGCCTATTGGACATCCTTTTGGGACCAATTGACTTTACCTAATCCGGTTAACATAACTTACAAGAGTTTATCAAATTATGACTTCAGGAAAATTAATGAAGTCTACTCCCGCACCCTCACCCCTTCCCCTAACCAAAAACTTCTCGAACTAGGTTGCGGTAATTCTGTGTTTTTGAGCTATTTCCATAAGGAATTCGGTTATGATGTTTACGGTTTGGATTATAGTGAGTTGGGCTGCAAACAGACTCGCCGAATTCTTGAAAGAGATAATGTTAAAGGAACCATCGTGCAGGGAGATATCTTTAACCCTCCTGCGGAGTTAATAGGACAGTTTGATGTGGTTTGCTCCTTTGGAGTACTTGAGCATTTTGAAGATTCAACAGCTACTATTAAGGCTTTTTCTAAGTTTTTAAAACCGGGAGGGACTCTTATCACTACTGTTCCTTACCTAAAAGGTGCTACCGGTTTACTACAAAAAATGATGAATAAACCCGTTTATGATATTCATGTTTTGATGAATCGTGAGGACTTAAAAGGCTTCATCAATAATGCGGGATTGAATCTGAAATATTGCGAATACCATTTACCTATATCATTCGGTGTAACTCTTGAACAATCAGGTGATCATAAAGTGAGTTTCCTTCCTATTAAAAAACTGATCTTGAAATCACTTCAGGTATTATCGAAAGTATGTTGGTTTGTAGATGATCGATTATTTAAATTACCAGTACTTCCCTTTTTCACTGCCGGAATAATTTCTGTTGCGACGCTAGATAAAAATTCAAACGCTTAATGAAAATTCTGTTCTGCCATACAGGCGATTCTCCCTTTGCAAGTAAGGATACAGCAATTTTCAATTCCATAGATTCTACTTCGGTATTCTGCTTTTCTTCTTCTTCGAAAGTAATGATCCCATTTGTTTTCTTAAAACAATTTTGGTTTCTCTTGATTAGATTATTCAGTGCAAAAATCTATATCGCTCAGTTTGCAGGATATCATTCATTTCTCCCGGGCATCTTTGCTAAACTTACCGGACGACCTTTACTTATCATTTCAGGCGGCACCGATTGCGTAAGCTTTCCTGCTATACGTTATGGTAATTTTTACAAATCGGGACTCGGTTTATTCACGAAATGGTCGTATCAATTATCCACTCACCTAGCACCTAAACATTATAGCCTTTACGATTACGATTATCGCTACGATAGTTCTATTCCATTAAAACAAGGCATTAAGAATTTCGTGAAGGGCATTAATAAACCTGTTACTGTTATTACTAACGGTTACGATGATACGAAGTTTTACCGATCATCAGAAAAAATTAAAAATAGCTTTATCACTGTTTCCGGTGGATTTGAATACCCTTTTCAAGTGGCGCTGAAAGGAATCGACCTCATCCTTCAAGCTGCAGAACGCTTCCCTGAATGCAGCTTCACAATTGTGGGAGTTCCTGTATGGAAAAAATTAGATGTACGTTCTAACAATGTAACACTACTTCCTCCTCAAAAGAATACAGACCTTCCCTCTCTATACAGCAAACATCAGTTCTATTTGCAGCTTTCAATGGCAGAAGGTTTCCCTAATGCTCTTTGCGAAGCCATGCTTTGCGAATGCGTCCCGATTGTATCAAACGTTTTTTCGATGCCTGAAATAATTGACAATTCAGGATTTGTTTTAGAACATCGTAAAATGGACGAACTAATTCCGCTTTTGAATAATGCTATTAACGATTCAGGTTTTAACGACAAATCGATCTTGGCAAGAAAATTAATTTCCGAAAATTATCCTTTAAGTTTAAGAACAGAGAAGTTGAAAAAACTTGTTCTTTCACTCATCAAATAATTATTTAATTCCTCCCCATCCAATATTTCAATACCACTAACCTCCAAACGAGGTTGGCGTATTTGTTGCTGCCCGACTTAAAATCATTCATGATCATGTCGGTTTTCGCTTTGGTGAGGAATGGTATATCTCCCATGTCTTGCTCTACCAGGAACTTTAATGGTCCTCTTAACCATTTCACTTCTCCCGGTGTTACAAACCCTTTTTTGTCTTTCCTTTCGGCTATGGCTTCCGGCAAAATGCCTTTCATCGAATCGCGTAAAATTCGCTTTGTAACCCCTCGATGGATTTTAGCCGAGTCAGGTAGTCTAAAGGCTAATTCGACGATCCTGTGGTCTAAAAATGGCACCCTCGACTCAATTGAGAACGCCATTGAGTTGCGATCTTCAAATTGAAGTAATGTCGGCAATAAAGTGTTTTTGTTTAGTTGGTACAAAAACTGACTTAAACGACTGCCTTCAATCGATTTTAATTCAAATGGTACTTGTTTGTTATTCGATAAATAAGGTAAGTAGTTTTTGTATTCTAGTTCATACAGTTTTTGTTCTGATGAAAATGCCGACAATAAACTCTTTAACCATAAATCGGTTTTCTTGCTTCCCGTGAAGTCTTGCATCTTCGCATGTGCATTTATTTCTGCACTCGCTTCCATGATCTTCCCTTGCTTCATCATACCTCCCAAAAGTCGGTAGAAGCTATGCATATATCCTCCGAGGGATTCATCAGAGCCTTGCCCGTCAAGTAGCACTTTAATTCCTTTCGAGGCTGCTAACTGCATCACAAAGTATTGCGATATTGGTGATGATCCCGCTAATGGAACATCTGCATGGTAGATCGCTCGCTCAAAGGCATTCGCTATATCGTCGTCTGAAGGCGAAAAATAATACGGCGCTATCGATGGATATTTTTTTATCACTTCTTTTACCCATGGACGCTCGTCAACAGCATCTTTGCCTTCATAGTAAACATTGAATGCTTTGAATGTTGTTTCAGGGAACTGTTTCCCTACTAACGATGCAATTGTTGAACTGTCTAACCCTCCACTCAAACAACATCCGACTTCAACATCACTTCGCATGTGCAACTTGATGCTTTCATTCATCGCCGCTCGAAAAAGTTCTACACTTTCTTCATAACTGCAATTTAATGCCGGATGCGTCTTTATATCCCAATACTCACTGATCTTTATCTTTCCGTTTTTATAAATCAAATTACATCCCGCGGCAAGCGATTGCATCGATTTATAATAGGTGGTTTCTTGACTATGATTCCATCCTAATTGCAATCCCATCGAGATCTGATCTAAATTCCATTCTCCATCAAAGACCGATGTAGGCTTCAACGCTTTGTATTCAGATCCGAAATAAAATTTATCGCCTTTGCTAATAAAATAAAATGGCTTGATACCAAATCGATCACGCGAACAAAAGAGTTCTTTGCAATTATGATCCCACAACGCAAATGCCCACATCCCCACAAATCGTTCAACGCATTTTGTTCCCCATTCGATATACGAAGCAAGGATTACTTCTGTATCTGATCCTGTTTTGAAAGCATAACCCTTCGCTTTTAATTCTTCTCTTACTTCAAGGTAATTATATATCTCTCCGTTAAAAACAATCGATGCATGTTGATAGTGCATCGGCTGGTTTCCGTCTTCACTTAAATCAATTATCGATAATCGGTTTTGACCTAATGCTACACCTTCGAAAAACCACTTTCCACGAGCATCGGGACCACGGTGCGCGATTTTTTCGAGCATATGCTCAAGCACAACCGATTGTTCGTCGGCGCTCAATGATGCATCAATAAATCCTGCTATTCCACACATGGTCGTTAAGTTACTTTATGAGTACTTGTGTTAGTGTTTTTGTTAATTGCTTGCGTTCGTAATCGCCTACTGATGCATTACTTTTTTGAATGTTTTCTCCGGCTGAAATAATTTCTTTCATCCATAGCGTCATCGCTTCGCTTTCATTTCGCTCAAACATTTTTCCTGCTTCACAGCGATCGATTATCCTTGCTGCATCTCCTTGCTTCGGACCAATCCCTATAATCGGTTTCCCCGCTCCTAAATATTCAAACAGCTTACCTGTTAATATGCCTTCCGCTCCGGGCGCATCAGGAATAATCAACAGTAGAAAATCTGACTTTCGCATGTAATGAATCGCTTGTCCATGATCAACATGTCCGATCCATTCACAGCTTTCTTCTATTCCTAATTCCTTTGCTCTTTCTTTGATAGTCCATGGCGTAGCTCCTACAAACCTGAACTTTATTTTCTTTTCAGGATACTTTTCTATGCAACTATTTAAGGCATTGAAAAATATTTCAGGTTTGTATGTATCTGCCAACGTCCCTACATAGGTAATGTATGTAGCAGATGAATCTTTTTCCAATTGATCTACAAAATCTCTTTCGTCATAACCATTCGGTATAACATGGATTTTATCTTTCGTACCGCTTTTTATTTTCGCTGCAAATGTTCGTTTTATAGCATCACTTACAACTATCAATGCGTCGGCGCCTTCCAGGACTTTCTTTTCATACTTCGCATCTATGTTCTTCGCGAAAGATGTATGTAACAAATCTTTATAATAGTAGATATCGGTCCACGGATCTCGCATATCGGCAATCCATCGAATATTCGGGAACTTCTCTTTTAATTTTAATCCAATGAGTTGCGTGCTGTGCGGCGGACTAGAAATATAAACCGTGTCAATGTTCTCTCGTCTTATTATCTCTACTGCTTTTTCAAATGCGTACTTCACCCAGCCTACTCTTGCATCGGGAATAAAAAAGTTTCCTCTTATCCATCTCAATGATGCCTGAAAGAATGTCTCTTTATTCTTATTTGCAAACCCTCCATAAGGAACTTTATTCTTGCCTACAATTCCTCCAAGTATGTTTAATGGCTCGAAGGAATCGGTATAATAAATCGATAGGTCTTTCGCTACATCGTTTAATAATGTCTCGTCAACTACAGGATAACTTGCTTTATTCGGATCAACCGTAATCACGTATGGCTTCACATCAAACTGAGGAAAGTACTTCACGAACTTTAATGATCGCTGTACTCCTGCTCCTCCACTGGGTGGCCAATAATAGGTGATTACTAAAATTTTTTTCACGATTCGCAAATAGGTATTATGCTTTCGTTGGTGCTTCGCCTTTCGGTTTTCTGAATTCCATAAATGCTACTCCGGCAACTACTAGGAATAACGCTAATGATCCCGCTAAGGCAATCTGTTCTCCTTCAATAAATACTTTCGGCTCGAACTTAAATAAAATCTCATGTTTACCTGCTGGTACTTTCATTCCGCGTAATACATAGTTCAATCGAATATGTGGAGTTGGTTTTCCATCAACATACGCATTCCACCCTGCAGGGTAATGCACTTCAGAAAATACTGCTAATCGATCTTTGCTTGCGTTTGATGTATATTTCAATTCTTTTGGTGAATAGCCATCTGCATTTAAGGTGATGCTAGCAGTGCTGTCGATTAAATTTTGTTCTAATCCTTTTACTTCATCTGCAAATCGTTGATCAATTACTGCAGTTGTTTTCGTATTCATCGAATCTAATTCAGCAATTTCTGCATCGGCATTCGGCACTACTTTCCAGTTTTCTACAAACCATGCATTTCCAAGTGCGCCTTGGTTGATTTGTACTGCAGGTGTATTGTCTTGAGGATTATTAACGATAAAATATTTAGTATTCAACATATTCAACACATTCATATTCCCTTTGCTGATTTGACGCTCAATCAATTCTTGATAGCGTTTCAATTTCGCTCCGTGATATCCACCAATCGATTTATGGAAGTATGATGTACTCGCATCGTTGAATGTACTTAAAGTAGTATTCATTACACGATAGTAAGTTGCATCTTGAAGAATTTGTTGATCGGCTGCTGTCATTTGGAATGGTTGACTCGCGCTCGACTTCGACCCAAATTTCGAATCATTTAGGTAGCGCTTATCTACACTCCACAAATCCACTAAAATGAAAAATGCTAATCCGGCAAATAATATTTCTTTCTTGATCTTATTATTGATCCATGCCCATAACAATCCGAATCCGATCGATATAAAGAAGAATGATCTGAATGCATCTAATCGCAAAATACTTTCACGATCCTTTCTTAATGCTGCCAATAACCAATCGTATTGTTCTAATTGCTTATCGCCTTCGCCTTTGAAATCGCAAAGGATATTCGGGAAGATCACCATCAATAAACATAATCCGCCTGTGATGTAGAATGCTAACTTCAGTGATTTATTTCTTTTCGTTAAGTCATTCTTATCGTCGGTAAAGTTCAATACACCAAGCAATCCCGCCAATGGTATTATCATCGATACCAAGACGAGTATCATCGATACTGATCTGAATTTATTATAAGCAGGTACATGGTCGAAGAAGAAGTCGGTTAATGGTAAGAAATGTCGACCCCATGATAACATGATCGATAATGCCGCCACTGCAATGATCCACCAGCGCATATATCCATTCAGCAATAACAATGCTAATACGAATAAGAATACTGGAATAGCGCCATTGTAAACTGGCCCTGAGGTCATCGGTTGATCTCCCCAATATAACGGTGCCGTCTTAACGAAAGATTTCGCTGTCGATTCGTTGGTATTGTTTTTTAGCGCTTCATAAGTCGCCGATTTTTCTCCTAAATTATATTGAGATGCGCCTCCGTTGAAGTCCGACATCAATAGCGTAAATGTTTCCATTTTGCCGTAGCTCCATCCTAGTGCATAGTCTTTGTCGAGTCCGGTGCTAATTTTCTTTTCTGTTAACTCTGAAGGACCACGTGTTGAATATTGTCCGTATTCAGATGTTGCCCACAGATTCGTAATATTCGGCAATACTGCTAACACCGCAGCAAATCCTAATGCCACACCGGCTTTTAAATAATCGGCTATTCTTCTTTGAATTACTGCATTCACCCCTTCAAAAATGGCAAGTAGGCCAATTGAAATAGCGAGATAATAAGTAATCTGTAAGTGAT
This sequence comes from uncultured Bacteroidota bacterium, assembly GCA_903881665.1. Lineage (GTDB taxonomy): Bacteria > Bacteroidota > Bacteroidia > AKYH767-A > OLB10 > CAINEC01. Next base: position 27,870 of record CAIRUC010000024.1, on the reverse strand, counting down.
TAGCGTAAATCTGCAACGACAATGCTAATGCTGTGAGGGCTGCGCCCCAGAGAATTCTCCCCCTAAACGTCATCATAACACCCGCCAAAACCAATGGCATTAAAGCAATGGCATGCACTTTTGTATTGTGTCCGGCCATAATACTGACAAAGTTGAAAGAGCAGAATGCATAGGCAATAGCCAGTGCAATTGCTAATCGATAATCGGCTTTAAAGCTGATAGCTAAAAGGTAAAACCCTATTAAACTCAAAAACAAAATATTTGCTGGCGACGGAAGCCCTAACCATAGTGAATTATTAATATTCTTCACAAGGTTATGACTGTAAGTAACAGAAATCTGATAGGCGGGCATTCCACTGAACATGGAATTGGTCCACAATGCTTCCTCTCCTGTTTTAGCTTTAAAGTCAACAATTTCTTTGCTCATGCCTATCCATTGAGCCACGTCATGTTGCTCTAATGAACTTCCCGATAATACAGGGGAAAAGTAAACGACAGATATAAGAAGAAATACTAAAACGGCAATGAGATGCGGTTGAAGTTTTTTGAAGATCGATGGATTCATAGGAGGTATAATATCGATCCCGAAAATACACTGAATTTTGCTATCTCAAGTTGCCGATGAGTGAAAAATGCAGTTAATCATCATCATTTTTAATACAAGGAAGATTTTTTCGCCTTGAAAACCACAATAATCTAATTATTTCACTTCTTCATAATCAACATACTCGCCTTCGTCGTCACTAATTTTACCTGTATTTTTTTTACCAACATCTTTCACATACACCTTTCCATTATCATAGCCAGGAGCTTTGTGTTGTTGTTGTTGTTGTTGTTGCCCTTGCTGCATGCGATTAATATCATTAAAAAGCTTCTTCGAAAAGGCATTCATTACTAAAAAAAATAAATAGCGACGAAATACTCCGAAGACAATAAATATGGCTAATAAGACTAAAATAAAATCAGACATTGGTGTTTTTTTACTGAGGTAATATCGACTAATTCGATTTCAAGTTGAATAAATTATCTTGACAGGTAAAGATTTCTTTCTGAATATACTTTCTGAAAGAATTCATCCTCTAAATTATCGATGAAATAAATAGCCTCTCCTGTCGACTTCATTTCAGGACCTAACTCTTTATTTACATCTCTAAATTTATCGAACGAAAACACTGGGACTTTTATGGCGTATCCAACTTTTTTTGGATTAAATTGAATGTCTTTTACTTTCATCGCACCAAGCATTACTTTGGTAGCATAGTTCACGTAAGGCTCGTCATAAGCTTTGGCAATAAAGGGTACTGTTCTCGATGCTCTTGGATTAGCTTCAATCACATATACTACTTCATTTTTTATCGCGAATTGAATATTGATGAGTCCTTTTACTTTCATCGCTTTCGCAATGGAAATGGTATATTCTTCAATTTGTTTTATCACATTATCACTTAAATCGAAAGGCGGTAACACTGCATTGCTATCTCCTGAGTGAATTCCCGCAGGTTCGATATGCTCCATAATTCCGATAATATAAACATCTTCTCCATCACAAATGGCATCGGCTTCGGCTTCTATAGCTTTCTCTAGAAAATGATCTACCAAGACTTTATTGCCGGGAATATCTTTTAATAAATTCACCACATGCGTTTCCAACTCTTGCTCGTTAATAACAATTTTCATGCTCTGTCCTCCCAGCACATAACTAGGACGAACCAAGAGAGGAAATCCCAACGTCCTCGATACAATAACGGCTTCGTCAGCGTCTTCTATCACACCAAATTTCGGATAGGGAATATTTAATTCTTTCAAAAGTGTTGAGAAGCTCCCTCTATCCTCAGCAAGATCGAGAGAAGCAAAGCTAGTACCAATAATATTTATTCCGTATTTATCTAATTTCTCGGCTAACTTTAATGCTGTTTGACCTCCTAATTGTACAATTACACCTTCCGGTTTTTCATGAAGAATGATATCATAAATATGTTCCCAAAATACGGGTTCAAAGTAGAGCTTATCTGCAATATCGAAATCAGTGGAAACAGTTTCAGGATTACAATTAATCATGATGGTTTCATATCCGCATTGTTTCGCGGCTAATACTCCATGCACACAACTATAATCAAATTCAATTCCTTGTCCGATACGATTCGGACCAGAACCCAATATAATTATCTTCTTTTTATCGCTAGCCTTCGACTCGTTTTCTGTTTCAAAAGTTGAATAGTAATAAGGAGTTTTCGCTTCAAATTCTGCAGCACAAGTATCTACCAACTTATACACTCGGTGAATATTCATTTCCTTGCGTTTAGCATGCACTTTACTTTCTAAACACTTTAGCAAATGCGCTACCTGACGATCTGCATATCCTTTTTGCTTGGCCTCAAGCATTAAATCATAAGGAATGGTTTCGAGTGTATGCTTTTCGATTTCTCTCTCTAATTCTACCAACTCTTCAATCTGATTCAAGAACCAAGGATCGATCTTGGTTAACTTGCGAATGGTATTAAAAGGAATACCCATCTTAAAGGCATCATAGATATGAAATAAACGATTCCATCCTGGATTTTTTAAACTATCGAGAATTTGATCTTGATTGGTAAGTTCTTTTCCATCAGCACCTAATCCGTTACGTTTAATTTCTAACGACTGACAGGCTTTCTGCAATGCTTCCTGGAAACTTCTGCCAATTCCCATTGCCTCACCTACCGACTTCATCTGCAATCCTAAATGACGATCGGCTCCTTTGAATTTATCGAAGTTCCATCGCGGCACTTTCACGATTACATAATCGATAGTTGGCTCAAAAAAGGCAGAAGTGCTTTTCGTAATTTGATTTTGAAGTTCGTCGAGATTATATCCAATTGCTAGCTTCGCAGCAATTTTCGCAATAGGGTAACCAGTTGCTTTCGAAGCTAAAGCCGATGACCGTGATACACGAGGATTAATTTCGATTACGATAATCTCATCTTCATCGTCAGGATTTACAGAGAATTGAATATTACATCCTCCTGCAAATAGACCAATGCCATTCATACATTTAATAGCCAAATCACGCATATTCTGATAGCAGCGATCACTAAGAGTCATGGCTGGAGCTACGGTAATTGAATCGCCAGTATGAATACCCATTGGGTCGAAATTCTCTATCGAACAAATAATAATTACGTTACTATTACTATCACGCAACAACTCTAACTCGTACTCTTTCCATCCCATAATACTTTGCTCTACCAATACTTCATGTACAGGCGAGGCGTGTAATCCAAAATTGAGAGCATTATCAAATTCTTCTTGCGTATGAACAAATCCTCCACCTGTACCTCCAAGGGTAAATGAAGGACGAATTACCAATGGAAATCCTATTTCTTGTGCAATTTCTTTTCCTTCTAGGAAAGAGGTCGCCGTGCGCCCTTTACAAACATTTGCACCTAACTCTAACATCTTTAATCGAAAACGTTCGCGATCTTCTGTAGTTTTAATCGCCTCTATATCTACACCAATAATTCGAACACCGAATTTCTCCCATAATCCTGCTTTATGACAATCGATGGCCAAATTCAAAGCTGTTTGTCCTCCCATAGTAGGAAGCACTGCATCTACCTTATGTAATTCTAAAATAGCTGCAATCGATTTCTTCGTAAGTGGCTTAAGGTAAATATGGTCTGCCGTAACCTTATCGGTCATAATAGTAGCGGGATTCGAATTAATCAGAATCACTTCGATACCCTCTTCTTTCAAAGAACGAGCAGCTTGACTACCAGAATAGTCGAATTCACAAGCTTGTCCGATAATAATCGGACCACTTCCAATAATTAATACGGATTTAATCGAATTGTCGCGTGGCATGAGAAATAAGTTTTGATACGAACAAGCATAAAAATAGCCACCTGGTTTTCAACGAATTAACGAATATAACCGGTAGCTTCATGCTATAAATTAGAGTTTAGCAAAACTACAAAAAAGTGGTCAAAAAAAGACCATTAAAAACATAACTGTTAATAAAATAACTACGGGCATCCCGATAATCAAGATGCCCGTAGTAGTATATGTTAATTTCTGGAGGTTATTTTCTCCAAGAACGTTCGTCAGATACTGTCAATTTTTTACGACCTTTTTTACGACGTGCAGCTAATACCCTGCGGCCGTTAGCCGAACTCATACGCTTCTTAAATCCATGTTTATTTCTGCGCTTACGTAACGAGGGTTGAAATGTCCTTTTCATGACTGTTTTTTAATATTATTCGATAAGGGAGGGCAAAGATAATAAAAATCTATTTGGTTCAAAATAACCGAGACATTTTTCATAAAAGATTCTACTACCACAATACATCCTGTTTATCAACCACTTACGACTTAATATTAAACTAACTATGAATTATTTTCAATTTATAACACTTGACGTGGCAAATAAACCACCTGTTTAGTGTCGTAAAACTCATCTTTGAAATAATCACGTATTGGATTCAATTCTACAATTTTCCTAAAATCGAACAGTTCTTCTTTCAAATCGCCACCTTTTAAAACCACCCAACCGTTTGGCAAACTTCCTTTTTGGCCGGATATACATTGTTTCTTCGACCATGCAACTAAATAGTTCATTGGGGCTACTGCCCTACTTATTACATAATCAACCTGAATCATCTGCTCTTCGGCTCTTCCTCTAATTACAGTAACGTTTAGCAATCCTAGTTGATCTACAAGATCTTTCACTACTTTTATTTTCTTCTCAATTGAGTCAACCAACGTAAATTGCACTTCGGGATAAAAAATCGCTAACGGAATACCCGGGAAACCTCCCCCAGTACCAATATCCATAATTCGTGCACCGGGATCAAAACGAATCGCCTTTGCAATCGCTAACGAATGTAAAATATGACGACTAATTAAATGATCGATGTCTTTTCTAGAAATCAAATTCACTTTTTCATTCCATTCAATAAATAAAGCCACCAACATATCATATTGCTTTAATTGATCATCTTCTAAAGATGGGAAATATTTTTTTAGCAATTCTGTAGATTCAGGTTGTTGATCCATGTCGCAAAAGTAGTTGAATAGATGCTATTAGCAGGGTGTAATAGATTATTCTTTCAGATTGAATGTATAATCTATAATCTCACAAACAAAAAACCTATACATCACATTAATATAGAAGCCCCGCATCTTGCGGGGCTTCTATATTAATGTGATGTATACTCTGAATTCTTCATTATCTGATACAAAAACTCTCTTGCTCTGAATAGCTGAGCCTTTACTGTACCTAAGGGTAAGTTCAATTCTTCCGAAATCTCTTCGTAAGATAGCTCTTGATAATATCTTAACTCAACGAGGCGACGATAGCGAGGCTTTAACTTCTCCACCACATCTTTCATCATCAACACTTTTTGTTTTTTCATCATCACATCATCAGGACTTGGTCCATCAGAACGAACATCTAATGTCATATCTTGACCATCTTCATTCTCAAAACCACGATCGATGCTTAATAACATCTTACGTTTTTTACGAATAAAATCGATACAATTATTAGTTGCGATTTTAAACAACCAAGTACTAAATGCATAGTCTGGCGTATATTGCTTAATATTTCTAAATGCTTTTCCGAATGCTTCAATAGTCAAATCTTCGGCATCATCTCTATTATTCACCATCTTTAGCAACATATAATAGATCGAATCTTTATATCTTGACATCAACTCAGCATAGGCTTTTTGATCGCCAGCTTCTACCGCTCGGCGTACAAGCTTATAATCCTTGACAGCTTTATCGGAGAGATGTTGAATCTCTTCTTCTACTACCTTAAGTTGACTTTTAGGGTTTTCCATAGTAAGGGTGTTAGTTGTGGCAGCCATTACTTCCATGATTTGGTCTTTATGAAGATGTTCGATATGGCTAATATAGGATAAATGAATGCTACTATTAGATCGAAGACGGGTATCAGTATTAGCAGGTCGGTTTCACCAAGCTTTTTGAATCCTCTCCAGTAAACAATCATTTGAACTATTAGCCTGGTTGATACCATTGCTACGACAATCTGCCAATTAAGTTTCAATATCAGGGCTGCAATTACTGAAATCCAAAATAAACTTTGGGAAAAAAAGTACCATCCAATTAATCTGCGATCTCGGCCTTTATAATACTTCCCGGTACTCATATGTCGCTTTTTCTGATAAATCCAGTGTGAAAACGATGTTTTAGGTTTTGAATAGGTAAACGAATCGGAAGATAATTGAACCGCTACATTTTTCTTGTTTGCTGTCTCGTTTACAAATAAATCATCATCTCCCGACATTAAATGATAATGATTCGCAAAACCTTTATTTTTAAAGAACAAACTCTTAACGTAAGCAAGATTGCGCCCTACTCCCATATAGGCTTTGCCTCTCTTTGCTCGAGTAAGGTACAACAATGCATTTTGCGCAGTATCGAATCTGATCCAGCGGTTTAGCAATCCTTTTTCTTTTAAATAAGCACCATAACCTACTACAAGTTCTTTTTCACCTTGTAACTGCTGAACCATTGTTTTGATCCATTGATTACCCAACGGCTTACAATCTGCATCGGTAAAGAGCAGCTTTTCATACTTGGCTCCTTTAATGCCTAAAGTTAAGGCGAATTTTTTACCATGTTGATATTTTTCTTGTTCTTTTAATGTAATCACTTTCAACAATGGGTAGGCATCTTCCATTTCTTCGAGGTACTTTGCCGACTCATCCCAGCTACAATCATTAACAACTACTATTTGGTATTCGGGATAATCCTGCACTAATACGGAAGGTAAAAAAGCCCTCAGATTTTTTAGCTCGTTTCGTGCGCAGATAATCACCGATACAGGTTCATTATCAGCAGAAATACTCTCTTCTTCTTTCCCAAAACCGACGCCGGAAAATTGCACCAAAATATAATATAGCTGTAGTAATAAAGCCAGGCCTAATACCGCTAATACCCCCCACCCAATCATTTCTGGCTCAATAACAATCATGATTATTCTCAATAGTTCTATAATTCACAAATCTATCCGTATAGATATAGGGCATTGGACTACCGCAGATTAAAATATTAACAATAGGTTCTTAACAAGCATAAAAAAAACGGTCGGCTATTACGCTGCAACCGTTTTTCATAACCATATAATAATCAAGCTCTCGCAGTTTCTCTAGCTACAATTGTTCGTCCAGGATATACTTTCAAAGCCTCTTCAAGACATTTCATAGCATTAGTGAGTGACTCAGGCTTCAATACATAAGCGATTCTAACTTGATGGCGGCCTAATTCAGGCTGCGAATAAAACCCAGTTGCTGGTGCAAGCATTATTGTTTGTCCTTCGTAAGAAAATTCTTCTAATAACCATTGACAAAAACGATCTGCGTCGTCAACGGGTAATTGTGCCATACAATAGAATGCACCACTTGGCTTCGGACAAAATACACCATCCATTTTATTTAATGCACTTACTACAAGATCGCGACGGCCAACGTACTCTTTAATTACTTCATCAAAATAACTATCGGGAGTGTCGATTGCCGCTTCCGCCGCTATTTGCCCGAAAGTTGGGGGGCTTAACCTAGCCTGCGCAAACTTTAATGCCGCGGCCATTACTTCTGTATTTTTCGAAACTAAAGCGCCTATACGAGCGCCGCATGCGCTGTAGCGCTTAGATATGCTGTCCATAAGCACTACATTTTGATCAAGTCCTTCGAGATGCATAACTGAAAAATACTCTTTGCCATCATAGCAAAATTCGCGATAAACCTCATCCGCAAATAAGAACAAATCATACTTTAGAACCAATTCCTTCAAAACCATCAACTCTTCTTTTGAATATAGGTAGCCAGTGGGATTACTTGGGTTGCAAATCAATACAGCTTTAGTACGAGGAGTAATTGCTTTTTCGAATTCTGCTATTGGAGGCAATGCAAACCCCGATTCTATTGTAGATGGAATTGGCTTTACCACCACACTCGCCTGAATTGAGAAACCGTTGTAGTTAGCGTAATATGGCTCTGGGACAATAATTTCATCACCAGGATTAAGACAAGCCATCATCCCTATTTCAATTGCTTCTGACCCACCAGTAGTTATGATAATGTCAGAAAAATCAACATTGATTTTATTTTTTTGATAGTACCCTGCCAATTTTTTGCGATACGATTCGATTCCTGCTGAATGGCTGTACTCTACTACTTTCAAGTCGATATTCCTTACCGCATTCATCATAACTTCAGGAGTATGAATATCAGGCTGACCAATATTCAGGTGATAGATTTGTACTCCTCTTTTTTTAGCGGCTTCTGCATAAGGAACCAACTTGCGGATGGGCGATGGGGGCATATTTAGCCCTTTTTCTGAAATTTTTGGCATGGTGTTAAAATAAGTAGTCCCGGTTTTTTGCCGGGACTACAAATTTACTGCAATAATTTTAATTAGTTCTTAGGGGTATCCTTTGTTGCAGGATTTGCAACAGGAGCTGGAGCCTCTACCGTTCCTTTCAAGTGTAATACGACAGGCGTATTTTTTGCATTTGAAGTAATTGTTACTGTTTTGTCTTGCATACCCATTTTACCTGCTGAGTTAAAAGTAACTTTAATGACTCCTGTTTTACCTTTTGCAGTTGGTTCTTTAGGCCATACAGGAACAGTACAACCGCATGATCCTGTAGCATTCGTAATAATTAAATCTTGTTTACCTGTATTTGTAAATACAAATTCGCGTGTTACTGACTCACCTTGTTTAATTGTACCAAAGTTGAATTCTAATGCTTCGAAAGACATTTCAGATGCATTTCTGTTTTCAGCTGGTTGAACTGCAGGTGCAGGCGCTAATGCAGGTGCTGCAACCTTATCTGTTGATTGTGCGTTGGCTGCTACTGAAATAAATAAGGTGCAAGCTACCAGAAGGATGTTTTTTTTCATTTGTTTTAATATTGAAGTTTAATTGTTTATGTTATTATTTAACTGGATTTTCTAATGGCGACATTCCGGAAGGTTTCATTATTGGAGTCTGATCATCAGTTTGTTCTTGAGATTTCACAACACCCTTAATAGTTAGTACTTTAATTGTTCCTTTCCCCGCATTTGATGTAACTGTTACTGTTTTTGTAAACGGACCTTGGCGCTTTGTATCATAACTTACATTGATGAATGAAGATTGCCCTTTAAGAACCTGCTCTTTAGGCCATTTAGGAACAGTACATCCGCAACTACCTTTTGCATCAGAAATTATTAATGGTTCCTTTCCAATATTAGTAAATTTAAAGGCATAAGTTCCATCACCAGAGTAATCTATTGTACCGAAATCGTGTATTTCTTGCTCGAAGATAATCTCAGGTGCATTTGGATTTGGCTTCGTGTCTTGGGCATTAACAAGTAATGTGCCACAGATTACAAAGGATAATGCTAGTAAAAGGTTTTTCATAGTTTAAAGATTTATGGACTATTACGTTTGCAATGAGCCAAAGTTCATATAAAAAAATGAAATTAGAATGAATCAAGATGAAGAAATTTTAAAAACATGCAACCATCCTTGATTATAAGCCAAGTCAAATTAGGTGAAATTACCTATATTATCATCAAATTTTTACTCGTGAAAGTTATTATTTAAAACTGGCAGAAACCGCCTGATAACCCGTACGTATGTAGAATAGAGCCCAAAGAAAAATCCCTGAAAACTTAAAACAATCTTCATAATAAACCTGGTGAGCAATGAATGGACTGATATTATCGAGAACCATTGAGGCGAAAAACATCCCCATTGCTCCTAGCCAAAATACAAAGTCAGTTTTCATTAATTCATCTCTTAAGAAGATCATGTATGATAAAACCGAGGCTATATAAACAAAATAAAACATTTTTTCAGCCAATGGGAAAAGAGTTTCAAATACAACTTCATGCAACTCAAAAGCATCATCAATCCCTAAAAACAACGACAAGCATCCTCCGAAAAATAAGACCTTTCTAATTCCGTTTGTGGTTGTTACTTCATTTCTTTTCAGCATAGCGGCCGATAGTAATGATGCCGTTGCAGCAGATGACCATAAAAACAAACCCATCATTGAGATTAAGCCAGCCCAAGGTTGTCCATGAAGTACGGCAGCAGTATCCCTAGTTAAATCACTTACTTCAATATTATTGGCCTTGCCTAATTTAAAAGCGATAAACATTATTGAAGCTGGAATAATTAAAAACTTCAACAAACCTATAAGGTTCTTTTTAAGCTGTTCTATGACAGCATTTATTAGTAGTAACATAAGTTTAACGGTAACTTTTAGAATACAAAAGTAATTCACTTTTTCCCCAAATCAAACAAACAGGCTAAGGTATTTATGACAGGGCGCATATTCGCCTTGAAAAATACAACATTCACATGCCAACAAATCGAATTCACCCTTGAAATATTGCTAATAAAAAATTAAAATTTATAATTTAATGTTAATAAACCTAAATAAATAGTCAATGGATTAGCCAAGTTAATTTCCCGACTAAAACCGTAACCTGCAGTTATACTAGACTTTTTGTTTAACTCATAATCAAATGAAACTACTAATCTAAAATTATCATTTATTTGATCAAACAAATTAGTCCATAATTCATAGCTAATGGAAGGTGACCAACGTTTTGGAAAATCATACTTAACTGAAAACTTATTTCGCAGGTAACTTTTAGGAACCGACCATTCCATTCCACCCCCACCATCTTGATATTGGTTTTGATAACGTGTACGAAAACCAAATACAAACTTTCCATGCTTTACCTTACCACTCAAATCTAGATAGAATCTGTTTCTTATCTCATATGTATTATCAAGAAGTCGGTTAGTCAAAAACTTATAATACATACCACCTTTGAAATGCTTATTAATTCGATATTCTATTCCGGCATCAATACTAAATCGACTAACATCCCCTATATTTTCACCCATCCTGATTTCAGGATTAACTACAATCAAAAGGTCATAATTCAAATGTTTTTCGCCAGCAATCGAAACCCACAACTGCGCATCATTAACCTGAGCGAATACAGAAACTCCAGTTAAAAACAGAACTACAAGTAAAAAAGAAAATTTAAATGACCTATTTATCATGTGATTTCAACTTTCGTAATAGTAAATTTTAACCTGCGCCGAATCTCTTAAGAAGTCAATTTTCTGAACAAAAGCTCTATGAATATTAATGCCGGTTCTTTCTCTTAAATCAGCAAGAAATTCTTCGTTTCTATCAGGTCGAATTAATTCTATTTTTTCGTAGTAGATAGTCTTAAAAGACTCTTGCTTCATTAACATATTACTTTCTAACAACAAGGTAATAAAAATCATTGCGGCAATTATACCCGACAAAAACATATATTCATACATATCCTCTACTCCTTTCAACTTAGTAACTGCCGATACAATACCAATAGCAATTGTAAGAAATAAATAAGTCATGTCTTTAATACTAATTTCTTCTGTTTTATAACGAAGCATACTAAATACTGCAAACAATCCAAAGGCAGCACCCATCGAAATTTCAACCCTATTCAACAAGAAGGATATTGTAAAAATAACAATATTGAAAACGAAATAGGTGAACAACAAGTCTTTATTTCGGTAGTAACGAAAATAAATAAACCTAATTAAAACGAAGGAAGATATTAAATCAATTAATAATCTTATTCCGAATTTCATAGAAACTTTTGCTATGGTATCAATACCATCAACATTATCAAGTAATATATTATTTATCATATTTTCAGGGTTTTAATTTTTATTTTTTAATCAGCTTAAATATTTTCATTAAGCCTTCTTTAAAGTTATTTTTTTTAGGATCCAAATCTAACACGGCCATTCCCATACAATACTTACTCATTGATCCAATTTTAACATTATGATCACGCATAATCTTCAAAAATTGCGAATCCATTTTAGCATCACGTTTCAACTCAGCAATAACAAGATCCTGAACAATAGTTTCATTCCCGTTCGATAAAAATGTTAAATTCAAATCAATCGTAACACGCTCTGAATTGAATTTATTTACTAATGTAATTCGATCGTAATTAACATCAATTTTCTCTGTTAACTCATCAGGATTTATTGTTACAAGTGAACAAATAAAAGATGATGATTTTATTTCAGACAAGCTTACCGGTTTTGCACAACTAATTCTTTCTTTAACCGTTCTGCCTTTATTATTTTTCAATTTCACTTCAAGAAAACCCGTATTACTATCAACATAGGTTCGATAACGAATCTTAAACCTATTCAAAATGCCATTATGATGATTACGATACAATTTATTTGATGCTGTATCATAATAAACTGTTTCGTATTTAAACAACCTTTTTCCACTTATCTCTAGTACTTGATAAAAGTTCGATACTTCTTTCAAGAAATAATCAAGCTGCTCAAACCTAAACATGAATTTCAAATCGTTGCGATCCATTAATTCAGCCTTTCCCATTTCCTCCAGAGAAATAGAATCAAAAATTTCGAGCACTTTAGGCGCTGAATAAACAAACATTATTGATAAATTGAGCTATGAACACTAATAACTTTACCGTAAGAATTCAATGTTCTTTTCTCGATTTTCAGCCCCTTCGCATTATAAAAATACAATTGTTTTTTTACTAACGTATTCTCTTCATTGAATTGCGATTCTTCTATTTTATCGTCATTTGCATCATACTTTATTGTTTTTCGCTCAACAACTTTACCATCCTTCAAAACTAACTGTTCGATACAATTACCATGCTTATCAAAAATATTTTTTGTAATGTCTTTTAATGCACCCGACTTATCATAACTCACCTCCTCAATTACTTCACCATCCTTATTGAATATTTTCTTGCTATCATTAACAGTTTTGCCATCTTCAGAGACTGTTTCAACTACAGATTTTACACCATACTTAGCAAGTATTTTTTTACTTTGCGCATTCATTTGAAGTGCCAAAAAAAAAGAAAAAATAATTAGAATATATTTTTTAGTCATGGCGGTTATTTTTTAATAATAATAGTACCAATATCTACAGTTTGCTTTTTACTTGAGATTTCAGTATTTACTACAATAGCTACCTGAGAAGCTGGGGTTGATGAAGATTGATTTTGATCACTATAAACATAAATTTTATATTTACCCTTTCTCAAATACTTAAATTCAAATTCTCCGTTGTTGTTAGTTGAAATTTTATCGCCATAATTCACATCATCACCATAGATTATGTACACATCTTGATCTGCGCCAGCAAACTCATATTGAAGCAAGTTGAAATTTTTATCCCAATCTTCAACCCACACTTTTCCTTTAATTGTAGCATCTCCTCCCTGTCCCGCAGGTTTTTCACATCCACTTAGCACCATAGCTATGAATGCTGCTGATAAAAAAAGGATTTTCATCATCGTATAGTTCCTCATTGTAGTTTTACTTATAAATCATCAATTTACCTGTTAATTCTCCGTTATTAAGAACCACTTGATATATACCTTTGTTTAATTCATTAACGATTATTGTTAATGAATGTGTAGGACTAACGGTAGCCTTTAACACTTCGGCTCCGTGAATATCGAATATCTGAATATAACTTATTTGACTATTTGCTTCAATATGCAATTGATTTGATGTTGGATTAGGGTACATCGAAAACATAGATACCTTCTCTGCTTCTAGCAAACCTGTTGTACAGTTCTTTTGATTAAATGTTGTGTTTAATGTATACGCAAATGGGCCGGAGCCATCAGGACATCTAAACATAGAAATATCTGAACTTTGAGGCCCAAAAGTTAAACTATCAATGACACCACCTAGAGAATTAAAAATATAAATGGCATCACCAGAAGCAGATAATTTAAAATTGGCATGCAATCCATTTTGAGTAGTATCTTGATCCATCCAAATTACAAGCACATTACTAGCTGCAATAGTAGTTGTGCTGGGGAACCTCCATTTCTTGATGTCGATAAAATTATTCGACAAATAAACGTTACCTAAATTGATCGAGGAAGTGGTGGAGTTATAAACTTCTAACCAATCATCGTATTCTCCGTCTTGATCTGTCACATTTCCATCATTTTTAGCCATAAACTCATTAATAGCCAACTGATGAAAACCAATTATTTGAACATTCGCATTAATAGTATAAAATTCATGTTCAGCACGTACTGGTGAAAACATAGCAGCGGCTGCGTTTTCTGCATACACATAATATTGTATATAGGGCGCTGACACAATCAAACCGGTACCATAAACGCCATCGCCCGAAACTCCATCATGATGCAGTCCATCGTCATACATCGATTCTTTAGTAAACTTAAATAATTGATCTTCTCGATGACCAACCAATACATTAGAGCTATTGCTCACAGTTGCTGTTACCCATACAGTATCGCCTATAAAAGGTGAAGATGGAGCATAAGCAACACCAGAAATAGCAGGCGCTGATGCTAAAAATTCGGAAGTTGACTGCAAATAGATAGTCCGTGAATTCATTAATGTTACAATTCCAGGTACTTGATAACTTCCTACAGTAGTATTTGAATTTAATGAATTCTGAAATTGAGTATATGTAAATGCTTTATTAGTATCGGCTTGAACTGCTGCATCAACTAATGTTTGATACTGAATAGCTAATGTTACATAATTATTCGAAACAAAAAATTCATTTAAAATCGTTTTCATATGGGCAACGTACATTTTTTTCCATTGAGGATTATTATTTAAATCGTTTAACAAAGGCCAATAAGGATCTGTATTATGTATTGATAAAGGTAATTGCTGCATATTCGAAACAGTTAATGAACCTAAACTGCTATTTCCACTACCAACAAATGGAAATCCCCCCAATGCCATATTCAAATCCCAAACAATAGGAGCAAATCGGTTGTTATTATCGCGATACAAATAATAATTCTGTGCAAAGGCTCCTGTATAACTATCGAGGTTAATTAATACATTATTAAATGCCAACATCCACAATATTCGATCAATATCCATTGCGGACTCCACCGATGCAGCATGATTAGTAACGGTATCGCATAACCGAACTAATTCGTTCCAACCATAAGTAGATTTTAAATCGTAATAATTAAAATAACCACTACTATCGGCACCAGTAATATATTTCAAATTACATTTAGTGGTTGGGCCTGGATTTACAATCGGGTTGCATTTAATAAAAGTATTAGACGATGAAGAAAATTTGTCAGTTAAGAATTTTGTCCCCACATTTTCATCATTAGAGTAAAGTCCTACATACACTCCATTGATAAATACTTTTGCGAAATTTGATTTTGAGCAATCCATATAATTCCCTAAAACCGAATATGCTAATACCTCTCTGATCATAGAAGGATCTACATAACAGTTACTCAGCTTAATATCTTTAAAACCCTGATAAGACTGTCCCTTAAATTCATTTAACGAAATATGTAACGGATTTTTAACACTTGACGCATTGTACGAACTATTTCCTTTATACTTTACACCAACGCTATCAAAGCTAACGCCATTAACAATTACTAGTGAAGCCATAATATAGCTATCGGCTCCGATTTTAGCGGTATCCAATTCATAGTCCCAATCTGGCTGAGTAAAAAACAATTCAATTTGCTGAATAGCATTTATGTCATACAAATCAGTTTGAGCTGATGCACTTGTCGAGTGCAACATAAAAACCGAAAACAACACCATGATAAGAGAGTTAAATTTTCCCATTCCCAAATTATTCAATTATTAATTTCGTTTGCTGCACTGAATTATTGTTGTTAGTACTAACTGATACAATATACATTCCTTGATACAAACCAGTTAACGGCAATGTAAATTCACGTTCATTTTCGGATAAAAACTGTCTGATTAATTTTCCGGTATCGTCAAACATATAAATAGTTTTAACACCGACAGATTGCAAAAAAGACATTGACGTATTATTTACCGAAGGATTTGGAAATAATGAAAAACCAATATGACTATTGATAGTACTTAAAGCTGTGGTATTGCATACAAAACATCCCCCAAAACAAACTGCATCTAAAACAATATCAGTATTTGCTTGAGTTATACGATTACCCATAACGGTAGCACAAGATCCTGCAATAATTTCAGTTTGCGATGAGCCGTTTCCATTATAGAATTTATATTCTATAATGGCACCTGTATCATGATAGCAAATAACTTCAAAAATATTACTACCAAAGCTATACAAGATGTTTTTTGCAGCGTCCCATCCTTGAAAATCACCAGCAATATGAACCCCACTTCCGTTTACTAAAGACTGAAGCTGCATATCCACTAAATAACGAACCAAAATTTTACCCTCTGGGGCATTTCCTGCAAATAAAAGAGCGCCAATATCTGTTGTATCATTGGCTAATGAATCAATATATAGCCAACGATTATCATTGAAGTTGTAACCTACTCTAGATTCTTGAGGAACGAATTCGGCCTCATAAAATTGGTCGCCATTGACATATTTATATTCATACTTAGCAAATGCCGGGATATCAAGCACAATACTATAAATTGAAGGATTCGAAACCTCTGGAGTTAACGTTGTCGTTGCAGAATTCCAATCGCCACCCGCAAAACCTGCTATTGTTTGAAAATCACCAGCAACATGGACCCCAGTAGTGTTAACTAGTTGAGCCGACATATTGACTGAAAACTTCACTTTTTTAGCATTTGAAACTAATGATAGTAACATCAATATAGCTACTATAAAGACTTTTTTCATATTTTGATTCCTATTTAATTGACGATACGTCTCAAACTAAAGCTAATTCATCATTCTTATCAATGTTTTTATATAAAATGTAATTAACAAATAATGATGAATTTATTAAGTTTACATTACTACCAGCGAAGATAATAGATCCTTTTGCAAGTTTCATGACTAGTAATTAATACACTACTAGTTTTTCTGCACCGAGAATGTGAATAAGTATTGAACTGAACTAGCCATACCATTTAAAATCAATTTTTTTAAAGGAACCAAATCATGATAAATAGATTTTTTTGAAACCACAATAATCTAAATTTCAATTAGTTTAAATGTAGATACTTGGTTTTCGCCCGAAGATCAGATCAATCCTATACTTTTAAAACTGATTCAATCCTATCCTATCCAACTTTCTTTAATCCTCTCCGGATAGATTTTAATAAATTGAAATACAATGTCTTTATAAATCAAAAGCATATTATTTCAACTTGTAAAATCAAAGGATCAACAATAAGGAAGTACTAAGCAATATAAAAGTAGAGAGATAAAAACACTATAATACCATTAACAGGCTAAAACATAGGTTAAGATAAAATATCTGTAGGTAATTAAACAAATTGAACAACAACACAACTAATATAGGTGTATACACCCATTAGAAAGAAGGCATCTATTAAATGTATCATCAAATGACAAAAATTAAAGTATTAGAGGTTATTTTGCAGAAGAAAACCATCTATACTGAATTCCTACTTGGAAAAAATTCAGGAGACCCAAATAAAGTATTGTGAATTTTATAATTAATTCAGCCGGAGCAATAATTAACTTGCAAGAAAACATCTCGCATTTATTGCCATTTGAACATGCGAGTAAAAACAAAATAACAATTCAAACTTTTATAGCAGGCTTGCCAAGTATATTTCCATTAAACAACGTAGCAACAACACAAGAATTCAAAAACTTACAGTTAATAAAAAACGTAGGGCTATTTAATACGCATAAAAATGAAGTATATGTAAATTTAAAAATACAAAAAATCGAATTAAACACAACAGCTTTCAACTACCTATGTTCGCTTGAGTTTTCAGAAAAAGCAACCGACAAAATAAATTCCTCATCTAAAACAAAAGACGAATTAAGTTATAAAGCATCCAACAGATCATTGATAAAACTAATAGAAGGCAGCGTCTTTACTTTAACAAAAGCAGGAATCGTTAGTTCAATTATACAAGATGGTGAATTAGGCGTACTTAACAAAAACAACATACAAGAAGGAATAAATTTATTTGATGCTGTAGATAAAAACAATGCAATAAAAATAAAATTCGACATAAATAGTGTAAAAGAAATTAATTCGTTCATAAATATTCAATACAAATTCAGAGACAGAAACAAAGAATTAATATTAGATGGAAAAATAAGCAAGATAGAAAAAGACGAATACCTTATTTACATTAAAGATGTAACACAAATTAAAAAACTAGAAAAAGAAAAAGAAGAATTCGCAAAGTTTCCAATCGACAATCCGAACCCAGTATTCAGATTAACCATAACAGGAAAAATTTTATTTGCAAATGTAGCAGCCAATGAGTTTACTAGAAAAATTGGGAAAACAAATAACAGTATATATAACGAAGACATAAAAGCAATTTCAAAAGCTAGTATTTACGATGGCGTGGTTAGATCAATAAAAATAAAAATAAACAAAGAATTTTTCTTTTTAACAGTATCTCCTAATCAAGAAAACAAGTACGTTAACGTATATGCGCTAAACATAACACAACAAGAAGTATTTCACGAGAAATTAAAACAAAAATCAATTGATCTAAATTCCATTTTAAATAGTTCTGAAGAATCCATATTTTTAATTAATAAAAATCAAGATCTCGTTTACTACAATCAAAAAACAGTTGAATTATTTAATGAATTTGGCATTAAACAATTAAACACATGGACAAAAATAATTACTTATTTACCGTCCGAATATCAAAATGAATTCATTGAAAAGGCTACAAAATGCCTTAGCAGTTCGGAAATTATAAAAAGTGAAATCACACTAAATCTAAAAATATTTAGCATTACTTATTTCCCTACGATAGACAAAATACATAATAAAGTTATAGGGATATGTATCCAAATAAAAGACATAACAGAATCAACCAAAATAAAAGATGAAATATTAAAACAAAAATTATTTTACGAAGACATTCTAAATAACCTTCCAACTGACATTGCAGTTTTAGATAGCAAAATGAAATATTTATTCATAAACCCTAAAGCAATTTCAAATGTAGAAGTAAGGAATTACATGATTGGCAAAGATGACTTTGAATACGCCGCATTGAAAAATATAAAAACAGATTTCGCCGCAAGAAGAAAGGCACTATTTACTGAAGTAGCTACAACAGGAAAACCAATAACATTTGACGATATACATACAGATTTAAACGGTAAAGATGTTGTTATTTTAAGAAAATATTTCCCTGTATATAAAAACGGAGAAATAGAAATGATGTTAGGATATGGACTTGATATATCTGCTATAAGAGAATCAGAAAACGAAACAAAAAGAAGTGAAAAAGAATTACAAATTGCAAATAATAAATTACAAAAAAATTATGCGCAATTAATGCAATACAGCTATATTGTTTCGCACAATTTAAGAGCGCCAATAGCAAACCTTATTGGATTAGCAGGCTGTTTTCATGACAGCAAGGACAATTATAATCAAACTATTATAAACCATATTAAAGAATCATCGCAAAGAATAGATGAAATACTGCGCGATTTAAATGTGATTTTATCAATAAAAGAAGAAATAAATAGTTCGAAAATAATAATTGATCTAGAAAGAATAACCAATGAAACTCTTAACGACTTAAAAAAGGATATAACCTTATCCGAAGCAATTATTACGACTGATTTCAGCCAAATAAAAATTATTAATTCAGTTCATTCATTTATTCAAAGTATTTTTTACAATTTAATTTCAAATGCAATAAAATACCGAAGTATTGATCGCACTTGCAACATTCATATCAAAACAATTAAAGAAGAAGGTAATCTTATTATCAAATTCGCTGATAATGGAATAGGAATAGACCTAGTAAAGCATGGAACAAAAATATTTGGAATATACAAAAGGTTCCATAAAAATGTTGCATCAGGAACAGGCGTAGGATTACACTTAATAAAAGAGCAAATCGAAACCCTAGGAGGAACAATTTCCGTAGAAAGCACGCCTGGAATTGGGACCGAATTTACCATTACACTAAACATAAACAGAAATGAGCAGAATTCTATTAATTGATGACGATCCGATAAATAACTTTTTAAACAAAAAAATAATAAACGAATTCGTTTCTTCAGAAATCAAAGTGAAAGATTTTTTAAGTCCCGAAGATGCATTAAAAATGCTTATTCATCAAAGCAAAAACGAAAAAGAAGAATTGCCTGAAATTATTTTTCTCGACATAAATATGCCTGAAATGTCAGGTTTTGAGTTCTTAGATTTATATATCAAAAACGGACTTAACCTACTACCAATAGTAGTATATATTTTATCATCATCATTAGATCCTTATGATATTGAAATATCAAATTCATATGCAGTTATAAAGGAATTTATTTCTAAACCATTAGAAGCTGAAACCGTAAAAAGAATTCTTAATATTCATTAAAAAAGTTTGTGCATTAAGTTCTTATTTTTCCACCCTGCCTGATTCTCATAATCAACAAAATATATTTTAAGATCCGCTTGATTTTCATAATCGACAAAATATATTTTTTTATCGGCCTGATTCTCATAGCTTACAAAATACCAACGGCCATCATTCTTGCCGGCTTGATTTAGATATTTAACTTTATAAACTTTTAAATCGCATTGATTTTCGTACTTCACAACGAACACTTTTACGTTGGCTTGATTTACATATTTAACTGAAAATATTTTTTGAGCATTGGCCTTTACAAAACCAAACGATAACAGTAGAAGTAAAATGATTTTCTTGTTCAACATCATTATAGCCCTCTTTTTTTGCTAATTTACAATAGAATATTTAAAATCAAAGTAAATTCACAACAATAAGGATTTAGGAATTCATGACCAGGTTAATTAATAGCCTTTCAAAACGATTTAATAAGCAACTATTTGTATATACGATTATTTGTACAACATCTAATAATTGATGATTATCATTGACAATTTGTTTTTACTATTGTTATTTTGCAAAATAAATAAGAAATCATGAAATCAAAAACAACCATCTACGGTCAAATCGCTAGATTCATTAGCCTTGCTTGTTTTCTATTTATCAGCATGTTTTCACTTGACGCATTTGAAGATGGTCGACCCTTCCTAGAAAATCTTGCGGATTTCGCAATGCATATGATTCCTTCTTTTGTACTTTTACTAATTATCATTCTTTCATGGAAAAAAGAATTGGTAGGAGGCGTTTTAATTGTTATTATTGGAATAACAACAGCGATTCCAATTTTCAGATTAAATTATTTCAGAACTGATTCACTTACTGTAGCATTTCAAGTTATTGCTCTGATCAATTTACCAGTAGTTATTGCAGGCTCTCTTTTTATCATAAGTCACTATAAATTGAAACCTAATAATATTTTGAAAGCGTAATTAAAAAGCGCATCGATTGCTGTAATTATGTATTTTAATCATAAAAATTCCCTTATATTAGATATTATTTCCATTTTGAAGGCGTAATATTTCAACAAATTTGATTATTTAATTTCATTATATTTCTCACTTTTGTTGAACTTAAACCAAAAAAATGAATAAAATAGCTACCCTTACATCTGTTATCACCTTCTTTATTGCATTGGCGACATCAAATGTTAGTGCTCAACAACAAGTAAGCATATTAGTTGCTGGAGATAGTTCTTTCACCCCGCATTGTTTAGTTCCTGACTCGATTGAGCTCGATATTTATGGCACCTCCGTGGGTTATGCTTCAACTGACTCCTTATATATTGAAGTGAATTTTGGTGATGGATCAGATACGACATTCATGTCGACGATTTATGCCCAGTGGAATTATTTCTTTGCCGCAATTTACCATACGTATACTTTACCTGGCTTGTATTCGGTGCAGTTTATTGCTACAGGCCCAAATGGAGCTACTGACACAATGATCGACAATTCTGTTTTGATCGGACAATGTGAAGAAATTTCAGGAAAACTTTATGCCGATGCAAATAATGATTGCGTTTACAATTCGGGCGACACAACTATACAAAGTTATGTTGGCGCTTATGCAGGTAATGACCTTATTGCTTTTGCAGGATGCGATACGTTAGGGAATTATGTATTAAATGTTCCTGCTGTGACAACTTACCAAGTAAAACCATATTTTATCAATCCAGTAAATGTAAGTTGCCCGAATTCGGCTCAATATACCGTAAGTATTTTCCCTTCAACAGGAAATGATTTCGGCATTACATGTTCTAATACGTACGACTATACAGGCAATATCTACGGATCAGGATTCCGTAATGCAGGGAACACATTATTTTGGGTACAAGTATCTAATAAATTACTTTCTTGCCTTCCTCCTACAGCAACCATCACATTAACATTAGATCCATTAACAACTTTTGTTAGTTCATATATAACACCAACATCGGTAAGTGGAAATCAAGTTGTATTTACAGCATCTCAATTAACAAACATCAATATCAATAGCTTCAACTCTTGGTTTATTTTAGCTACTGATCCTTCAGCATCACTTGGCGACACTTTATGCTTATTGGTAACAATAGATCCAATCGTTGGTGATGCAGATCCATCTGACAATACCATTACTTATTGCGGAGTAGTAAGAAACAGTTGTGATCCGAATGAAAAACTAGAATCACAGGTAGGAACAGGATCAGGAACAGTTGCTCCAGGAACAGAATTAGAATACACAATAATGTTCCAGAATGTTGGAAATGACAAAGCATTTGATGTATCGGTAACAGATGAATTAGACAGTAACCTCGACTTATCGACTTTACAAATTACAGGATTCAGTCACCCAAATGTGATGACTATTTCTAACAAGACTATGAAGTTTGAATTCAAAAATATCAACCTTGCTGCAGCTTCAGTAAACGAACCAATGAGTCATGGGTATGTAAGTTATAAAGTTAGTCCTAAGACAAATATATCGTTAGGTACTGCTATAAATAACACGGCGAAAATCATCTTTGATTTCAACCAACCAATCGTAACCAATACGGTTACTGATATTGTTGATGTAACTGTTGGACTAAATCAACTTTCGGAAAATGCTTATTTAAATATTTATCCGAATCCGGCAAACGATTTAATCGCTATCACAACACATACAACAGATGTTTCTATGCTAATCATTAGCGATGTTACAGGACGTAAAACGATACAATCGCAAGAAGTGAATGATGGACAAACCATCTCTGTTAAAAACCTTCAACCAGGAATGTATTTAACAAAAATCATCAATTCAAAGGGATCATTTACGGGCAAATTGATGATAAAATAATTTAGCTAAAACCTAACACAGCTAATTCTTTTCGTAAAGAGGCATAGGAGCAATCCTTTGCCTCTTTTTTTTTCAAAAGGGAGATGATACAAAAGTATTCATTCGGCAAGGGTGGTCTTGCCACTTTTCACCGAGTCAATAAGGAAAACGTTTTTAATGTGTTTTTCATCGCAAGTTCTCATATGATTACATTTAAAAAGTACAACAACTATGGCAGGCAAATCTGGATAAAGAACAACCTGTCGATTTAGGCACATTAAAGATAAACAGCTAATAATTTACAGCCCAAATAAAAGGTATTGATAGAGATCAAATAAATGATAAACATCGTATTCAACAAATAAAAGGCCTCAAAACAAAAACTCCGAACATCAACACAAATAAATCAGGTATGATATTCGGAATTTTAATTATTCCATAGAAAGAAAAAAATTACAATTTCAACAACTTTAATTCACTTCCTTGAAAGCGTATAAAATAAATTCCTGAAGGGTATTTTGAAAGATCGATGCGATTATTAATAATAAGCCTACCTGTAAAAATTGTTCGACCTTGATCATTTATTATTTCATATTGAACTCCGTCATATTTTGCAGCCACATTAAATAAGAATAAGCCTTTTGAAGGATTAGGAGAAATAGTATAATCAGCAAAAGCCACTTGATCGATTCCGGTTACCGTTATGGGTGTACAAACAGAAGTATCAGCACATCCGTTCACGGTAATTGCAACAGCGTAAGAACCACTTACTATTGGTCGATAACTTCTACCATTAGCACCAGGGATAACAGAATAATTAGCATTACAATTAAGCCACTGATAATTAAGATTTGGGACATTTGCAGTTATTGAATCACCCAAATGAAATACCCCAGTAATAATATTTGTTACTGTAAGATAAAGTGAAACTAAAGAATCACAACCTGACAACGAAACAAGTGTATCTCTGTAAATTCCGGTTGTTGAGATATTCTGCCCTGCAAAAGCAAAAGCTTCTCCCGCACAAATTGTATCATACACCACAACAGAAGAAGTTAAACAAGTATTAAAAGCTACATATGGTTTAAAAAGCTGAGCACTATTGCAGGCTACACCACATTCGGCAGCCGTATTGCTTTTAATAAAAATTCGTTCATTCGCAATAGTTGAATTACTATAATGACGAATTTGCCCAGTCGCACTATTTAACGAATTCATTCCCCAACAAACATCTACCAAAATATTACCGTTACCATTCCAGTAAAATGGTTTATCTAAAGCTAACATATACCAACCGGTATCAACAGCAGCTATTAATGTTTTCGGATTAAAAACAGTTATTAGCCCTATATTATCATAAGAGGCGGCACTACCTGCAGTAGTGTTTTTCATTTTAATTGTGTACGAAGAAAGTGGACCACCAATTTGACCAACTACATTCCAGCCGATGCTATCGATTTTAGAAGCTGCTGCAGCACCGGAAGCATTTAATTCAGCTAACGTATATATAAATTGTATATGTACAGATTTATCGTTGTGATTATAAGGCACTGCATGAGTTGGCGCAGTACTTGAAACAGCAGTAGTACCTGGCTGATTAAAACCAATTCTTACCGGAATTTGAGAGAATATCAAATTTGAAGTTGCAAAAAGAAACAAAACCAATAACGATAATCTTTTCATACTAATATGTTTAGTTGATTTTCCGCTAATTTAATAAAAAATTTGCTAGCAAATCATAAAAAATTCTAAATTCAAAAATGCCAAATTCGAGAAATAAAATCGCTTATCACTTCTCGAAAAGACACATTGTTTAGTGAGATAGTTTAACTAACTTAATTTTATGCGACTCAAACATTAAAAAATACTGCGCATCGGGATATCCCAATAAATTAACACGAAATTGTCGAGAGGTTTTACTTTCCATAATTATCTCACCCATCGAATTCAATACTTTATAATTCTGCCCAAGCATTTCGTCAGGCACTGTTATCATAAAAACACCATTTGATGGATTAGGATAAATTTTCAATCCTGGTATTTGTTCAACTCTTTCTTGCGCTATGGATGCCACAACACAAGCTGAGGTATCAACCTTTCCTTTCAAAGAAATCTGAACGGCATACAATCCCGGTACCTCAGGCAAAAAGAACCGTTCAACTGCACCAGGTATTGGACCCGCGTTAGCATTACAATTTAGCCACTGATACGATTCGGCTTTAACGCTTGCGAATAGTGTATCGCCCACATAGCTTATCAATAGTGTATCTTTATTTTTTTGCAGACTTGGCTTTGCCACTTTCTTTGTTGCCTGCTTTTTCACATTCAGTGATGATTGCGCAAAGTTTTGCAATGTTAGGCTGCAAAAAATGATAAGGAAACAGAAAGGAATTTTCATACAATTGAATAAGTAAACGAAATTACGAAAATCACTCAACAGACTTGATTCTTTGATAAAAAAAAGGCGGCACTGAATTAACATCCCTGCCGCGCTTTATAAATCTATTAAATAATACGTTTTTTATTTTTTCTCTGGAATATTTTGTAAAATTTCTAAAAGATAGTTCCAGAATTTTCCAACTGAAGCAATCGAGACTCTTTCATCGGGCGAGTGCGCACCCAAAATTGTTGGTCCAAAAGAAATCATATCCATGCCAGGATAGTTGCTTCCTAAAATTCCACACTCAAGTCCCGCATGACATGCCACTACATCTGGTTTATTGCCATATAAATTCTCGTATACATTAACCAATACTTTCAATATAGGTGATGATACATTAGGAGTCCAACCAGGATACGAACCTGCAAAATTCACCTCGCAACCACTCAATTCGAAAGTGCATTTCAACTGATTTGCTAAATCCATTTTCGATGATTCAACAGAGGAACGAGTTAAGCAAGCTACCATCATTTTTCCATTTTCAATTGTCACCTTTGCCACATTATTTGATGTCTCTACTAGATCTTGCATATCGGCACTCATTCTATAAACGCCATTGTGGGCTGCATAAATCGCTTTCATAATTTGATTTGCGCTATAAGTATTCATCACTAAAGAAGGAGTATCGAAATCGGCTAAATCTATTTTCAGTCCAGGTTCAGTGGTTTTAAACTCAAAAGCAATCTCCGTTGTCATTGAAGAAATCAACGATTTCACCTCCATCAATGAATTGTTGGCGACTGCTAATACGGCAATACTTTCACGAGGAATGGCATTGCGCAAACTGCCACCATTTATAGAAGCAATGCTAACATTATAATTAGTTACTAAAGAATACAAAATGCGATTCATGATTTTATTCGCATTTCCTAATCCTTTATGAATATCCATTCCCGAATGACCGCCATTTAGCCCCTTCACTGTAATCAACAAACCAACTACATCAGAGGCAGGGCATTCCATTTCATACGAACCAACTGCGGTAACATCAATTCCACCGGCGCAACCGATGTCAATTTCGCAATCATTTTCTGTATCCAAATTAAGCAAGATATTTCCGTTAAACAACCCTCCTTTCAATCCCAACGCACCAGTCATTCCAGTTTCCTCATCAATAGTAAACAAAGCCTCAATAGCAGGATGAGCTATCGTTTTACTCTCGAGAATTGCCATGATAGTAGCTACACCGATTCCGTTATCAGCTCCGAGGGTTGTACCATTGGCCCGCACCCAATCTCCATCGATCACCATTTGAATACCCTGCGTATCGAAATCGAAAGCTACGTCATTATTTTTCTGATGTACCATATCGAGATGCGACTGCAAAATAATAGGATGTTTGTTTTCCATTCCATTGGTAGCAGGTTTACGGATAATTACATTTCGGATATGATCTTCAAAAGTCTCTAGCCCAAGGCGATTCCCAAAATTCTTCATGAATTCAATAACCCGATCCTCTTTCTTTGAAGCACGCGGAACTGCATTTAAATTATTAAAGTTAGTCCAAATGCCATTTGGCGATAATTGAGAAATTGAAGACGACATATTAGTGTATTTTAGGCAAATATAAGGTTAAAGCGAATTAGGCCTGTCGTATTTTGTTAACTCAAAAACCGCTTAGTATACTTTAAGCCGTCAACAAACAGCATCTCGTTTCATTAAAATTACTGCTATTAGAGCTTCAATTGACAATCGAATTATTGAATTATGGCAATAAGGAACAGCTATTTTTAATATATATCTAATTTCAACACGAAAAACAAGACAATAAAGGCCTTCAATATTTAGCATAAGAAATTGATTTTTATACTATTAAATACTCGTCAAGTGAAAACGCCAGTCGGAAAAATAAAAAACACGACAATTTCTTGGAAGTAAAAATCAAATAGCACTATATTTGCAGCCCCGTAAGGGAGAGTACAGCAAATTGACAATAAGAGTACAATATACTGTTGTGAAACGGTTCGGTAGTTCAGCTGGTTAGAATACATGCCTGTCACGCATGGGGTCGCGGGTTCGAGTCCCGTCCGGACCGCAAACTGATCATAACGATTAGTAAACGGTAAAAGAAGCGAGCAATAAAAAGCTCGCTTTTTTATTTGCGAGAAATTTTTACCGACATGCGAAGCATGAATCGTTTTGATCCACTGCTTCGGGTGAACAAGGGTCCGACTTAGACAATCACAATTAATTACTTTCGTAGTCCCACCTTTTGGCCCGATGTCCTTTAGGATCTCCTACAGGAC
>CAIRUC010000023.1 GCA_903881665.1 uncultured Bacteroidota bacterium | reverse complement strand
GCCTCATTGTTCTTGTTTACCTATTTCCTCTTCACGCACAAAAACTCAAGAAAAAGCTAATTAATTTCGTGAACAGAGTAAAAAAGAAGTAAAATTGAAAGAGCATATTTTTTATTTTGATCCTGAGAAAAGAGAATATCTGCTCAGGCATTTTGACAGCGCGAACATTGCCGGCAGTTATTTCCTAGCGCATGTTTTCCCGTCACCCGAACACCTATTGAAATTTATTAATTCTCAATCACCAACAGCAATTATTTCTCAAGGTGATAACAGCATGGCTTATTGTTTTATTCATCACAAGAATAAAATTGTAGGTTATAACGGAGTTGCAAAAAGATCTGAAATTAGTTCTAATGACATAGTAAAAGAACGAAGAGGTGAACATGAAATCGAAACGGCATATGTGAAGTCACTTTTACCAACGTCTCACTTTTGTATTATTTCCATTCAAACTAGTAAAGGGTTGTCCATTGTTACCGCATTCCCAGGAGACTATGCACCTCCTTTTCCAAACAACAACCAATCAAAAGAAATGTTCGATTTGAGCGTATTGTTTTGGAAAGAACATATTCTTCTTAAGAAAACCATATAGCTTCCTAAATGCAATTAAGGCGTTATTCGTAAAAATTATCTTATGTGTAAAACCTCTGGATAAGGAACAAGCATTTCGCATACACTAGATACGTTATCTTTAATAATTAAAGACAAACCTAAAATCAACGCAGCACTAATTAATGCTGTTGGAATATTGTTGCTTTTAATTTCTTGCCATTCGTTTACATGAGTTAATTGAAATAACACTATAATACCACCTGCTACTGTCATGATTGAAAACAAAACGCCAATTAGGAGGAACATAATAATAAAGCCCAAACTAGTACTTATTGTAGCAAAATTAATATCCGTTTGATTAATGAAACGAATTGCATTCATTCCGGGCCCAACGATAGAAGAAACCAACAATGCAGTTGAAAGTAATATCCCCGCTTGTAGCGTAGCAAATGCGTGATTTACCTCGGTGATTTGAAATACCTTTTTCAAATAAATATTTAGAATGCGGTAAACAAGGTAAAGCGAAATGACGCCCATCGTAAAGGCAATTACAGCTTGAAGAAGAATAAAGTAATTCATAGGTTTATTTGTTATTTAGTACAATGTTCCAATTGTTCATGTTTGTATGTTCCGGGGCAATCATTCCAATCCGGAAACCTTTTGTAGTAAGCTCAACAGCATAGTATCGAGTTCCTGATAGTTGTTTAAAGTTTTTTGAACTAACAGGAACAGCAACTCCAAGAATAGAGTGTCCATATTGCCTGCTAATCCAAACACTAGCTCCAATTCCCAATCTATCGAGAAGTGTGTAAGCCAATAAACTTCGCGTATCGCAATCTCCTTTCAAGTTATGAGCAAATTCATACGGTGATTGGACGCCAGCAACAATATTTGGCAAACAAGGGTTCCCTTGGGCATGGTAATCGGAAATAAAACCTCCTTGCTTTATGGCATCTCGACAAGATCCATCGTGCACAAGTACATAAGGTATTTCCTGCACAAAGGTCACCACCATTTCGGCCGTGTTTAATGGATCTAATTTTTTACGTTTTCGTTCATCATCAAAATAGGTGATTAATGAATCTAATTTTTTCTGATCTCCTAAATACAAATCCTCATAAAGGTCATGATAAAATAATAATTCATCTGTAGCAGTTAGGGACGACCATTTATTGTGTCTCTTTTGAGAGGCGGCATACTGAATTGTACTCGTTGAATAGCGCGAATCATAGCGGTTGCCAATAAAATCGCTCCATGACACCTCGTGATCCATTAGATAGTTCCAGGGCTGTGCTGCTAAAGTATCTTGTTGCGGATCGAGGCGGAGTTGTCCCGTCTTCGCTTCGCCATCATCCGTTTGCATACGTTGACCTGATGTATTAAAGAGAAAACCACTAATAAATGCAAAAAGTTTAATCAGTAAAAAGAAAATAATTATTGATCGAATTAGCTTAAACATTGTTCCAAAACAACCTCCATTAGAATTGCCACCACCAAAATTTGTTAGCAAACTTAAACAACCTCTTTGTTGACTTAATGATCTTGTCGTTTGTGAAAGATTGGGCTGTAAGCTCACGAGGTCTGGAATAATTATCGTAGAGTCATCGGGCGCAGCTACCACATGAATTTGGGTTGGTGTAGTACTGGCAATTACCGGCAGTTTAACTACCGGTGGATCTGGAGGCAACGAGAAATAAACTATACCTTCAACTAAGTACTCTTGCTCGGTTGTTCGTATACTATCGAATTGATGCAGTGGTGAAAATCCATTCCTCTCCTTACTATGCTTCAACAATACAACGTTAAAAATACTTTCCGAAAACGCGGTTACATCATCTCTAATTATTACCAACTCCACACCTCCAATTCCCCAACGTGACTTAGGCTTAATGACTGGCTCATAATGGTAATCACCAACTTTCTCTGAGGTATAATCACGATTAGCAACTCGCTCTACTTCGCGTATTTCTAATGCTACCCATTGAATGGTATAAAAATGAGCGGCATGAGTTGTCCCTGAATGTTTCAAACGAAACACCCCTCTGTACTTCCCTTTGTAATGCCAGTAGTCCTCAGTTCTCATTTACTAGTTCTGTGGAAGTTGTTTCTGTGTGATCAGTATTAATAAGACGGACTTCAACTCGTCGATTAAGTGCTCTACCTTCTATTGTTTCGTTTGCCGCACGAGGCCTATTTTTCCCTATTCCTTTAGCTTCAACTCTGTCGGCAACTACGCCAAAAGAAATCAATACTTGGCGAACTGTTTCAGCACGAGCTTGAGATAATTTCAAGTTCGTAAGCGGATCACCAACATTATCGGTATGTCCTTCAATTATTGCATTTACATGTGGATGAGCAATTAAATAATCAGCTAATTGCTGAATACTGCTGATAGAATACGGCAACAAATTAGCGCTATTAGAAAAGAACTGCACATTTGGCAACTCAATGGCATCTGTTTTAAATACCTTAGTAGTATCAAGAAATTGCTTTATAATATCTTGTTTCGATTTTTCGTCAACATATACGGTATCGTGAATAACTCTTCTACCGCCTGAATTACCTGTCATATTTTGGCATCCTTTCCAAATAGACAACAGAAGTCCGAGCAACATTAACAAGGAGATTAAACCCGGCAATTCCTGCAATTTCGTAACCGCCTAGCGCTGCAAGCGTACCGAAAGG
>CAIRUC010000022.1 GCA_903881665.1 uncultured Bacteroidota bacterium | reverse complement strand
CACGTTGCACTATTGTTGCATTACCACTAACAACAACAGGAACAGTAATACTTGTTTCACTGATAGTAGCTTGACCAATGGTTACTGTAACAGTGCCATTACTTGAAGGATTTGTATCATCGCTTTTTTTACAGGCGAAAATTCCTGCCATTAGCACTATAGCCAATACTATAATTTTTGAATTTTTCATTTTATAAAGCTCTTTTGAATTCATTATTCTTTTTAAAAACTAACGTTTATCGAACAATTACTTTTCTTACACGTGTTTTATCTGATATATAAATATTTCCTTGAACATCAACAACTAAAGCAGTAGGATTAGTAAATTTTGCATAAGACCCTTCTCCATTAACATAACCATCTCCATTTGCCTCGGTAATATTGCTTACATAATAATTTCCATTCGCATAATTTGCAACACGTAGATTGGTTCCATTGGTTGTTGTCTTATCTAAAATGTAAATATT
Source organism: uncultured Bacteroidota bacterium (assembly GCA_903881665.1). Taxonomy (GTDB): domain Bacteria; phylum Bacteroidota; class Bacteroidia; order AKYH767-A; family OLB10; genus CAINEC01. Next base: position 62,804 of record CAIRUC010000022.1, on the reverse strand, counting down.
TTGGTCAATATCGCAGGCTATACGTTGTGGGTTACTAAATGTCGGAGTGCCATCGACACTATTAATTTGATCTGTACTATTGTTTATTCCAATAATTTTTTGAAGGTAGCCTGCGTCATTATCATTTGTAAAAAACGGCAAAGTATATTTCATAATGCAATTAGCAGGAGCGGGGTGTATAAATAAAAGTGAGTGATCATTATCGAACACCAAACTCTTAGGATACCATAATGGAATTGAATTCGCATAACCTGCATCAGGGGTGTATCCTAAAGAAGAGCCCGCAGGAATACTATCTATAGTACTTCCGATATAATAGGGGTAAATTTGATACTTATTAGCAGCAGTATAGAAAACTGTTTTCGATAATCCAGTAACATTTCTTTTTAGCCCTACTAAACTATTTGCAGGAAAAGAGAAATTGCTTTGTGCAGAGTTTAGTTGTGTATTAGGTGAAATAATGCCGGCAGTGATTCCGGATACTCTATAAATTTTGCCATCCGTATTCGTAATATAAATATACGCATCAACAATTGAAAAGCCACTTGGTCGTGAGCCACCTAGATCAGCTTGAGTAAACCCTCCTAGCGTTACGTTTAACATCGGTGTTGCAATTTTATTTGAATCGCATTTGAAAATTTGATATTTTGTATTATCAATAGAATCTAAAACATAAATGTTATTCACTGAGTCGATAGCAATATCAATCAAATTACTAAAGATTGGATCGCTGTAATCGTCAACTCGATAATACTTTGTATAAATGAATGTTTTAACTGTACCTTCGTAAGTAAGTTCTTCATCCGCATCAACAGTTACAGGCCCAGATCCGCAACCATTAGGAACAAATACGGTTAACACATTTGTATTGCCTCCAACCAACTCGGTAGGAGAAAGCAATACTCCATTAAACTTAATAATGTTTTTGGTGTAATCAGAATTAAAATGACTTCCATAGATCTTCACTAAAGACCCGGCACCACCGTTACTAGGAACCAAAGAATCAATTTTGGGACAATAGGGGCAAGGGTCATCACCTGGATCAAATTTTTTGCAGGAAACAAAAAGCACCATTACTACCAAGCTAAGTTGAACAATTTTTTTCATTACTGTTTTCATATTAATCATTATTAATTTCGTTGTGTTATGTCAATAATACTTACCCAATTTTTGGCGATTTTCCAATCAGAGTATTTTTTGGCGCCATCCTCCTTAATTTCGACAACACGATATCGATAAGGCAGATTCATTTTAATAGCAAACGGGAATTTTATAGCGTGACAATAGCTATCGGTTTGATAACTATAAAAAGTAGACTGTTGTTTTACGGGTTGATTATCCATGCCTGTTGCTTCTAATTCTATTCGTTTAGCATATAAATCAGGAGTATCGCTCGTATTAAAATCGTAGCAACGCACTTCCATTACAGCAAAGCCAGGAGGTATTCTAGACTCGTTAATATCTACTTTTACCAAAAGACTTGAATAAAGATCACTATCGAAATTAATTCCAGTAGCATCAGAATATACAAGTTGTGAAGACTCTTGTTGAAGCTTCGACTTCGATAACGAATCTAATTCAACCAACCCTTTTTTCATCTCTTCAACTTGTGCTGAAGGTTTAATTTGTTGAAGCGACGAATCAACGGAGGATTCTTTTTTAATATCATTCAGTTCGAAAGCACTTTTCTCTTTCAATTGATTTTGACTTTCAAAGTGCTCCGTAATTTCCATTCGACTTTCATCGCCAAGTAGCTTACACATTGAATAATATTCATAGCTAAGACTAATAATTGTTTTGCCTTTACTTAGCGCATCCCAAAAAAGCTGTGAAGACTCATTATCTAAACTTACCGTAAAAGTTTTCTCTGTCCAGGAGCCAACATCATCGGCTTCATCTGAAGAAGTTTCAAAAAATCCGTCCGCTTTTTTCATAGCCTTTGGTGCATTAATTGCAGCATAGACCAAATTAGCTTTAATAGAATGTAAAGGCAATGGACTAAAAAGGAAGGAATCGTCCAATTTTAAATCCGCTTTAATTTCATTTAATTTTTGACTGTCTACTTTTCTAAAGCCTACTTTAAACTGCAATAAACTTTTATAAAGCATGACGCCCTTATTTCCGGTTGCAGCTGAACCTGAATAACGCATCTGAAGAAATTTCAGATCTGGTTTTCCTTTATTGTCTTCTACCAACTCAATTGTTCCTGGCGAATAGAAATAATGTTTGGTATCAGAAAGGTCCTTGTAAATACTAATATGTTGAATCGTTTTAATGTATTGAAGAGATAAATCGGCAAAAGATACGGAGCATACAAAAACAAAAAGAACCATGAGTAAACATGGTTTTCTGTATTTTATTATTTTGTGATAGCTCAACATTTCTTTTTCGTTTATTTAGAGGAAGGCAAATTTTCGCCCAGCGACTTTTTAACAATATCTCGATTTATATATAGCTGATAATCTCGTGCGGCAATCCACGCTGTTCCCGAATATGTTTTATCTTCACTAAACAATTCGATTTTATATTCATAAGAAAGATCCTTTTCGTTCCACAAATAAAATGGACCTGCTTCTACATCTTCATTGTCTTTGGTAATATTAAAGGTTAGCTCACGCGACAAATTACCTTTCGGATCTAAAAAACGAGATCGAATAGTGACCCGCATAAAGCTGAAATTATATTTCTTGAAAATGCCCATTGAGTTCATTTTAATTGAATGAACACGATCGCCTGAAGTACCACTACTTACTTGGCTAATAACCTCCTCGGTGCAATATTCGCAAGGCAACAATCGGTATTCGATCCATATTTTTTTTACGCGCGGGTCATTGTCAATCCATGTTGGAATTGCATTTGCGTCAATTTTAATTTTCGAGTGTGGTAGCACCTGTTTATCGCCAAGGCTCCATGTGTACACACAAGGCACAAACTTCCCAGCCGACTCGTTAAATATCAAAACATGAATATTGGTTAATTGAATTGGAAAAGGAAACTTATTACTTAATACTTCACTACGATAAGAAGTGTTTTGTAAATTGATTTTACCAAAACTATATTCATTTGCTAATCCAATTTTAACAGGTACCGAAAAGCCTGAAACATCAGATGCATCGGCTTTGAACGACATCTCTCCCGTTATACCAACACCTTTTCCGAGTGCTGTTAGAATCTCATTCGCTACATCTGTTTCGGCCGACCAAGACGCAGCAATTGGATCATAAATAGAAGAGGTAACAGAAACAGAAATTTTATCAGGACCTATGTTATATAAACTCTGCAAGTTCCCTTGTAAAGAAATCTTAGGGTTTGTTGGAATTAAAGCAGTAACATCATTAAATTTTATTTCGGGAATTCCTTTCAAATACGACGAAAGAAATTCTTTTATAAAACTTTGTTCGTTCGATGAAATTCCTGTTAACAAAGAAGCCGTCATGTTAACGTTTCCATTTCCTTCGGAAGTTGACTTCGTGTATAAAGAATTAAAATTAAACCCTCCCTTCTCACTCCAATTTAAATTGTAGGAAGCCGGTAAATAATAAAAGATCCCCGACTTTGGATTCTTATCATAATAAATATTTGACAAAGAAATTGGTGAAATATCGGCAGGATTATTAAATGAAACATCCGACCTAATTAAGTCAAACAAAGAAACCCCTCTGTTAGACGCGCCTTTAGGATCATTTTCAACTGAATCCTTCACAACGGGCTTTATGGCTGATGTTTTTCTTGATGCGGTATCTTTAGTAGCTGGAGTAGATGTGGTTTTAGGATTATTCTCAACATACTTTACACCAGGAATAGGTAATAACGCACTGCTTACGGTTAACATCCCTGCGGTTTTAAAAGGAGTTGCGACTACACTCACTGTAATTGTTTCATTTCTTTGCAATGTTTTCCATTTTTTAGGAAAAACAAAGCAAAATTCTTTACCAACACCACTTCCTGAAGGTTGAAATTGCAACTTAATATATCCGGTATTAATAATCGTATTGGCTTCATAGTTATCAGGACTTAATTTAACATTAAGATCCAACAATCCTGAAGATCCATCTACTTGAATTAACTGTTCTTTAATCCCGTCTATTTTGTTCCCCTGTATATCAACAATAATAACTTTAATGGCACCTGCACTTAATCCAGAATAGGTAATTTCTCCTCTAAACTCCATCTCTCTATCTTCCGTAATAGTTAACTGATCAATAGAGGGATCTACTTCGGGCGCAGAACCAGAAGCGGGGCCATTTGCGCCTGGCCATGCAGGCAATCCTCCCCCTTTCAAATCACGATTTATTTTTTTAAATACATCATGATTCGATCCCGGGCATGGCCTCAGTTGAATATTCTTAAGACCACTAAAATTCTTAGTGTCTTGTGCGAAAGAAAATGCGCAACTAAGAAAAAATAAAACGAATAACCGTATTCGGATTGACATAATATGGTAGGATTTCCAGATTTAACAATTAGTTGCCTTTGGGTTTACCATAGCTAACTTGGAAAAAGATAGCATTATCAATAAAATTATAGTTATTGTAAGAATAGCCAACACTAAAATACAATTGATTAGTCACATAAAACGACATCTCCGGAGTTACAACTAATAAATTCGGATTTGGAATAATTCCCCTTTTTGATGCATAGTATAAATCGTAGTTTGTAGTATTTACAACCGACATATAAGATCCAGATACACGGAAAGACAAATTACCCACCATGTTTTTCCGAACATCGAATTTAGAATTCGCGTCGGTAGCCTTTCGAGGTGGTACGAGCGGAATCAAATACCGAAAGTCGAATGTGCTTTGAAAGATTGGAATTAAAAAATCTGTACCTGCTCTTCTGATAGGTAAATCAACCATTTTCACACCGAAACGGAAATCGGTTTGAAAGCCCTTAATATCTCGAATAGAACGATCGCCACCATAACCGAAATAGGCCACTTTCGACAACGAGAAATTCGCCAAACCTCCAAGCTGTTTACGTATATCATTACTTACGTACTCAACCGTATCACCATTTTGAGGCGATACGGTTGGTACAGAATTACAGAGGTATAAATCCCAATAATTACCCCCCTCTTTGCCAAGGGCAAAGCCGAGATGATAAGTTTCAGCAGTAATTTTTGGAGAAGTCCCCGAATATCCAGACGCAAACCCTCCGAAAAAACGTTGCGCTTTATCGGGAGAGGTACTTTCGGAACTCGATGAGTCGGCTACCTGTGCAGATGTTTTCCCGGTAAAGAGAAAACATCCTGCTAGTACAAATACTAATGCTTTTAAGTTCATATATACTCTGTATTATATAATAATTATTTTTTATCTAGTACTTTTTTACTGACATCACCAAAGATGTCTTTAAAAGTATCGAGCACTTTATTCACCGTAACAACACCATTTTTATCAGCCTGTGCAATTGTTTTAGCAGCCTCTACACCTTTTTTAAACACATCAGAATTTTTATCCTTCAACCCGTCTTGGATAGTCGCATAAACATAATAATCATTGATTTTAGATGTCCATTCTGTTGCAACCTTACCTGCTTCTTTATGATTGTAAATTAAACGATACGCATATCCTTTAGTATTACGATCCATAAAAATCTGTTTAGAAACCAACGGTTCATTTTTCGAAACTGAGACCGGGATATTTTCTTCTACCTCTTGACCAAATTTCGAAAAACGAACTTGCAAAGTAACGCGCGCAAAATTTGCTGTTTTCATATTGTCAAGATCAGCTTCAAATTCAATCGTTTTAGGCATCAATGGTGGTAATAATGTTACTCCCTCCCATTTTCCTTTTTCCCAAACAGGATTTGGAGGATAAATGTTCCCTCCTTTCAAGCTCCATTGGCTTTGGTATTCATAAGAATCTGGATCTGTATCTTCGCCACGAGCGTATGACATGGTAGCAGTAATACCTTTTTCATTAAAGTATTTCATGTCCATTGTTACACGATCTTCAAACGAATTTCCTTGAGAACGCTTTTTTCTTACATTAACAGTAACATAATTGATTTCCTTCTCAAACATTTCTTTTGCTTCGAGATCCATGATGAAATTAATATCTCTATGCTGGAAAAATGGATCGTTTAGGTTAACAGAATTTACACAACTTTTATTGTCTTTCACTCCGTTGTACCATGATGCCAAATTACCTGTTACAGAAGCTTCCTTTACAATAGGTAAAGAGTAATTAACATTTATAACTTGTGTGCTCTTTTGATTTATGTTTTGGAAAAACGATTCCTTGATGGTAACCTCTTTGTGATTTTCGCCATAAACATTCGTCATTGAAACAACATCTTTCAGTCCATCACTTAGATCTTTAATAATATTTCCATTCCCATCCTTTTCTGGCGATTTTTTACCCAATTGAACCGGCTGTTGCTCTGCAGGAGTTGTAAATGATTTTACAATTAACTCCATAAACGCCGCTCTCAATGGAGCAATTCTGTCGTCAGGCAAACCAGATTCGCGAATGTCGACTTCTATACATTTTTTTTCGACCATATCTTGAGTGATTTTCTCAAATTTAGATTTATCGACTGTAGCATTATCAACACTAACTCCGACACCGAACAAGGTACCTAACCATCCTGAGCCAGCATGGCTTTGATCTTCTTTGCTATGGTTAGCAATTGAATCGGTATAAGAAGCAATCCTGCTCCAGTAATAAGTGATTTTACCTTTGAATGCAGGGAAATTTGTTGTGTAAACGTAATTAAGGCTAATTGAAAGATCCGCGATCGATGTAGCTTTATCAAAAGTTGAAGCTAATAACTGTGCTCCATCTGCAGTTAAGCGAGTTGCCATTGCAACTTTACCGCCATCTAACATAGGTGCTCTACCATTTAAAACAGCAGTAGCAAAAGACTTATCTGACAACGTAGCAGAGATAATTTGGAAAGATCCACCTCTTTCATCATCAGCTTTTAATTGCACTTGACCACGAACTATTGCGTTAGGATTTTTAGTAACCTCTTTAAGCTTTTTATCGAGTTCTGCTTGTTGTCCTGCTGTAAGACCCCACTGCATCAACATGTGCATAATAGCACCATTAACACCAGTTTTACTTTCAGTTGTAAACTTTGTAAATAAAAATTCAGGAACTCCATCAGGACGTAAGCCTAAACGAAGATTCGTTGGTAAATAATAATAATCGTTTGAAGGAGCAACTTGTTTAACATCTCCATTTGCATCAAGTGAACTAAGTTCAGGATTCATTGCCCTAAACAAAGTAACGGTTACATCATTATCGAGTTTTACCGTTTGAACACTATTGTCATCTAATTGTTGTGCGTTCGTTGCGCCACATATTAGAATTAATAAACATGCAAACAAATAAAATTGTTTAGACAAGTTTTTTTTAACAGTCACTATTTGTTTCATTTTAATGAGGTTTTTTAATTTTTATTGAATTTGCAGGTTGTTCATTTGATTTTATTTCACTGTTTTCGGCAGGAGTTTCAGACTCAGTTTGAGTTCCATCTCCTTCGGCTGGCGCTACTTCTTCTTGCGTTGATGGAGATACTTCCGCAGGGGCAGCTATCTCTTCTACATTAGGAGATCCTTCAACAGCAGGCGCTACGTTAGAACCTTCTTCTGAAGGTTGCGCAGATTCTTCTGTAGCAGGGGCAACCTCCTTAGTAGCATTTGGATAAGCCTTGATAGTACCAACATGGTTAGGATTTTTCGGAGGAATAACAAAAAGATAATTTGATTCCATTACATTTAATGGTTGCTTTACTTCTCCTGCTGAAGAATACCAAGATGTTTGGTATACTACAGGTTTATCAATATCATGATAAATAGAAACCTTAGTGCTCCATTCAGCATCGCCGAATCGAAGTAATAAGCGTTTCACTGGTTTCGGGTTGCCGGCAATTATTGAAGCGAAATTGATATTAGCAGAATTAAATCCTTCTTGTTCGAAAAGATCCCTTCCGGCATCTACATCAATTTCTTCTTTATCAAAAGGAGGTTTTAGGGTAATTGCAGGATCGGTTGATTTAATCCAATCGCCTTCATTTGCAGGCATACGTACTTTACCGGAATTCCCTTTTAGGCTCCATACCATTTGATATTCATACTCTGAAAATTCTTTAGCTGAAACACCCAACCTAGGATAAAAAAAGGATTTTAGATTTACGCCAGATTCTATATCACTTTTATTGAAAATAAATTCTCCTAAAACAGTATCTTGTCCATTACTATATGACTTACGGAATTTAACAGTAACAAAATTTAAAATGCTACCGAAAGCATCAACGTAATCAGCATCAATTTGACAACTAATTTCACGCTTTTGGAAATCAGGATCATCCATGTTTACTGTCTTAAAATAGGTGTCAGTTCCTTTTGATGCTTCAAAAAACAAGGATAAATTTCCACAAGAATAAAAAGGTACTTTAATAGATGAAGTCTTATTAATATTAATAGTGTACGTATTTAGGTTTACCTTCTTCTCTTCTTTTAAGGTATATACCTTTTTATTGTTTTCAAGATATTTATCAACTAACGAGTTGAGCGCCATGCCACCCATCATTATTCCCATAGGACCAACTTTAGATAGCAATGAACCTGCTGAAGCCAATAACCCACCGCCAGGTTTAGGCAAACCTGGTGCTCCGATAGCCGGCCTTGCAGTAACGGGTGTCGCCATAGGTGCTTTTGCAATAGGCGAAGCAACGGGCGCTTTTGCAACAGGTGCTTTTGCAACAGATGGGCTTGGTGGAGGTGGAGTTCCACCTGTTGACCTCGGACGAGTTGTTGGAGCAGCGCTCCCTTTTGTTCCAGTTTTAGGGGCGGTAGAAGCCGAGGTTGAAGAAGCTGCTGCAGGAGCTGCTGCAGGAGCTGTAACTGGAGTTGAAGGTGCTTTTGTTTGAGATGATGGCTTTGAAGATGCAGAGGCAGGAGTCGCAGCAGCAGAAGCAGGAGTCATATCAGGCGTTGGAGTTGGAGCAGCAGCAGCAGCAGCAGCAGCTCCTCCACCTCCCATACCTCCCATCATCATCATCATCATCATTGGATCCATTCCCATAGCTCCTGGAGCTTCAGCAGAACCCATTGCCGGCTCAGCAGGAGTTGGAGGAATTTCACCTTGAGCAGGAACAAACATCATGTCAGTAATCTTCGTGGTAATTAAATCTACCAACGCATTCATTTTTTCATTGTCAATATCAAATGCACCTGAACGATCTTCAACATTAACTTTTATGGCGCCACTTTTAATCGAACTATCAATTGCACTAGAAATATCGTTTGTTGTTTTGAAAGTTTTCTTTAGGTTATTTTCGTTGAAGCTCTTGAACACGTCTTTCATATTAACAGTAATGGTTGCATTAAAAGCAGGAATTACCGCCTCGTAATACCCTCTAATTCCAACTGAAACATCGGAAGTAGGGCCAGACGAAAGGGAGCTCCAAAGCAATGTTGCTCCACGTTTATCTAATAATGCTGCAACTGCTGCTTTAGACCCTGGAGTTAATGGCGCCGCGCCAGACGTGATGAGGGTTCTAGTCATTCCGTCTTCTCCACCATTTTTTAATACTGACGAAATAACTTCAAATGAGGGAGTATTATCTTCCCCGCTTAAACTAGATGATGGCAAAATCGGAACTCGACCAATGATTCGTGACTTAGGAAATTTTTTCTGCAATTTTTTTTGCGCACTCATCACAAGGTTATCGGATGCGGTGAATTCAATCAGTGCATGAAACAATCCGCCACTTGAAGACTCGTCCTCGCCTTGATATTTCATAAATAAAAACTCAGCGAGACTATCCTTATTGGTGGCCAGCGTTGGGAATTTAGGTAAATAATAATAGCCATTTGTATCTTTGCTATCCTGAAGAAGCAAAAGGCCGTCAATTACCATTGATCTACCATCAAACTTAACCTGGGCAAATAGTTGAGAGGTGAACGAAGTACATAAAATACTGATTAATATTAGCGTTTTTTTTGCTGACATAAGTTTTTACCGAATTAGTTTGAAATTGAACACGCAAGCGAAGATTTTTCGTGTCACACTTTTGCTATTGATTGATCTATATTGAGTTATTAGGATTTAAAAATTCTTTTAACGATGACCCACCTTAAAATAACTTCACGTAATTAATTTTGCTCTTGTTTTGCTTATAAATGTCAATTGTAAAATGTTGCGTTTATGACTCAAGTCATAGTTTGCAAATTTATAATTTAGGAATTATTAAAACTAACTGTTGAAACACATTTAATATAGGTGCATACACTCATTTAGCTTGCAAAAGGCTATCATTAAGCTACTTGCAAAGGAGGGGGAATTGGTTTTTTCGGTTGTTATACAAAACAACTTTTTAGAAGAAAAGAGGTCGTTTTTTATATCATTTTGAAAATTGACTCTATTTAAATGCGCAGTCCTTTTTATAATTGCTGCATTTAAACATTATATTTTGATTTTCAACTATTTAAAATATATTCGAGAGTGCTGATTAATTTGCAGCGGAGCTTTTTCACAAGCCTCTTTGTTGCTTCATTTACAAAACAAGAATAAAGCCCAAACCGATTCGTTTTATCAATCTATGACCACTTTAGCATTGAAATCCTCGTTATTCAAATGCGTACAGGCAATCTTCAAATTTCAATTTGAAAAATCAAAAAAGAGGAGACTAAAGGCCAGCAATTCGAACAAGTACCAGCCAAAAGTGCTGGTAAAAATGTAATAGTAAATCCTTTTATTTCGAGTTTTATTAAATAAAATCACAAACGATAAAAGACGGATTACAATTGCAGTCCGCCTTTTGTTAATAATAGGTTCTTTTAACGCACCTGCAGTCTTATTTATTTTTAATGCATCGTACCGAAAATCCAATGTTTTTGGCTGCTTTAAATTTATCAATGTTTCCATTGAAATAGCTCAGCAATCTACCATATGCTTCATTGGTTGGCGTAGAAGTTCCTGTCCACCAATAACCATAGGACCCTACATCATTACACTTTCCGTCTATTCCTTTATTCCCTCCTGAAAATCCAAGAAAATTTGCTGTGCCTGTAGCGCCGGTATTAGGAGTAGCCCAATGCTTTATGTCAACTTCTTTCAATGCGCCACCAGCTATTTCACTTTGTACACGTTTTAATTCAGTAGTATCAGCGTAATGATCTAAATACATTACCATTTTATTCCACTCAGCGTCTTTTGGAACATGCCAACCTGCAGGACACAAACCGGCAGCATTTGCAATAGCGTACCAATTATAAAGTCTTCCAAAAGCATTCTCCTTGATAGAATCATTATTGTAAACTGCACAGGCACCCACTTTATTGATTTTCCATTGCGCATTACTTAATTTATTGGCGATCGGTTTTCCGTTTCTATATGTTTTAGTGCGGAGGTTTTCTTGCAACCAAACTTGTGTTCCAATGACTACTGTTTTATATATATTTCCATCGACATCTTTTACCGTTCTAGGAATTGTATCTACTGGAAGACTTGCGATTACTTTATTTTCTCGTGCGGCACCGAGATTCGATTTTTTACTTTTACTTTCAACATTAATGATGCTGACTATTGAACAAAACGACAATAACAACAATGATGATTTTTTAGTTAGTTTCATAACTCTTTTTATAGGTCGCTAAAGGTACTATGTTTTTATGAAGAAATAAAGAAGCCTCTTAAAGCCCTACTACCGTTTTTGTGCAATAAAAAAGGCCGCCGAAACGGCAGCCCCGAATTTTATTTCTTACAATAATAATTAATTCGATTTTCTAACAAATTTTGTAAGTATGATGATGGATTGTCCTTCAATTTTACCTTCAATTTGCTCGGTATTATCAGCAACAAGTTTAATATTTTTTACAACGGTACCAATTTTAGCATTGATTTGAGAACCTTTCACATCGAGCGATTTAGTAAGCGCAATAGAATCTCCGGATACCAATACTGCTCCATTACAATCGCGGTGCAAATCATTACTATCAGATTCTAAATGATCGCCAGTAGCCTTCGCCCATTCTAAATTATCATCATCGAGATACATTTGATCAATCAAATCTGCCGCCCACGTTTCATTTTTCAAACGGTTTAACATACGCCATGAAACAACTTGTACCGAAGGCACTTCACTCCACATGCTTCCGCTTAAACACGACCAATGTTTAACGTCAATTTCCTCTTTCTTATTCAGCTGACTTAAACATTTATCACAAACAAAAACACAGGTATCAGGACGAGAACCGCCATCAGGAGGAACTGAATATACCGTAAAATTATTTGTTGATTGGCAAAGTTCACAGGAATTACCACTCCTCTCTTTCAATTGTGCTTCGAAAGCCATGATTAGTTAATTAAGAGGCCAAAAGTACATTTTTAAAAGCAGGATTTGGTATATTATCAAGTATGAATTAGAATAATCAGTTGTGTGCGTACGAAGAACCCCAGAAGAGAAAAAAAATTACCTAAATTTCTTTTACATGCTTATCGGGTCAATTATACCTATCTTTGAGTAGTATTAACACCAATTATAATTGAAATTTCAAGAATTTCCTTTCGTACCGGAACTACATCAAGGCTTAGACGCCATTGGTTTCGCAACACCTACACCAATACAAGAGTTAGCCATCCCCATAATATTGGAAGGTCATGACTTAGTGGCATGCGCACAAACAGGCACAGGCAAAACAGCGGCCTACGTATTACCCATACTCGATCGCATTGCTCGTTCGGAACATAATCATTTAAACACACTCATCATTGCACCCACTCGCGAATTAGCGCAGCAAATTGACCAACAAATTGAAGGGTTTAGTTATTTTACAAGAGCTTGTTCTATTCCGATATATGGAGGCGGCGATGGTAAAGCATGGGAACAACAACAAAAAGCACTTCGTGAAGGAGCCGATATTATAATAGCCACGCCAGGAAGATTACTTGCCTTAATGGCGCAAAAAGATGTTGACTTTAGTTTCCTGAAACATTTAGTTTTAGATGAAGCAGATAGAATGCTTGACATGGGTTTCTATGAAGATATTATACGAATTATAAAAGCCCTACCAGTTAAGCGACAAACATTATTGTTTTCAGCTACAATGCCCCCTCGCATTCGAAAGATGGCCAATCAAATTTTAAATCATCCTAAAGAAATAAGCATCGCTGTATCAAAGCCTGCCGAAAAAATTAGACAAGATTTTTATTCAATTGAAAACACACAAAAGATTCCGATGCTTCTTGATATTTTAAAGAATCCGGAATTTGAGTCTGTCATCATTTTTGCATCCACAAAAGAAAATGTTAAAAAGCTAAATATTGTTTTGCAAAAATCGGGACTACTTACATCGGCCTTTCACTCAGACTTAGAACAAAGTCAGCGAGAAGAGTTAATGCGTGATTTTAAAAGTAAGCGAACCAAAGTATTAGTAGGAACTGATGTTTTATCGCGAGGTATCGATGTAGAAGGAATTAGTTTAGTTGTCAACTTTGATGTGCCGCCTGATCCTGAAGATTACATTCATCGCATTGGAAGAACAGCTCGTGCTGAAGAATCTGGAGTCGCCATTACCTTTGTAAATTCGCATGACAAGCAGCGCTTTCATCGTATAGAAAAACTCATCGGTAATACGATCGAATTTATTTCCATACCCGAACATATCGGAGTATCAGATGCGATAACAGAAGCTCCTAAACGCAAACATCTTCAGCGTAAACCTCCTCATAAAGGACATACGCCCAAAAAGACCTAGCTCTACGGCTGAATTAATCTAGTTGGGTGGATTTAATACTTGATTTCTTTAGATATTTTCAAAAATATCTTTTCAATAATGAGATAATAAATAAACGCGAAAACGATTGAACCAGCAATAGCAATGACGAACCTAATTTCGGGTGCGAATATTTTGATAGTAAACATACCTATCGCTCCACCGGTTAATCCATGTGTAAGATAAAGTGAATAAGATATTTTACCAAAAAATTCAGACGCCTTCGTTTTAAAATTAAAGAAAAACATTCCAATTAATGTGAATAAAGCAGCAAGTGTAGCAATATTTAAAACCGTATAATAAATAAATGTTAATCCGACAATAACTGTAAATAAATATTCTAGCCAATTAATTTTTTTGACAACAAATAAGAAAGTTTGAAATCCCAAAGCAAAAAACACATAGTAATTAAAAACAGTAAAGTAATTTTCAGGGATCATGCATCCTAAGCCCACTAAAGCAGCCATCATGATATATCTCAAAGGCGCATTTTTAAAAAGTAAATTATACGTTAAGCCGGTAAGTATATAAAATTGAAATTCGACGGCTAAGGTCCAAAAGATTACAATAATCCATTTTACTCCGAAGAAGGGTGCCAAGTACGTAATATTTAAAAAGAATTGATTAGCACCATACAAGTATTCGGGGCCCTGACCTCGGAAGTGAAACAACCAATAATTCCATGCTAACAATAACAAAACAAAAACCACATATGGTGGTTCAATACGAACAATTCTTTTTGCAATGTATTTCCAAAAACTGTTTATCTGATATTTTTTAACAAACATAGAATACGGTATCACAAATCCTGAAACAATAAAAAAGATATAAACGCCCAGATATCCCTGCTCAAAAGACTTTAAAATCCAATTCGAATTAAATGTTGACCAAATATATTTTTTGACATGAAAAAAGCAGACCATTAATGATGCTATACCACGTAACCAATTAAGACTATAAATAGCTTGATGATTCTCTTTAAATAAATTAAAATTGGCCAACAGGATTGCAGGTTGATATACAAAGCACAAAACTATATAATATTGGATTGCCGATAATCGGTATTAATGAATGTTTCTTCTATTTGTGCTAGAACTATAGACCAGCTCTTTGGGTTTAAAAAGGCAACTAAAATTAAAAAACAAAATAGAAATTTACTTTTTGCGATAATTATTAGATCTTAGCAAACCAATAAAGCCAGCGATTCATCGATGAACCCTAAAAACTTACTTTTTTGCCTTTTTACACTGATTCACCTCTCCGTATTTATTCCAGGGAACACCATTTATGCGCAAGACCAGAAAGTAATCATTGGTTCAGTGATTGATGCTAATACAAAGGAAGTGCTTCCGTTTACCTCAATAACATTAAAAAAATCACTGATTGGAACAGCAACCAATGAAGATGGAATTTTTGAAATTAAGTTTTCTTCAGAAATTATAGGCGACTCCCTTTTTGTTGCCTTACTTGGTTACAAAAGCAATACGCAGCCTCTAAACGCTATCAAGGATACTATTTTAATCGCGCTGCAAAAAAGCGAAATTGAATTAAAAGAAATAGTGGTGCGCCCACTTCCGCCTACTTATTATATTAAGCAAGCGATGAAAAATTTAAAAGAAACAAATCCGAAAGATCCTTTTCAAACAGAAGCCTATTACAGAGAGATTGTAATGGAAAATGATAATTATATAGTTAGTAATGAAGCGGTATTTAAATCTTACTATCCTAATTTTCAAGACACGATAAAAAATCAACATCAAGTGCTTCTTTACAGAAAAGCGAATGAGATAAAAGAGATGTCGTTCATGAAAGAACGTCGAGAAAAAAAAGTAGCAAAGAAGCAGGCACAAGCTAAAAAGAAAGGGAAAGTATTAACAGATGAAGAGCGAAAGGGACTTGCCGCCAATTTTGGAGGACTTGAACAAATTTTAAAGCAAGCTGATTTATCGAAAAGCGAAGATGAATACTTAGACAGCACTTCCTTTAAGCATTACAACTACAATTTTGCTTCTTCATCATCCTATGACAATAAAATTCTTCTTGTTATCGATTTCAAATCGAAAGGAAACATAAATCATGTGCGTCAAAGTGGTAAAATTTACATTGACATAGCGAGCAATGCGATTGTGAAAGTAGAAGAGTACGGAGATTTTGTAATTCCGATTGCGCTGCGGCCCATTTTATTTTTATATGGCTTTTCAATTGACAAGCCCAAATATGAAAGTATAAAATTATTTCAGTGCGTAAATACTCGTTGGTATCCGAAAAACGTATATTTTAATATGAGTGCAGATTTTACAAAAACACATTGGTTCGAACCAGATGAGCACTCCTCGTTTAGTATAGAAGGGGTCTTTAATGTAAACAAAATTAAAATTAACGGCACGCAGCCCATCCCCAAAGAAAAACGTTTTGTTCCTTCGAAAAAAATCGAGCCTCAAGTTTTCAATGATGAAAAAATAAATTGGTCTGACGTAAATATTATCAAAAAATAATTTTTTTATGCGAAATACCACCAAGCTAAAACACCTGCTAATAAAATATACTGCTACTTTTAACCTTGAAGATGAGGGGTTATTTCATTTAATGATACAAGACAAATTTAACAGAAATAAAAATGCCATTTTTGAAGGAAAGAGCTATGCCATCGTACTTGACAGGGCATATCGATATATGATGAAGGAAATTAAAACTGGAGAAGCAGAAATTTTATAAGAAGCACTTTACTTTTTAGTCAATTTACTTTCGATTACATTTATCCCCTTAACGAGTCCTTCGTAAAATTTACCATCTCTAAAAGAAGGAATTATTACATCATCAATAATTCGCTTTGTTTCAACATCGCCCAATTCAGCCGAAATTCCATACCCATTTTGTATTTGAATATGACGTATGCTTTTAGAAATGCAAATCAGGATGCCATTATCAAGCCCTTTCTTTCCCAGTCCCCATTTATAACAAATTGCCAATGAAAAATCGTAAAGCAGTTCGGGTCTGATGTATGTTGAATCTACTGTAATCACTACAATTTCGTTCATTGTTTCCTTTTCGTAGGCGACCAGTATTGAGTCAATCTCTTTTTTTTCGGTTGCCGAAAAGATATTTTCAAAATCATTTAAATATCCTATTGCTTTAGGCAGCAACGTTGAATCGATATTAGCAGGGAAATCGTTTGACTTATTTCTTTGAAAAACAACATCCTTTTTTTGTATATCAGGCTGAGCATTACTCAATAAATGAAACAAGAGAAACATTAGTATTGCTACGTTTTTTTTCATTATTCTAATTTTAGTTGATTCAAATATAGAGTAAATCAATTTACAATAATTAGAACCTTGTAATATCAAATTTAACACCTTTTAAAATGCATAAACCATTGGTATGCATTTATTATAAACCTTGTAACAACCACAAATTAACCGCTATAAAAAAGGGCCGGAACAACCGACCCCTTTTCATATTATAAAATATTTTATAAAATAAATTACTTTTTCACTACTCTATATACTCCTGATTCATTATCAGCAGTAACACGAATGAAGTACATTCCATTAGCCATTTCATTTAAGTTTAATTGAGTATGCGAAATACGCTCTTCAGCGGTAGCATAAACAACCTTTCCGGAAATATCCATTACTGAAATATTAACATGACTATGTGATTGGTTAAAATCAAGTTTAACGATATCATTGGTATAGGTTGGGTAAACGAGTAGCCCTTGAATAGCATTTAACGAATTCAACCCTACAGTAGCCATTAAGTGGCAATTAGAAGTATCAGTGCATCCACTTTGACTAATCACTACAGCATAACTACCCACTACTGTAGGAGTAAAACTTTGAGCAACTGCTCCTGGAATAACAGCATACCCGTTATTACAATCGAGCCATTTATAAGTTGGGGAAACGTGATTAGCAGTTAAAGTAAATCCGTTTTGATTCACAAGTGTATCTACGAGTAACTGCACTAAATTTAATTGCACCAAAGAGTCACAGCCTTGAACATTTTGAAGTGTATCAGTATAGGAACCGGCAACAGTTAATACATTACCATTATAGGTATAGCTTGCTCCCGGACAAAGATATGCGGTAGTGATGGTAGCAGTGGATGCTCCGGCAACGAAATTAGAAGTATTTCCAGTTAATGCGATACCATTAAAAGTACCATCTTGATGCGCGTTTGCATCAATCAATGAAGTTATAGAAGTATTATTTGCATTAGCCGTTCCTTGATTAAATTTATAATATAATTCTAATCCAGCACTTGTAGTATCAATTCCATTAGCGGGAATACATTTCAATTCTAAGTCTGTTAATCGTCGAGACCAAAAACTAGCTTCATCAACTTTTCCAGTAAGTAAAAAATCAGCATTAAGAAATGCTACTTTACCGATATTAAAATCAACAGCGGCATTAGAAATTGCACCAGTTGCCACCATCGAATCGCGAATAATTCCATTTTTATACATCTTTAACCAACCATCAGCGTACGTTAAAGCAAAATGTTGCCATGTATTAGGCGTTAAAATATTGCTCGTGATGGTATAGGCAACTCCCAAATCATTTCTAAATCGACCTTCTAATCCTGTTGCGCTAACTTGAACTAAATAAAAGTCTGCATCGACATCATTTCTAATCCCAGCGAAGCCATCAAAATTAGGGTAAGCCGGAGCCGTATTTTGCGGATACACCCAGCAAGTTACAGACATTCCTGCAGATCCCACAACATAAGACGAAGCTCCTGAAACAGAGACAAAATCATCAATTCCATCAAAAGCCATAGAGTTCTGATTCTGGGCTCTTGCCGAGAATAAATTAAAGATACAAATAAGCGTAAGAAGCAGTTTTTTCATGTAAGTTGGTTGGTTTTGGGGTCCCTGATTTTAATAAATTATAGCAAATATAAGCGTTGTTGGGAAATGTGGGTCATTTCGGAAAATAATGTACCTTTATAAAAATGTCTTGTTATGATAAGGAGCTTGTTTATCCCTCTTGTTTTTTTATTTTTAGGTCTTTTCATGTCCTGCAAGAAAGAAGTAGTTGATGACTCCATTTTTTTGGCTAATGATACTACTTTAACTATAGGAGATAGCCTTAAACATGGAATACATTTTAACACAATTGATCCAGTATTTGAAGTTATTTCACCATGGCATAGTGGTACCACTGGCGAATTTGATTTAGAAGATGATGGAATAAACGATTTGTATTTTACTTCTTCCTTCAGTGTTTCACCTGGAGGACTAAATGCTAGAGGGTGCAGCATAGGGAGTCTGCGACCACAAGTAGAAATAGCGATGTTTAACCGAATAGATTCTATTGTAGGATGGACTACAATAACTCCTGGCGGCACGGCTTATCAATCGCAGAATTATATTGCAGGAACACCCTATCCATCAAATGCTGACACTTCACAATATCAATATAACTGTTTAACAAAATATTCTTTCGGCATACAACTAAACAGGTTCGACAGTAGTTGGTCGGCAGATACAGTATTGCTCACTTCGTCAAACAATTCTTCTTACTTGGGACTCCCAAGTTCTGTTCAATTAGGAAGCTGGCAATCTGACAGCAGAGGATATGCTGCAATAAAAATCACAAAAGGTTCTAAAACAGTACTTGGTTGGATAGAGATGAATGTTGCCAATTATTATGAAATTAGGCTTTACAAAAAAGCATATATGGAATTTTAATACTTAAAAATACTTTTTTATTCAGACAACAATTAATGCTTTATTGTAACTACTTTTTTACTTTAAAAACAATGGTCCCAAGATTTTTATTTTTTTATACAACTTACACTTTTCATGATGTGCGCCCTCTAAGAATCCGATACTCATTAAAAACTCGGCAACAATTTCTCCTCCTGTAAATTTAAATTTCTTTTTAAATATTTTAACCCATTCATCTTTTGTTGATGTGTGATGTTTGACCAGCCAATTATAAAAAGAACCTTCTTCTTTTTGCAGTTGTAAAATCTGATTAGCATTATAAATTGCCGCCTCTACTTTTAAGCGATTACGAATTATTCCAGGATTATTTAATAATCGCGAACGATCTATCTCATTATAAGCCGCAACTCTTTTAATATTAAATTGATGATACGCTTTGAAAAAATTATCTTTCTTATTTAGAATTGTTATCCATGATAATCCTGCCTGATTAATTTCCAATATTAACCTTGCAAAAAGCAAATCATCATCCTGAATAGGATAGCCATATTCGGTGTCGTGATAAATGCGATGAACATGCTTTTCGGGTAAAGTTGAAACAAAATTGCAATAAGACATAGTAAAGATACTAGGGGGTTAAATTCTATTGGAACCATGAGCAAGAAGAAAATATTTCCGAGGAAGGCTCCTTTATACTGTTTAATTTTTTAGTGAGGCAAAGATCATGTTTTGGCAGCACCCCTCGTCATCCACATAAATTACTGAATTTCAACGCACTGATTATTTATAATTAAGAGGCGCGAATCAATTCGGCACGAATAACGATTAAATAACACCTTTAAATATCCTTTTTAGAGGAATTATACTGACCTTTGGAAGCCCGAATAGTGGGTAGTTCAATAGAATTATGATCAAAAAACTGAATCGTTTGTTACCGCTGATTTTAATCGTGATAGCAAGCTTAATAACCGGTACCTCTCAGGCTCAAATCGGTTGTTTTCAAATTCGCAGTATTCTAGTAGATGCTTGCGGTAATCCGGAGGGAGAAAACGAAATGGTACGTTTTGATGTTGGGGCAAACCCATTAACCACATCGTCGCTTAATGTAAATTGGTCTACAACATCGAATCTTTTTCTTGGAATTTGTCAGAGTGCGGCGACGAACAACATTGTTAACACATTAAATGCCTCGATTATTGGATGTGGTCATATACTACAGCCCACTGGTGGAATTATTCCGGCGAACAGCAAAGTTATACTTGCAACTAGTACTAATCTTAATCCTGCGTTCAACTCATTTGCAAATTTACAGGATACGATTTATATGCTATTTCAATGTTCAGGGAACACGGCAGGACACTTTAAAAATTATCAATCTGGTGCTGGCCCTAGAAATTTTTCAATGAGTTTTGGCGCAGGTTGTTCTGATGCCGTTACCTATATTGTTGATTCACTTATTGACCCTTCGGGCAATCATACAGCTGCAGATGGCGCTACTGTTGACTTTAACTATGCTGGCAATGCAACCTATACAAACAATGGGTGTCAGGCTCCCATTGATCCATTAATTACTTCGGTTAGTGCTTCTGCAACGGTTGTTTGTCCTGGAACACTTATTAATGTTTCAGCATTAATCACGAATGGATCTTATTCATCGTTTTTTTGGACAGGTGGGCATGGCATTTTCGGTACTCCATCAACGTTAGTTAGTGCCTATCAAACGAATTCTACCTATACCGGTGTTGATGCGCTTTATTTTGGGGTAATCACTAATTGTAACGATACCGTTTACGATACATTGCAAATCACCATTAACAATGGAGCAAGCGTTGTATTAACCGCAAGTGGGCCCACTACCTTTTGTCAAGGAGATTCTGTTATCCTTACTGCTTCGGGGGCTGCGCCTTACTTATGGTCGACAGGCGCTACTACTTCAAGCATTACGATTATGAATTCGGGAACTTATACTGTAACGGGAACTTCTTCTTGTGGTGTAGCAACCGCTTCACAAGCAGTGACAGTAAACAATAGTGCAACCACTTCTATTACGGCAGGAGGTCCTACAACTTTCTGTTCGGGAGGAAATGTAACTTTAACAGCATCGGGGGCCTCTAGCTATTTATGGTCGACAGGAGCCACAACGGCTACCATTAATGTTACAATTGCGGGAAATTATACAGTAAGTGGAACTTCAACCTGTGGCGTAGCCATTGCAAATCAAACTATCGTCGTTAATCCATTAGCTTCAGCGAGCATTACTGCAAATGGACCCACTACATTTTGTCCAGGGCAATCAGTAGTATTGAATGCTCCTGCAGGATATACCTATTTATGGTCTAACGGCAGCACGGGGGCTTCCATAACAACGTCAACAGCTAATACGTATATAGTTACCGTTAGTAACATATGCGGATCATCCTCTGCTTCGCAAGTCGTAAGTGTAAATCCACTACCGCAAGTATCAACAACGGTAAGTGGTCCACAAACGTTGTGTGCTAGTGATTCGGCTATTATTACGGCAACAGGAAATAGTAATTTTGTTTGGTCAACAGGAGCAACCACATCGGCAATAACTGTACATGCAATTGGAAGCTATACCGTATCGGTAACGAACAGTTGTGGAACAAGTACCTCCTCACAAACATTCACTTCAGGCGCCTTACCAATAGTATCAATATCCGGATCTGATGGAGTTATTTGCAATCCAGGTATTGAACATTTAGAAGCAATAGGAACTGGAACATTTCAATGGTCGACAGGAGCTTCAAGTGCAAACATCGATGTTATTAGTTTTGGTGTTTATATAGTAACAGCCACTAATAGTTGTGGAAACACAATAGACTCTATTGAAATTACACAAAGCAATCCAATAGCTAATTTTATACCCAGTGTTAGTACTGGACCAGCGCCATTAACAGTTACATTTCTAAATCAATCGCAGAATGCATTACTGTATAACTGGACTTTCGGCAACGGGGCTACCTCACCGTTAGACACTCCAGAATATACGTTCACGAACGAAGGCATTTACAATGTTGTATTAACTGCAGAAGACAGCTATGGTTGTATTGATTCGCATAGTGACACCATTTATGTGTTGAATACTGGATTATATATTCCGAATGTATTTACACCCAATAACGACGACCGTAATGAACAATTTAATGTAACTGGAACTGGAATTACAGGCGTTGAAGGAACTATTATTAATCGTTGGGGAGATAAAATAGCATCATGGAATTCGGTAACTGAAGGATGGAGAGGAGTTAACTTTGATGGAGATAAAAGTCCGGAAGGAGTATATTATTACTTAGTAAAAGTATCCTTCTCAAATAATACAAGTAAAAAACTATACGGGACAGTTACCTTATTAAGATAAAATAAAGGAGCGAAAAACGCTCCTTTATTTTATCCTATCATTGGAACCTCAATTAATAACAAGGAGGCGTTATTATTTGCTTTTATACTAAATCTTGCTGTGTCGGAAATACCCATTCCATCACGCTTATTTAATGTATCGCCATCAATAATAACGGAGCCTTCAAGTACAAAACAATAAACGCCAGCATTTGCCTCATGCAAGGTATAATCAATTGCATTAGCATCGGTGATATCTACTAGCGATAAATGTGCCTCCTGATTTATAAATAAGGCATCGTCATCTTGTAAAGGACTTACTACTTTTTGGAACTGATTTAAACGATCTGCTTTATTGAACTTTTTTTGCTCGTATCTTGGAGTAATATCATTCAACTTTGGAAAAATCCATAACTGTAAAAATTGCACTTCTTCATTTTTGCTAGCATTCATCTCTGAATGAGAAATTCCTCTTCCTGCACTCATTATTTGAACATCACCACTTCTAATCATTTCATCTCTACCGGTAGTATCTCTATGATGTAATGCGCCCAACAAGGGAATAGAAACAATTTCCATATTTTCATGAGGATGAGTTCCAAAGCCCATACCTGGAGCAACTATATCATCGTTTAAAACGCGAAGCATGCCAAAATGAATCCGCGAAGGATTATGGTATCCGGCAAAACTGAACGTATGAAAACTATTTAACCATCCGTGATTAGCATGACCGCGAGATGCTGCAAGGTGAATAACTTTTGTCATCTTAAAAGAATATGTTTATAAAATGTATTCGTAATTATTCTCTTATTTTATCGAGGATAACATTTAGTTGTTTTGCTTCCTCTTTTTTAATCCCTTTAAAAATTTTGGACCATTCGCTAGGAAGAATATCTAATTCGTTTAACAAGCTTAATCCATTAGGCGTTATCGTTATGTCAACTTGACGGCGATTGTTCTTGCAAACATCTCTTTTAAGGAACCCCTTTTGACGAAGCTTTTCAACCAACCGAGTAGCGTTTGAATTTTTATCAATCATTCTTTCAGTGATATCCGTAAGTCGAACAGGATTTGGAGAAGCTCCTCTTAAAATTCTTAAAACATTAAATTGTTGAGGCGAAATGCCGTAAGGTTTAAAACGTTGAATATTCTGGCCTTCGAGCCAACTTGCAGTATACAAAATATTAATTACAGCCTTTTCAAAATCGTTATTGAATTTGTATTGCTTTATGGCTACTTCGATTGACATTTCACAAATATACACTATCAATAATGGTTATAACAACAATTTTTTAATGAAATCGCAAATCAGAAATATAAAGAATAGTAAATATGTCTTCTGTAAGATGTTTTGTTGCAAACAAGCAGCAATGTGCTTTACTAATTTCCATTAATAATTTAAAACAAACTAATTGTTTGTTTTAATTAATTTTTGGGTAGCGCCGTTGGTAGTTGCAAAATAAATTCCTGGCGCAAGTGATGAAAAATTAACAGTCTCCATTTCGTTTCCAGAATAAATTAACTTACCAGTTGAATCGATCAATTGTACATATGTACTTTTATGCGGCATGTTCCATTTGATGTAATCAAAGAAAGGATTGGGAACAAATAAATATAAATTTGAATTTCCCCTTGGCTCTTCAATGCTTGTCAAAGTACAGTAATTCCCTGCACCAATTAAGTTCGACAATTCGTTACACAAATAATTATAATTAATTAATTCTATTGAAGACAAAGTTCCATTTAACAAATTATTGTTTTCGTAATAATCAGTAGTAAGGTTATAAAACTCTTGATGACCGTCATCGAAACTAAGTAATTTATACGTTGCATTTCGTATAGCTTTACCATCCGCATTATCGGGAACAGGTTTAAACATTTCAGTGAATGACCAATTACGAATTTGCGCAACCTGATTTTTAAGAATAGGAAGCATACTTCTACTGTCAACCGGTTTATTAGCAGGAATAGCGCTTTGCCAATTTGTATCGCCAAACATTTCTAATATCGTAGCGAACAAATCCTGAGTGTTAATTAATTCATCTGTACTTCTACCAGGATTTACAACATCTGGCCCTGAAATAAAAAAGGGCACATGAACCCCATATTGATAAATTGTTCCTTTAGCTTTTGACGTATCGGCAACTTGAGCAACTTTAGCTGCATTACCATTATCGCCCATAAAAATGAAATCAGTGCTGTCGAGTAAATTAAGCACCTGTAATGAATCCATAAACCTCCCCAATTCAAAATCTAATGCTTCGAGAGATGCTTTAAAATACGCTTTTGGGTGTTGGTTTATATCGTTCGTTAAACCGGATAAGGTTGTTTCTGAATACATACCTGCTGGCGGCAAATGATAAGGAAAATGAGGTGCATTAAATCCTATCCATAAAAAATGTGGCTGTCCCAAATTATTTTTAAGCCAGGTAACTGAATTATTTACCGTTTCTGTTGTAGCATACGTAGTTATCGTAGAGGCCACACCGTTAGTATATTTTGTCCAATTTGTATAACTTGTTAATTGACCAATAAAAGGCCCTTCGAAGTGATCGTACCCCACTTCATTAGGAATTAAAAGATTGGAAATAGGATTCAGTTGATTTAAATGCCACTTACCTACATTAGCGCACTTTATTAATGGATTAAACGTCTTTAACATTCGTGGAATAGTAATTTCAGAGGTATCTAATTGCCCAGATCCGCCTGTCCCTCCTACTATATTTCCAACTCCAGTTCTGAACCCGTATCTTCCTGTTAACATCCCCGCACGAGAAGCGGAACAAACAGGATTTGCCGTAGCGTTTTTAAAACGCACCGAATTCAATAATAATGATCGCAAGTTAGGAAGCGCTGCAGTATCTGCATAATCCTCATAGAATCCACAATAATCGGTACCAAGATCATCGGCGATAATAAGAATTACATTACGTTGTGCGAGTAAATTATTACAAAAGAAAAAGGCAACAATTGCTACGTATTTTTTATCCCAATTCATTTTCTTAAATATATAGCACACCCAATTGATGCTGTTTCTGAAACCAAAACTGGCTTATTACTCAATAATTCATCAAGTGCTTTTTTTATGTATTTATTTTTTGCTTTATCAGGCTCGGACCCATTGTCGTCAATCGCACCAGTGTATTTAATTAACCAATCATTATTTTCTTTCCAAATAATAAATGCTTGTGGTGTACGCTCCGCTTGAAACTGTCGAGTAACCGTTTGTGCTGCATCTTGAAGATAAGGAAATACAAACTTATTTTCTTCCGCCTTTTTTTTCATCGCAGAAATAGTTTCATCTTCATAGGTAACTGAATCCATTCCATTAATGGCAATTAGCGGTACATTTTTAATACCATATTCAAGCGCCAATTCATTAAACCTTGAAGGATATAAATTAGCAAACGGACAATGATTACACGTAAAAATAATTACAAATCCTTTTGCAAGTGGATAATTCGAAAGTGAAATTATTTTATCATCCACATTTTTTAGTGAAAAATCTTCCACTTTCCGCCCCACTTGAACGGGCTTTGTTCCTCCAAATGTCTGTTTTAACGGAACAAAAAAAAGAATCAGAACAACCAATACTAAAAAACGGACGATTAATTTCATGGGTTTAATTTTTAATAAATTTATGTACGGAAGTTTGCTTCGTCACTTCGTCAGTGAGGTGTATAAAATAAAGGCCCGATTTAAAATTACTAATATCGAGTCCTCCTTGTAATTCGGGGCGAGGCAACATTAACAAGGTTCTTCCGATTGCATTTGTAACCCTCACATAATATACTTTTATGGCCGGGTCATTAAACATAAAATACAAGCGATCATTCGCAGGATTTGGATAAACAGAAAATGTTTCTGTATTGTTTGCATTTTGTGCTATTCCGGTAGACGTGTTTTTTACAACAAACTGCCCCATCATACCTTCATCTTCATGCAGCGCAATATGGCAATGATACATGAAGGGATGTAAACTATCCGCATAATCCTCAAACTTTGCAATAAATTTAACAACTGTATTAGTTGCCCCTATTTTCCCCGGCACAAAAACCACATCTTTCCAACCTGCTTGTGCAGGAACAGGCGCTACGCCATTTACTGAAATAATATTAAATTCAACATCGTGAATATGGAAAGGATGGCCAAAAGCGGATGAGCTGGTAATTTGCCATATTTCAGTATTTCCCAAGGGTACTTGGTAATCGTTATAGTTAATATTAAATAATCGATGATTCAAGATAAAAGCATTAGGACCTAAAATAGTAGGATTTGTTACACCAGTGCTATCGCTAATCGTTAATGTGCGCGTTATATTAGAAGTATTCACATTTAGTAAAACGTTATTGGTAAGTACAGATGGAATACTAATTATTGGGGTGCTTGTTTGAGCAGCAACATTAATGTGTAACATGTTAAAATCTTTATGCCCCAAATAATTCGCAAAAGGACCGTTTGGAAAATTTTCACCACCAGCTATAAAACCACTTAGTGTGCTATTAAACGATTTCAACTCAACAGAAGTACTCGATTGCCCATTGAAATCGACTAATATTTCAATACGTTCACCTGTGTGAAGCAAATACCTGTTAACAGAAACAGGTGCATTTAGCAATCCGCCATCGGAACTAATTACCGAAAAATTTCGATTATCACTAAATCCGATATTATATGATCGCTCAATTGCACCATTCAAAATTCTGAAGCGAACTATTTGTGCCGGAACTGTATATTGCGGTCGCAAAGTCATATTCACTAACATACTATCACCGTAGGGAACTATAGTAAACTGATTAGATGTAGAAATATCTCGATCTGTTAAAACAAGTGGAATATCATCAACACCGTAGGTGCGGGGTAATGCTAATGAAGACTCTATGCTATCGCGTACAATGATTAATCCTCCTAATCCCTTGGTAATTTGTTCTTCCGTCATGGTATGAAGATGTGGATGATACCAGTACGTAGACGCATTATTTGTGACTTTCCAATACGGTTGCCATAATGCACCAGGGGGAATAACTTGATGCGGGCCGCCGTCCATCACTGCAGGTAGATGGAATCCATGCCAATGTAAGGTAGTACTATCATTCAAATTATTTTGAACGTTAAGATGAACAGTGTCTCCTTTGTTAAAAAACAATGTAGGGCCCCAGAAATTTCCGTTTATTCCTGATGTAAGTGTTTGATTCCCGGGTAGGATTTGAGTAAAATTATCTGTCATCGTCAAATTAAAAACAGTCCCTGATAACGTATCTGGGATCCATAATTGATTATACGTTTGAGCATAACTAGATGAACAAAACAAGAAAACAATACATAGTACGTAAATTAGTTTACTTTTCATTTGGATTTGGGTTAATTTATTTTTTTAGACGACATCCTTTTATTTATCCTTCGCGAAAGAAAAATATTTGGTGGGAGATTGAATAAGTAAAGACCGTAAATATAATGTGTACATTAAAGCAACACCCAATAAAACGGCAAAACGGACTAATGTGCCGAAGAAAACACAAAATAAATTAATTGAAATAGGGATCGTTTTATGTTCATTTCAAATAATAATAATAATTTGCCTCTAGGTACTTGTAATAAAAACGGATCTAATTACACAAATCAATATAAATTGATTGAAAACTTTTTTTCTTGTTTATTCTGACGCTATCTTAGCTTTCTCAAATAAATAGCTAGACGATAGCAATACATTTTTAGTGAATTTTACTTTACATAATTTCAACAACAAATGGCGCATTACAACGGAATTATTAATAGCAAGCTACCGACGGTAGGAACCACCATATTTACAATAATGTCGGGATTAGCAACTGAAACTTCGGCCATTAACTTAAGCCAGGGGTTTCCTAATTTCCCGGTTTCTCCAGCATTAATCAGCCATTATCATAAAGCTATGATAGATGGCTTTAATCAATATGCTCCTATGGCTGGAATAATTGGACTAAGAGAACGAATTGCGGATAAGATGGATGCGTTATATTCTGCAAAATACAATCCTGATACTGAAATTACGATTACAGCAGGAGGAACGCAAGCATTATATACAGCCATTACAGCGTTAATTCATAATGGAGATGAAGTAATCATCTTTGAACCTGCATACGATAGTTATGTTCCCGCGATTGAACTAGCAGGCGGAATAGTTATTCATGTTCCTCTTAGCCCTCCCGAGTATAAAATTGATTGGCAATCAATAAAAAAACTGATCAGTCCGAAAACAAAGATGATCATGATAAATACTCCACAAAATCCAACAGGAACTATTTTTACAGCGTTTGACTTACAGCAATTAGAAAATATAACAAGAGACACTGATATTATTATTCTTAGTGATGAAGTATATGAACATATAATTTTTGACGGACATGAACATCAAAGTGTGGCGCGATTTCCTGAACTATTAAAACGAAGTTTAATTATTTATTCTTTTGGGAAAACGTTCCATGCTACGGGCTGGAAAACGGGATATTGCCTCGGCCCTGAAAATTTAATGAAGGAGTTTAGAAAGGTGCATCAGTTTCTTGTGTTTTCAGTAAACACTCCACTTCAAGTAGCACTTGCTGAATACATGAAAAACGAAGCCAATTATTTAGGACTTTCATCTTTTTATCAAGAGAAGCGTGATTTCTTTTTAAAACAAATTAGTGGAAGTGCTTTTACGCCGCTTCCATGTAATGGATCCTATTTCCAACTACTCGATTATTCTAAAATTACAGAGGAGAAGGACACTGAATATGCGATACGTTTAACCAAAGAAAACGGAGTTGCATCGATACCTGTTTCTGTTTTTTATGGAACACCCAAAGACCATCACATGCTTCGTTTTTGTTTTGCCAAAGACAATGAAACACTGGAAAAAGCGGCCGAACGTTTGCAAAAAATAAAATAAGATGAAACCACTTTCTATCACTTTAGTGCAGCCGAAACCTCATTGGGAAGATGCTGTAAAAAACATTAAACTTTATACTAAATTATTATCTGGCTTAAAAAAGGGCAGTACCGATCTTATTGTTTTACCTGAAATGTTTTCAACTGGCTTTAGCATGAAGCCTTCTCTACTTGCCGAAAAAATGAATGGGTTTACAATGCAGTGGATGAGAGATACGGCGGCGGCATTAAAAACTGTAATTTGTGGTAGTTTAATCATCGAAGAAAAGAATAAATATTTCAATCGCTTTATTTGGATGCAGCCTAACGGTGAATATCAGCAGTACGATAAGCGGCATTTATTCAGAATGGGCGGGGAAGAAAAAATATACACCGCGGGAAAAAAGAAAATTGTCATCTCCTATAAAGGTTGGAATATTTGTCCTTTTATCTGTTATGATTTGCGCTTCCCCGTTTGGAGTCGCAATAAAACAAACGAATCAGGTAGCGTTGATTATGATTTAGCCATTTATATCGCTAGTTGGCCTGCTGTAAGAAGTTTTCCTTGGCAGCAATTACTTGTGGCTCGAGCCATTGAAAATCAAGCTTACATTGTTGGAGTAAATCGCGTCGGCGAAGATGGCAATGGGATGATGCACGATGGCCACTCAACAATATTAGATATGCTGGGAACTCCTGTTATAAATATGAAGCCCAAGAAGCAAGCTATTACGACAATCACTTTAAATAAAGAATCTCTCGTTAAATTCAGGAAAAAGTTTCCTGCTTCCAAAGATGCAGATGACTTTAAAATTATTTGATCCCGTATTCACTAAGCATATACACTAAACCAGCCATACTAGCTGCACTCATTTCTAGCTCTCTTCTGCTTACTTTATCGAATGTATCCGTTGCCGCATGGTGAACTTCAAAATAGCGTTGTGAATCGGGCATAAAACCAATTAGTAAAGTACCTTGATCTTCAAGATGATTTATATCTGATCCTCCATACCCTTTTCCCCATTGATTTAACCCATAAGGGTAAAACAATTCTTTGCTTTTTTTAACAAATTCAGTTTGCAAAGAATCACCATTAAAAGAAAAACCTCTTGGAGTAAATCCTCCTTCGTCGCTTTCGATTGCGGCAATTGTTATTTCTCCTTTTAATTTGGCTTGCTTTGCGTACACTTCTCCTCCTTTGCCACCATTTTCTTCATTCATAAAGCCAACAAATCGAATCGTCCGTTTAGGATGAAGATTTAATCTTTTGAATAAACGTACCACCTCCATGGTTTCTACTATACCTGCTCCATCATCATGAGCTCCCTGACCTAAATCCCATGCATCAACATGTCCTCCAATTACAATAACTTCATTGGGTAGCTCGGTGCCCCGAATTTCACCAATTACATTATGTGATAATGTATCGGGCAAAATAGCCGAAGACTGATAGAAATAAAATTCAAGATTATTATTTTCTTTAATCGCTTTACTTAAAGCTTCTGCGCCTAATGTACTAATTGCACAGGCTGGAATTTTAGGAATTGTATCCGCATACCCCATTGCACCTGTATGCGGAAAGTTATCCATCGATAGTGTCATTGACCGAACAACTACCCCAAGTGCACCAAGAGCTGCCGCCTTCATCGCAGTTGCCCATCGAAAACCAGCAGCCTCTCCATACGCTTCAAAAGTGCTAACATATTCGAGCTTCATAGGATGATTCATAAAAACAATTTTTCCTTGCACATTCTCTTTCCCAAGTGCTTTTAATTCTTCATAATTATGCACTTCCACTACTAACGCTTTTAAGCCTTGAGGGGGTGTTGCAATACTTCCTCCCAATGCGCAAATAGCAACAGTTTTTTTTTCTTTCCCCATTAAATAATAGGCCGATTCCTTTTTTCCGCGCACCCAATGTGGAACCATCACCTCCTGAAGATAAACACTATCGAGTGATAGTTGATCAAGTTCTTTCTTCAAATAGTTAACGGCCATTTCAGCTTGTGGTGAACCACTCACGCGAGGCCCTATGGTTGAACAAATCTCCCCTAACCAATGATACGATTTGCCATTAACTAATGATTCATCAAAAAATTTACGAATTATAAGTGAGTCTGAAGTTTGACAAAAAGTAGTTGTTGAGAATAACAGAAAGAGGCACGATATAAGACGATTCATAGCAGGATATTTAATTCCAAAAGTATATAATCTACTCAAACATGTGGCCTATTATCGGCTATTTCTGCGGTAAATCCTAATTGACCGTTTCTATCAATGACCTTTGATTAAACAAAGAGAAATGATTCGGGATAACTTCTACTTTTCAGATTTTAAAATATACACCTCTACTCTTCTGTTTTTGGCAATGTCATAAATATTTTCACCAAGAGTTGCAGGTTTCCTTTCTCCATAAGGAACCGCTATAATTCGCGACGGAGCTATTCCCTTCTTAACAAAAATTGCTTTTACAGTTTCAACGCGCGCTTTCGATAATTCGATTGTCATTTTGGAATCAACTTCGTGATAAGTATGGCCAGTAAGTACAATGCTGTATCCCGTATTAAACCAAGCACTATCCAATGCAGGTTCGATCACATCTAATTTATATATACCATGTGATTCTGATTTACCTTTTTCAAATTCAATAGCACCCATATGCAAACTGTTGCTAGCGTTTAATTCTATTTCAAAAGTATTCTCCTCTATAGCAGTTTCAATAGCTTTAATAGGTAGCTTCTCTGTTTGTTCTTTTGTAATTTGATTTGCGGCAACAGGACATCCTAAATTCTTTATTGAACCTTTTTGGGTTAAGCAATTATCTATTCTATCATCAACACCATCTAAATCGGAATCAGGGGCCAGTTGTAAATGAGCTGCTGGTTTTCTTAATAAATTTTTGTTAATAGAGAGTCCTTTAATTTTAATCCCTTTTATAGGTGCTTCTTTTCTTAAGTCATTTCCGGAAATTAAATCCGCTCTATTAAATAGCAGTATAGAAATTCTTGAAATCGGTTTCTTCAGTGTGATGCGATCAATAAAAAATGGTTTCAATTGTAATGGAACGATCTCTGATTCATCTCTAATTGATGCTATACTATTAACATTAGTAGTTGGAAGTGGAATACAAATTTTAAGAATTGGATTTTTAATTGGATTTTTATCAATTGAAATCGGTTTCAATTTGATTTCCTTTACTACAACTTTTTGTCTTTCAATTAATGCTGAACTATTGCTGTTTATTGTAGTCGACGTATTGATATTCAATTTTACAGAAGGTTTCTTAAATGAAGATTTATCTATTATAATTGGCTTCAAATTAAGTGTTGTTATTTCTTCGACATCGCGGAAAATAATTTTTGAAGATGCTTCAGAAACAGTAAATATTGGTTTAATGATTTCAGCCGTTGGCTTAATAATGGTCTCCTTATTAATCACTACTGACTTACTAGTAATAGCGTTAACAGTTGAAATAGTACGTGTTGAAACAGGAGCAACTACTACAGAATCAAGTTTTGCTTTTTGTTGAATAGCAGGAATTGATGCTTTTATAGCAGGAGCTGTTACTTTATTAAGATCTGGGATCAACACATTTGCAGAATCCGAAATGGCCTTCGGTTTCCTTGATTGAGCTGTTGCTGTAATTTTAACTACAGGAACTATTGATTTTGGTTTAGATGGCGCCTCTGTCTTAGTTGTTGCCTTAATATTAACTAGAGGGCTCTTCTTAACAGTAGCCTTAATTGATTCCTGTTTAGTTTCTATAGGCTTAGTAACAACAGTATTTTTCTTTACGGGAACATGCTTCTTAACCGCATCTTTTTTTATTGATTTTTTCTCAGGCTCTTGTTTAATTTTCGCTTTTGGTATATACGTCAACGTTAGTTCGAAAGCGCCAGGCCCGCGTGTAATTCCACTTATATTTACATCGTAAGAAGCTCCTAACAAAAAATTATTCCATTGGTATCCTCCATAAATAGCCATTGCATCGCCATAACGATAATAAATACCCCCTTCTACCATGCTACGTTCTTGAAGTGGAAGACGCACTACTGCACCTGCCACTAACTCAGATGAATTTTGTTGCTTTACATATAATACAGAAGGAGTAATTTGTATTTCGTCGTTTACATGAATGCCCAAACCTAATTGTGCGTTTAACTTTATAGGAATTGTATTTGCATCAAGAATGAATGTTTCTTTCGGTTGTAACATATGTTGTACAGAAAATCCTGCAAAAGGCAATATGCGATCAGATCCTGGTTTACCATACGACCAAAAAACTCCTAATCCTAAATCAGGACGTGTAACCTTAGTATAAGAGAATGTTTCTGCGGTTGCATTTGCAGCATTATACCCTTGATCGGGAAGAAACTGATCATCGAAAGTCATTTTAGATGGATCAAAGCTTTTTTGCATTAACCCTACTTGCATTCCAGTAGTAAAATGATTTTTATTAAAATCGAATCTGTAATTTAAAATACCGTTTAGTAGCAATTGATTTATAGCGGCATCACCAGCAGAATTATTTACCAAATTTGCTCCTAGCCCAACTTTACCAACTTGTTTATCAAAAAAGAATCCTTGTGTAACAAAAGGTGTGGTAACGCTTGCCCATTGATTACGATACAGCATTGTTAAACGAATATCTTCTACTCCATTTCCAGCCGCTGCAGGATTATAGAAAGAAGGAGCTCTATTAATTTGTGTAAAATGCGGATCTTGTGCAGAGATACTCTTTGCAATAAAAACAAAAATGGCGATATGTATTAACAGGCGTTTCATTTGATCAGTGTAATTGATCCTGTTAAAATTGAGGAAATATTATTATCGTTTACTATTTGAATACGATAAACATACGTGCCATTTTGCACAACATCACCACCAATGCGGCCATCCCAATTAGGTCGTGAATTATCGGTTCGATAAAGCAATTTACCCCATTGATCATAGATCAACATTTCTTCCATGGTAAAATGATCTCCACGTACTCTGAATAAATCATTTTTTCCATCTCCATTAGGAGTAAAAGTAGTTGGAATAAATAAGTTGTTATTCCCAACCACATTAATCAATCTTGAAATAGTATCAGAGCAACCCGTAGATGTGTTTTCAGCATATAATGAAATTAGGTAATTTCCTGAAACAGTATAAATATGCACAGGATTTACATCTGTAGAAGTATTGTTTATTGTATCTCCAAATGTCCATGAATACATATCTGCATCAACGGATGTATTGATGAAATTAGTAGTAAACATTCCTTGTGAAGCTTGCGTGCTAGGCTGAAATGCTAATTGAGGACTTGGTAGTAATCCAATATTTACATCTAAACGATCAACTGTTGAGCAACCAAAAAAATTCGTAGCTTCTACATAATATGTTTGAGGACCTAAAACTTGAGAAATCGTTAAAATATTATTGGGCGATGCTAATGTATTGCCAGTTTGATCGGTATACCATTTATAGTTATCTGAACCATTAGCAGTAACGGTAACAGAAGCATTTCTACAAACATTTGTATCGTTTACTGCTGGATATTGCGCCGCCGGATATACTGTTACTAAGATTGAATCGGAATAGAGCCAATTATTGCCTTGCCAAATGGCAACTTTATAATACCCTGCATCACTCGCTGTTAAAACCGAATTTGTTTCTCCAGGTAATGGTTGGCTATTAAAGTACCATTGATTTCCTGTTGAATAAACAGAGCTGAGCGTTACCGAATTCCCATCGCAAAAAGATGTTGCACCTGTTACTGAAATCATGGAATTACTATTGATCACTGTTACAATTACAGGAATAGAGTTTACATGACAACCATTTGAATTGGTAGCAGTAACAAAATAGTTTCCTGCTACGGAAACATAAATTGACGCGCCTATTTTTCCGTTCGACCAAGTATAAGAAGTTGCTCCGCTGGCACTTAATTGAACTGAATCGCCTTGTACAATACTAACTGCTCCGTTTGGCGTTAGTGAAGGAGGAGTAACCGTATAATTCGTAATAATAAATGCTGTTGATTTAGCAGAACAACCATTCATGTTGTAAACAGTAACAGAGTAGTTTCCTGCGGGAACTTTAATATTTGGTGTTACCGCTCCTGTTGACCATAAATAAGAAGTTGCTGTCGAAGAAGATAAAAGCAATGAATCATTCGGACAAACTTTAGTCCCTCCTGAAGAAGTAATTGTAGCAATTGGAGCTAATTGAACGGTTAACGAAAATGGTAAAGAACTCCCTTTACAACCATTCGAATTGGTAACATTAACAGAATATATTCCTGCTGAAGAAACATAAATTTTTTGTGTTGTTGCTCCAGTTGACCATAGGTATGCATTTCCTGATTGAGCCGTAATCATAACTGAATCCCCTGCACAAATTACACTTCCATTTGAAGAAGTAATTGTTGGAGTAAAAACAGATGCAACTGTTATTGAAACATTATTTGATGAAGCAATGGCACCAGTATTATCAAATGCAGTACATATTAAACTATGATTTCCTGAAGATAATGAAGGAAGAACAATGGATGTATTTATAGCAAAGGATCCTAAAACACTTCCATTCTCGATTATTGTATAAGAAGATAATCCGGAAGGAGTAGCGATGAAGTGAATACTATCGCCAGCGCAAATAGAAGAGGACGCAGTTGAAAGATTAATTACGATAGAAGAAGTATTCGATACTTTTCTGATTGTATGGTTTTTTGTGTCGGCTATATACAAACACTTGTCGGCACGATTAAAAGTTAGTCCTGCCGCATTATTAAATGTTGCATTAACTCCACTACCATTGGCAGAACCACTAACCCCTAAACTTCCTACATATGTTGTTACTTGCCCTGTAATACTAATTTTTCTTACTGTAAAATTGTAGCCATCCATCACAAAAACACTACCGAGCGAATCAACTGAGATATCCCATGGAGCATTAAATGAAGCCGCCATATTTGCTCCGTCGACACCACCGATTAGGCCAGTACCCGCTAAGGTTGTTGTAGCGCCTGTAGGCGTTATTTTACGAATTAAATTATTCCATTCATCCGCTATAATTAAATTTCCGGAATGATCAAGTTCAATCCCATATGGATGATTAAAAGAGGCCGTTGCGCCAGGTCCATTATTACTTCCCGTGAGATAAACTGTTCCTGCGAGATTACTAACAATTCCTGCTTCTATTTTACGAATTACATGTGTATTATGATCAACTACATAAATTATACTTCCATCGGGAGTTACCGCAATCCCTGAAGGGAATCCGAATTTTGCAACATTCCCAGGGCCATTTGTAGTACCGAAGACACCAGTACCCGCGATTGTTGAAACATAATAATTTGCATCAATTTTTCTTATTTTATAACTCTTCGTATCGGCTACATATAAATTACCTAACGTATCGGCTGCAATGTCCCATGGTTCATTAAAAGTAGCTACAGCTCCAGCACCATCATTACTTCCAACGGCACCAGTACCAGCAATAGTTGAAACAACACCTGCGGGTGTGATTTTGCGAATACAATTATTAAGACGATCGGCAATAAAAATAGATCCTTTTTTATCGGAAGTTATGCCATGCGGTTCATTAAAGCGAGAAGACGCACCATTGCCATTACCATTTCCGGAAAGCAAAGCGCTACCCGCAATAGTAGTAACTGTTTGACTCCATGCTGAAGTACAAACAATCATCGCAACAACTAACAATGCCACCTTTTTCATGTAGCCGCTTCTTTTCTTTCTAAAATTTTTACATTAATTATCTCTTCTTTACGTAAAGCCGCGAGAGAAGTTAGGTTTTTAAGGAAGGAATTTGGGCTTTCTATGAATAATTGAGCATATAAATCGGTAATTCGAGCCCATGAGTAGCGTTTTGAGGCTATACACTCAAGCGTTTTACTCATTTCTAGTCCTTCTCGATCGCTTAATCGGTCGATTTGCATGTGAAGGGATAAAACAGAATCAAAGTATCGTGCTTTATTTTGAGTAGTTTCTCTATTATAAGCTACATCAAATGCAATTACAGGTAATCCTAACGCCATCGCTTCTACTAGCGAAGGGTTTGTTCCCCCAGCACAATGTCCATGTAAATACAATGATGCATTAGAACGAATAATGTCAAGTTCCCCTTGGTCGTAAATAGGATCTAATAAATGTAAATTAGGAAACTCATTAAAAGACTCCTTTAATTTTCGGCCATATTCATTATGATTCCATAGCCCTACAATTACCAATGTTTCTTTAGGACGATGTGCATATGCATCCAAGATAAGATGCACATTATTTTCTGGTTCAATACGACAAACATTAAAAGCATACTTCAATTTCAAAAAAGCATACTTTGATACTAGTAATTCATTTAATTGAACTTTCTTAACATGATCAGATCCATATTCGATAAGAGAGGCTTCACTGCGTCCGTAGTTTTTTAAAACAAAATCAAAAATCACTTTATTGTCTGCCACAACACGATCCGCATATTTTACAGCCAAACGTTCACTAAAACTTAAATATTTCTTAGCTATCCAATTCCATTTTTGTCGTTTCCATTCTTGTCCATCGATATTAACAATAATTGGAATTTTAGTAAATAATTTAATGAAAGGCAAACAAATTGCACCACTCACTCCTAGCAATAATAAAACATCGTTATTCCTTAATGCTTTCAAAATTGAAATAACATCATAAATTATACTTTGATAACCATTGGCATTAAATGGTAGATATTCAAGCTTAGCACCGTTGTAATGCGTACGACGAACACCTTTTTTAGAAAAATAGTTAGCGCTGCAAAATATGGTTAAATCAAATCGATGATTTAATCGATCCACTAAATGGTGTGCTAAAGTTTCAAATCCACCATACTTTGCCGGCAAGCCGGTTGTTCCAATAATAGCGACACGCTTCTTTTGCATAGCAGAATTTGTTTTAGTTTAGGTTCTAAACATATTACGCCAAACTGCTTGTATTGCTGCATTAAATTGGAAGAGTTAAAACGGTTGTAAGGTTTTTTGAAAAATGGAAGAAAAAAATAATTGGAACTTCAAATTTTTCATCGATTAAAGGGTAATTTGAATGTAACCTACTACCTTTTTATGAGAACTCAATGATAAATAAATTGTAAGGGAATATTTATTTTGATGTGTTTTGTGTTTAGCAATTGAATGATCGAAAGAAAAATTGAAACCTTACATCTATCTTATATTAAAGAAATGACCTTTTCAATTTCGTATTGCAAATGATTGGTGTTAAAACGAGCGGCCGTTTCTTTTGCGTTTATTGATAACGATTCCATTAATTGGACATCATTATACATCCTATCGATCGTAGTATCCAAGTCGAATTCATGTCTTACATCAATTGTGAATCCATTTATTCCTGCAGAAACTATTTCAGTTGGTCCTCCAAATGGTGGCGCAATTACCGGAATGCCATAACACATGGCTTCTAAAATCGTCATGCCAAAAGTTTCTATACACTTTTGGGGGTTCGTTAAATTCAATAGCAAAGAAGCACGACGATAAAATGGATCTAAATCTTTTTGTGTTGAAAATAAAGTAAGATTGAAAGGAATTTTTCCGGCGGTAAAGTGCGCTGATATTTCTTCTTTAGTTGTATTTAATACCATCTCAAATTTCAAATTCGGATGACGAGAAGCCAATGACACAAATTCATTAATTCCTTTATATTCCTTAAGAGAACATACCATTAATACAATAAATAAAGAAGGAATCGGTACATAATATTTAAATCCTTCGGCTTTAGCCATAAACTCATCCGGCAAAGCATTATAAACCACCTTATGTTTTATTTTTTCAATTTTTTCTTCATTACATAAATAATTAGAAACATAAACAGCGGTTTCGGCAGTATATGCAGCTACTCCTCTTAGAAAATTTTTTAAAATTGCTGGATTGATATAGCTCTCATGTATATGATAAACCACTTTTTTGCCCATCATCTTTCCTGCTAAGGCAGCCCCAAACGGCAACAATGTATTTACATAAATTACAACATTTTGATTCCTATATTGTAATAATTGAAAAAAGACATTGACTTGACTAAAAAGAAAAGCCCACAATCTGCAAATTGTATTTTGATGAAATCGATAATGGAAATACTTCTTTTTACAATCTATCGCGGAAAGAAATCCTTCTCTACCTCCTGCTGTATGCAGAACTACTTCGTGACCTGATGTTATCAAGCCTTTTAATACTTGAGATAAAACCATCGGACTTCCACTGAAGTCGTTTAATAAATGTACTGCAACAATTTTAGGCTTCATGCTATACTGCTTTTGATGCTACATCATTATATACATTTCGTAAGTGCTCGCCTTTTAAATTCCAATCAAAGCGATTTTTAAATGCTTCTACAGCTCCTTCTGACAACTTATTGAAATAAATAGGGTCTGTATAAATTGCTATAAGAGCTTCAGCAAATTTGGTTATGCTTGTATCGTATCGGTTATACGGTACCGTTATACCACAGGTATCATCTACAAATTCTCCTGGGCCATCATTATTAAAACAAACTACAGGCAAGCCGTACGACAATGCCTCTGCAACAACCATTCCTGCTCCTTCGTGAGAAGGGAAAAGAAATACATGTGAATTTGCATATAACTGCTTATAATCTTCTCTATCTAACCATTTTACAAATCGAACATTCTTTTCAATATAGAGTTCTTCAGTAAGTTTTACTAACTGGTCTTTATATGGTCCGTCACCAACTAAAACTAATTCTACTTTGTTTTGTTGAATGATAGGTAATTGAGATCTAAATCTAGCGAATGATTTTATTGTTATGTCGAATCCTTTTAGCGGAACGAATCTGCCTGCGGAAAGTATAGTAAATTTACCGTTGCTTATATGCAAATATCTCTCTCCTGGAGATTCTGAACTTACAGATGACATTCGAACGACTTTAGCTTCGGGAATATGTAAAACTTTAGCTACAGATGAATTCATCGCTAAAACAGTATCTGCATGATTTACCGTTTGTCGCAACAAAGGATCAACTTGCCAAAAATATTTTTTAGTAATCCATTTTATTTGCTCTGTTAAATATTGACGATAACCATAAACATGAAGAATATAATCTTTAGGTATTCTAGAATGATGTCCAATAGGTCCCCAAACAAATGGTTTTCTTAATATCCATAAACGAGAAGGTGTCCAGTCGTTATGGAAGTTAAGATTATGTACTATATCGAATTCCAATTTTTGGCGCTTTACAAAGGAAGGTAAAAAATATTGCCACATATAGTAATACAGCAACGCTCCTCTTCCGCCTTTCTTCCAAAATCTCATCCAATAAGGAAGGTCATAGTACACAAACACAATATTCGAATAATGCACAGAAGGATTTTCTTGCATGAACTTTTCGATATGTGGCCGCGTATTTTCTCGAGTTATCGCAATTACTTTATTAAATCGTGCAATTTGTTTAATAAAATTCCATCCCATCCCATCTTCAGAACCATGGTATGGATTAACCGCATAAGCACTTACTAATACAGTTTTAAATTTAATTGTAGATTCAGTCATTATCTTACCTATTTAAGCAACATGAGCCGATGACATTTTCATGTTTTCGGCGGAAAGTATTTTTATAACATTTGCAGGAACGCCACCAATTACTGAGTTGGAAGGCATATTTTTAGTAACTACTGCTCCAGCAGCAATAACACAATTGTTTCCAATAACTACACCATCAAGAATCGTAACTTTCGCTCCAATCCAACAGTTTTTCCCAATTTTAATTCCACTTCGCGTTACTCCTTGCAAGCGAATTAACTCTTGATGATTAATAAATTGATGGTTTTCTGGATGGCAGCTAAAATAGGGACCAATAATACAATCATCGTCAATTTCGAGACCGCCAGCCCCGCCCAAATGTGCATATTCACCAATACCCACATGATTTCCGATACGTATAAATTCTCCCGGCTGATGAATCGAAAATGAAACTTTCAGAAACGACATAGCTCCAATCCAAGAGTAATCACCTATTGTTAATCCCTCGTTTCCAAATGCATTTATTGAAACATCTTTCCCGATTTGCACACACTTACCGTAATTGAAATATTTCCAGTTACTAACTGTTACGCGTTTACCCAACATTAATTGTTTTGCATATTTGCCATTGAATAATGCTCTAAAACCTCTAATAACAGAAGCCGCTTTATCAATAAAAAAACTAAAGAGCATCCCTGTTGAGACTTGCTCATCCAAGGTGAAAGACGAATTTTTCTTTTTGCCAAAATATATAATAAACGCTCTGAGCATATTACATTTTCCAGAATGTTGTTTGACAAACGAAGAACGCCATTGGACCAAAACCTGTAAAGCGTATCATGTCTTTCCCTTCAAGCAATTCCGCGCCTTTCCAATTAACAGGGTTATCACTATTATCGAGTACTAACCAACCACCAGGTTTAATTTTTTTCATAGCAATACGAATACAGTCATTGCGCCGAGTAAATTCATTCATTGAATCTATCAGGATTATATCATAAGAAGCGTCATCCTGTTTAATCATATCATTAAGAGTAGAAGCACCCTTCATCACTCTTAAATCAAATTTGTCTTGATTGTATTTGGAAGGATTCTTATCAACAGTATCATAAACCATTTGAGCCCAATGAATATCATGTTCGTAAGTAGTTAATTTTGCTCCTTTGCTTAAAAACCAAAGAGAACTATTACCTCCTCCTAATTCCATTACTTTCATATCAGGTTTTACCATTTCCCCTAAATAACGAATAGCATCCATTACTAAAAACGGAACAGGGTTTGGCATTATCGGAGAACGTTTCGCTTGAAAATATGTTTTTGCAACATAAGGGAGCTTTGTAAGACTATAAAAAGAGGGGGCATTCCCTTCGTAATCAGTAAATCGAAGACTCGCTGTTAGTTGCTCGCAATGACCATCATCGCATTGCCATTTTAATGTGGTTCTTCCAAGTAATTTATCAATTACAGGAATTTGGTATTCAGAACTAACAATATGAATGTTAGGCGGTGTGATTTTCTTACGATCCATGAAGGCTTTAGTATAAAGGGTTTTTATCCCTTATACGCCAGCCAGCATACACTGTTTCATTACAACTGACAAAGTTTCGTCTAAATTGGTATTATTTATTGAGATATATTGTTGCTTTTTATGCGATTTACCTAATTCATTGAATAATTGATGGTATTCTCCTGTAAGCAGTTGAATATCGTTCTTCGACATCTCTTGTTTACGACTAAAAATTATATCAGGAGGAGCATATAAAAATACATTTACATTTGGCTTAAATACGAAATAATAACACCACTTTAATATCGGCTTTGGCAATGAAATATTGGATCGTTTAGAGTCGATAATAAAGTCGAAATAATAGCGATCGTACAATACTGTATATCCTCTTAAGGTATACCTGAAATAAATGTAATACTGCCCT
Organism: uncultured Bacteroidota bacterium; assembly: GCA_903881665.1. GTDB lineage: Bacteria > Bacteroidota > Bacteroidia > AKYH767-A > OLB10 > CAINEC01. The sequence continues at coordinate 19,710 of CAIRUC010000022.1, read as the reverse complement.
ACAATATAATCGAAATAGTAATACATAAATCGAATTACAGAACTGATCGTACTTTTATTATTGCCCTGTCGCGGTAAATTTTGTATAGCTATTTTTTCAGCGTTCTTTTTTCCATGCTTTATCGAACTAAGAATAGGCAACAAAGAAGGCCTATGACGAAGAACAACTATTTTTTGGCGATACTTTTTCTGAAGCGTATCTTTTACATTTTCAAGTACTGTAGATTTTCCAGCTCCATCCACACCACTAAAAGTAACCGTAATGCCTTTTCTATTAGTAGCATCACATATCATATCTCCTAAATATCGTATTTTATGCAGTAATTTAGGAATGCCTTTATTAATGGGCTGAGCTAGAACCTGGCGAATAATTTTCTTTGGGCCCCGTAATTTCTTATCATATAATTCATCTAGCAAATTAATTGATAAATCATATTTGTTGCATAAATATGAAAATATTTTAGACCGTTCTGTGCAATTAAATGAAGTATAAAAATCTCGGTACCGTTTAGGGATGTTCGAGTTATTTATAATATTGAAAAGCATTATGTACTCAAAATTGTGATTTTCTGCAGCGAGCTTTAAGATGCCTTCTTTCACTGCATGATTTAATACCGTTTCAGAATCAAGATAAATAATTCCTTTTCTTTCAAATCGATTAATGAGATCTAATTCCAAATAAGATCCATCATTAAAATAAACATTAACGAAAGTTACAAATGTCTTTCGATGAAGGTCAATCATTTCTATCTCATTGCCCTTTCTAATAATATCTAAAAATCCATTAAGTTCATGTTTATCAATTAACAAATCGATATCTGAAGTTTCCGGTATTTCGTCAACCGTTTTATATGCGAATTTTAAATATGCATATCGTAAGTTGGTTATTTCACGAAAAAAATAATTTATAAATAGTTTGCGGTTGTTTTCCATTAATGGCTTTTATTGCTCACTGACTCTAATTGATATGAAATTGCTTCTGTCCATGCTTTTATCATCCAGCGACTCTGATTAAGTAACTCCTTTTCATTTAAATATTGTCTTAAATAATAACTTACAGTGAATAGCAAATAAAGCTTTTCATGCAGACTAATATTTATCTTATACTTTTGAACCATGCGCTGCACCAATGGTTTTTCTTGCCAATGGTTAATTGAATTTTTTACAGATAAATAATCCTTTCTTTGTTGCAGAATAGTGCTTTGATAGGTGAAGTGGAAAAGGTCGAAGAACATTGGAATACCATTCTTAGACATCTCCCAATCATAAACAAATAATCGTTGTTCATCACAATACATATTCCATGGAGTAAAATCGCCATGTGAAACTGAAAGAGAAATAGATTCTCCAACCGATAATGTATTATATAATTTTCGCAATAGTTTAATCAGAGCTGTCGTAGATTTACTATCAAGCCCATTTGTAAATAACAAATCACGTTTTAACCATTCCATATTTGCAGAAATGGTTTCCCATGCTGTTGAATCATAAATCGCTTTTCGCTCATGACTTATGGCATATAATTCGGCTAATGCCTTTATGTGAATAGATGTAATCTTATCTGCAGAAATAGTAATTCCTGGTTTAACATTACTCATTCGGGCATGGCCATCAATTTTTTTCGATACCTTTGGTAAACTTAGTGTCGTAAAATCGTATTTATTTAGCTCTATTAACATCTCGGTTTCTTTTTTTACTAGCTCTTCAGACATAGAGGTCATGGGTATTTTCACAAAAGCAACCGTTGATTGCTGATTATGAATTTCCATTACTACTTTTCTGGTAGCGCCTCTGGTTCCTGTGAAGAAGGAAATATCTTCCTCTGCGGTAACATCATTAGCCTTTTTTACTTGATCGAGCAAATTTTGTTGCATCCTTATTAATCCAGAAGTTAGTAACCCTGATTGACCGAATTGATTTGCAATTTGTGAAACCCATTTGTAAACTCGCGCTTTGACGCTTACGGCGTTATATAAGGACAGATGACCTGGAACCCTATTAACTGTAGGAAAAAACCAACGAATAGTGCCATCCGGATTATTAATAAATGCCATATTAGCAAACGAAATTGCAGTATTCTTTTTCAAATAAATCGACATCTGATGAAAATCATCTAATTCAACCACTAATGAACCCTGATACCCATATTTTGGCAAGATATCCAACACTATTACATCCAATGAGCATTCGCCAACCAAACGATGCAAGGGATCTATTATAAGCAAGGAATGATGCTTCGCAAATAAATCACGCAACAACAACAGATCTGTTAAGTATATCGGATTCTGATTCATATAGGTTCTTGTTTCTAGTTAAAAGGTTGTCGCACTTTTTCGATTCTAAAGTGAAATAAAAATTAAGTATTAAATAAAACAGAATGCCGTAATTGGTTTCTCCAAAGATTCCAAACTCAGTAAGGGAATTAATAAGTAAGGGAATAAGAATTAGAAATCCTGCTATTTTAGTTGATGCTTTTTTTGTAGCTGCCATTGCATAAATAAATGAAGCCAATTGTACTATTATTATCATTAAACCAATCAGCCCTAATCCCATTAAAACTTGCAAAAAAGTATTATGTGTCATTGCCCCGGCATATGCGTTAATGGATTCAAATTTATCAGAATAATCAATTCTCATATATCCAAATCCAAGCCATGGCTCCTTCGGAAAATTATACATTAACAAATCTCTCCAAAAGGGTAGCCGACCAGTTAAACTGCCAATTTCTTCGGCATTACTTTGCGTTATAAACAATTGCCATCCTATTATAGGAATTAATATTATTATAGCAATAAATAAAATACTCTTGAATATCTTAGATGGTTGTAATAAGGTATAAATTATTGAGACCAATAAAAAGCCAATAAACGATGAACGTGACCCTGTAAGCATTAACATATAAGTGAGTAAGGCAATTTTCAATAAGATCGATATTCTTATTCTATGAGCTATTTTTATTTCTGTAAAAAGTCCTGCGATTCCAATTACTAAAAGCATTCCCAACTCATTTGGATTAATTATAAATCCACCAAGCCTTGAAACTTCTCCCCCGTGTGTTAAGCGATAATAATGATCAGGATCAATTATCATTCCGGTCAAAAATCCTATAGCAACAATAAAAACCGCACTCGATATTATTTTGCCAATTCTTAGTTCATCATTAACATCGGCCGCTTTGTAATGCAATAACATTTTCATAAAGAAAAATACAAATACTACCGTTTCGAAATCCATAAGCCATTGCGTTAATGATTGTGAAAAAGAACTGGTCCATAATAAAGATGCTGCTCCCAATAAAATATATATCCCATACCCTATCAATGGCAATCCGTTTGAAACTTTAATAGATACTTTATCTTTTTTTACCAATTGCATCAAGGCGTGCAGCATAACTACAAACGTTAATAAAGCGCGAAGTCCGGCCTTTATTGTTTGCGTAATAATTAGCTCTTCGCTTAACATAAAATAACTTACTATTCTCAATACTAACAACATCACCAAAAATTGATGTGCTTGTTTAAAATTAATAGATATTGTATTCTTCTTTATCATTATAAATTAATTCCCTTCGTAAATCTGAATTAAACGGATAGAGATATTTAACCAATTAAATTCTTTTTGCACAAGATTTTGAGCGCAAAGTCCCATGCTCTCGGATTCCTTATCATCAAATAATTTTTGAAAATCAAAGCATGCCTTTTCAATTGATTTTGCAGTGGTCTGGCGCAAGTGTATTCCACATCCATTCGCTTCTACTATCTGTCCGATATTTGTAGCCGTGCTTACCATTAATGGGCGTGCTAAAGCAGCAGCCTCTAAAACAGCAGTAGGCGAACCTTCTGATCGACTAGGATGACAAAAAACATCCATATTCGCTATGCGATTTAATTTGTCTTTTCCATATCGTGCTCCCATAAAATTAACACGATCCTTCACTCCTTTTCTCTTTACTTGATCTTCTAACGTTTTTCGATCTTCGCCGTCACCAATCATCCATAACTCCCCATGGCCACCTTTCATTACATATGCTGCAAATCCATCAATAAGCAAATCGAGTCCTTTGTAATAAAGATCGAGTCTGCCGCAAAAACCAAACACTGGATTTTGCTTTCTATTCATTTTATGATAATCGAATACTACCTCTTCAAAACTTTGACCATTGGGTATTAAGACTTTATTTGATAGTTTTATAATTTTATCAATATGGTCATATTCACTCTGACCTGAAAAATGCACTTTTAACGCATCTTTTAACATTGTTTTTTCATATCGCTGAATATAAATTTTTTTTACCCATTTGTTTTTTTCTAAAGCAACTTTATTAAATGAGCCATGGGTTGTGTAAACATATTTTCGTTTCATGTCTACAAGCATGCGCGACAGCTTATAGAAATCGGGAATAAAAGCACCATGAATATGAAATATTGTATTCTTAGATGTTTTAGAAAGGTTAAAAAGTAATTTAGGATCGAGGTCACGATAAAAAGACTGTTGACGAAATAATTTTGTTGGGAAACCTCTTTCAAGCACTTCAGCCTCTGGAGTTTTAGTAATGCCCCAAATTTCTACATCATACCCTAATTTATGCATATGTAATGCATGATTATGTGCTACTTTATTAACACCATTCATGCGATTCGGGTTTGCCTTCCCCAATACAATATGTATTATTTTAGGATTCATTCTACATTTATACGAAAATGAGCCGTAAAAGTTATAAACTAATTTATAGAAATCTAGTCTATAAATTTTTAATATCTTTACGAATATTAAAGAGATATATAAACAATGTAATTAATTGAGTTATCATTAATCCAACAACTACTCCATTTAATCCCAAACACATAATAATCGGATATGCGCTAATAATACTAAATACAGCACTGGCAATAAAACTAACAAATATGAGATGCGTTTTCCCCAAAGTTCGAATAGCGTATCGTAATGGATATCCCAAAAAAACAATCACATATAATGCACAAAAACCTATTAGAATATGTCTGTATTCAATAAACGCATTTCCGTAACATAGTTCTATAATATTTCTTGAAAATATCGCAATTAAAGCCAATAAGGTAAAAGTAATAAGTCCCATTTGCAAAGTAAACCTCCACAGATATTTAAACATTCCGTGATTTCCTGCAATACGTTGATGATTTGAAGCTCTTGTAGGAATAATATTTTCCATTGCTAAAAACAACACGTGCGTAACGCCTACAATATTTTGAGCCATACGCGTAGCCCCAACTGCTATAGGGCCAAGAATCGCTCCCGCTGCAATAATGAATAAATTACCAGAGAACCATTGTAACAATGCGGTTGCCGTAAGCCATTTGCTAAAGTCCCAATGTTCAAGAATAACTTCTCTGATACTTTTTAAATTGAATTTAAGCTCAGGTAGCGACCAAATACCAATTAAACTGGCATACAAAAAAAATAATGCCGTAAGTAACAAAACAAATTGCGCATCAATATCTTGAATAAAATGAATAGTAAATGCACTTAAAAATACCCCGCCATAAGCAACAACATCTATAAGAATTGCTTTTCGTGGTTTTCCTATGACAAAGAAATACTTTCGAAAGAAATCTTGGAGCAAAAAAGTAAATACTGCTAAAGGGAAGGCCAATATAATTGTATCTACTTTCCAGTCCTTTAAAATATATTCCATAAAAAGAACCGATACAAAAGCCAAGAAACTCATTATTGTAGCAAACAGCAATTGTTTAAACACAAGGGCTTGTAAATAAATATTTTTTTCTGCAGGCGATTTTTTTCCGCTTAGCGTTTGCATAGGCGCAATAATCAAAGGTTGATTAATGCTACTAGCAATTAGTACTCCTAACCAAGCTACACTATAAATACCAAAACCATCAACGCCTAAAAACCTAGCTAATAACACACTTGATAAAAAACTAAACCCACTTACAACAGCCTGATCACCGTAAACTAAAAACGTAGCATTACGGAAAATATTTTTAGGAAAAGTTAAACTCAGTTGCATATTTTTTTACCACATGAATAAATTCGTTAATTGTGGTGTATGTTGTAATGTTTTTATTGACTTATTTTTTTTCGGACTTAAGAATCCTGTATGATTTCTTTTCTCTTTCATTGCATTAACAACAAAATGGACTTCTTCTAACCTATATTCTTCTTTTACCATTTCTGCATTCGCAATCAATTGATCACGATTTGAATCGGCTTTTACCACATATAAATTTAAATCACTCCACTTCATAAACGGAATCGCATCAATATACTCGCCCACTTCTGGCGTATCTACAATAACTGCATCATAATGTAAGCGTAGTTCATCAATAATATCTTTCGTACGTGAAGTCGCCACAAGATGTCCGATTGGCTGTTCTGCATTTCCTGCGGTTATTACATCGAGATGAGGAATATTAGTGATCTGAATAACATTTTGCAATGACGTTTGCTGCAAATAAACTTCTTTCATACCATCTATACCGCGCACATCAAACCATTCCGCCATTTTAGGAGCATAGGTGTTTAAATCAACGAGGATTACCTTTTTATCTTGCGCAGCTAATGTACGGGCTAAATGTGCAGCAATAAATGATTTTCCTTCTCCCTTTAATGTACTCGTTACCGTTACTACCATTGGTTTATTCTGAGGCTGATTCATAAGAATACGTGTGGTTAATGCGGTAAAATTTTTATAGGCAGGTTGCCCTTTCGACATTTTTTCAATTTGTCCTATTACAGGAATCGTTGAATTATAAACCATGTCTTCCGGAGCATTTACTTTAGGTGAAGAATAATGACGAGTGTATGCCAATATTACTCCAATAATAAATCCAATGAAAATCGAGATTCCAAACACGATTTCTCTTCTAGGAGAAACTTGCGCCTCAGGTATAATCGCAGATTCTAATACACGATTGAATGAAACATCAACTTGTCGAGTAATTAAGGCTTCTGTTCTTTTTTCTATCAGGAAATTATATATTTTCTCATAAAGAAAATAATTTCTATTTAATTCTTGTAAGGTGCTTTCTTTTTCCGGTAATCCATTAAATGTTGCTTTCTCTTCGTCAATTGCAAGTATTAATTCATCTTGTCGGGCCAATAACTTACGGCGCGTATTATTTACACTTTCAATTAAAAATGCTTTTTGCTGATTAATATCGGCATCAATATTTTGTATTTTTTCACTTGCTTCGGTATATTTTTTTAAAGTCTCGTCGCGTTCTCTAAGCTTTGAATTTAATCGTGTTACCGATTCGCTAAACAAACCATCTTGAATAGACCCTAAATCAGGTCCTGTAAATTTAATTTCACGATTATGACGCAAGTAGTCGCTTATTTTTTCTAATGTAGATAATTGCATATTAATATCTACTTTTTGAATTTCAAGCTGACTTAATGTTTTATATGTCGCTTCTGTTTCTTGCGGAATATTTACTATTTCATTTTTTACTCTGTATGATTTAATAGAGGATCTCGCATTGTCGAGTTCTGCGCCAACTGTTGCTAATTGGTTGTTAATAAAATCAACCGTATTACCTGCTAAATCTTGTTTGTCAACAATGCTCTGGTTGATATACGCTTCGGCAACTGCATTAACAAGTTTAGATGCTTTTTCTGCTACAGGATGCGTATAGTATACTTTTATAATATTAACATCTTTATCGAGAGCTTTAACAAGATAGTCTTTGTTCTGAAGTTTAGAAGCTAAAGCATTTTTTGAATAAACAACAAATTCCCAATTTTTATCAAGAGAAGCCGCTGTTTTATACTGAATAATATTAGCTTCTTTATTTACAGTGATACAAACACCTCTATCGCAAATCTGCTTACCGAATTTTCCATCTTTTTCAATCGCTGTTCCATTAAAGTCATAATTAATCACGAAATTATCTCCCCCGAGATAACGAAATTTATACTGTTGCTTTGCGAATAAACTATCTGTAATTGAAAAGTCAACTCTGAATGGAGCTTCGTGATATTTTTCTTCTGTTTTAAGATCGCTTACTTGATAATATTCAACATAAAAATCAAGTCGATCTAATGCTTTTTCAAATAGCGAGCGTGATTTTAAAACCTCCACTTCGGTTTGAACTTTTGCGTTTGCTTTGAAAACGTCGAAGTCGCGATACAAATTACTATTCGCCATTCCTTGTTGAGAGTCTTCAATCTTTAATGTTGCCACTGCCTGATATTCAGGTGTTGCCATATACAAATAGCGAGTGGCTATCACACTTGAAATCGCAATACATAAAACTACAATGTACCATCGTTTCTTTAATGGGTAAAGTAAATGAGCTATACTTCCGGGGGTTCGCATATTCAATTATTTTGAGAAACATTATATACAAGCGCGAGTGCTGTAAGTAAACTCGCAATCGGGATTAACTTTGATGCTATCCTATCTAGTTTTTTACCTCCTGTTGGTGGCACATAAATCACATCACCTGGAAGCACTCGCGTTTCGTTGAATGCAACATTTGTTAAATCAATTTTTATTGATTCTTTTCCTCTGATAATTTTAATCTGTTTTGTTTTTGCATAATCAGTAAGTCCTGATGCTTTTCCTAAAACATCTGTCAATCGAATGTTATCAGAACTGAAAACATAAATACCCGGACGTTGAACTTCTCCTAAAGCCGTTACTTGGTTGTTAAGTACTTTAATAGTTACGATCGGGTTCTGTATGTTTTTAGCATATTCTTTTTTTATTTGGTTTGAGGCTTCCGCAATTGTTAATCCTCCGAGTTTTATTAATCCTATTTGAGGTAGCGTTACGTTTCCATCAGCATCCAACATCACCCATTTTCCCGATTCTTCTGCCACGCTATATACAGTGTGAACCGAGCCAATACTTAATTCGTCATGCTCCCATACACTGATGGTAATTTTATCGTCGGATTGTAAAATCTTACTCTCTTTACCTTCGTCTTCTTTTAAGCCAGCCGAAGCACTAGTTCCATTACCACTATTATGTGTGTATAATACATTTTTGCTGCAAGAACTCATTAGCAATACAATGATCAAAACGATCAGTAATGCAATGGTGCTTTTTAGGAAAAAATCTGAACTGGTTTTCATGGTTTGATTCGTTTTACTCTATAAAGAGGGCATTATCTCTTAGCGTAATTAAACCTATTTGGATTGAAAAAGGTTACAAAATCAATCGATTATTACACAAACGAGCCTGTTTTCTAACGCTGTGCGTAAAAAGTATTTTAATAAAAAAGCCTCCGTTTTTTTAACGAAGGCTAATACTATATGTTTCATGAAAAAGGGAGGTGGTCAATGCCCTATTTTTTGTCGGGTTCAAACTCTAACACAATGGAATTCATGCAGAAACGCTTATATGTTGGGGCCGGACCATCATCAAATATATGCCCTAAATGCCCACGGCATCGCCCACACATGACCTCCGTTCTTTGCATCCCGTATGTATTATCATTTTCATATACTACACTACTGGTTTTCAACGACTCATAAAAACTTGGCCATCCGCAAGAACTTCCAAATTTGGCATCTGAACGAAAAAGAGCATTCCCGCAGGCTGCACAATAATACGTTCCCAATCCTTCAAAGTCCCAGTACTTTCCTGTAAAGGCTCTTTCGGTACCTTTATTTCGGGCAATATAGTACACCTCTTCAGGCAACACTTTTTTCCATTCCTCATCCGAAATATTAATAATGGAGGTGTCGGTTCTAGAATAATATGGATTTGTAGGATGTAAGGAATCTTTCATGTTTTTTGTAAATGGCTTATTATCAATTTGTCTACCCCTCGAACAGCCATAAATGGCTAATAGCAGTACAAAAAGTGAAGTAAGGGATTTGCTAGATTTTAATTGCATTTCAATGATTCGTTTTTCATTAAATTACGCTAATAGTGATTGATTATTATTTAGCAGAAAGAATGCTTTCAAATACAATAACAACAACTGCCAGATATTGTTTAACGGCAATCTGTTTACATTTCTTACAAATCACCTGTAAAAAGATATCAACAACTCCGTGAATAATATGCAAAGATAAGTCGATTAAAAAAGGAATTCCATCCTTCTGTCTTTATCAACATAGGACAGCTTAAAAGACCGATGATTACAATCAAAAAATACCATTTAAACGAGTACTTTCGCCTCTGTGAATCAGCACATGAAAATAAAAATCATTAATAAGTCGAAGCATACATTGCCGGCTTACGAAACAACTGCTTCGGCAGGAATGGATCTCAGAGCTAATTTAGAAACCTCCCTTTCACTTTCTCCTCTTGAAAGAGCGATGGTGCCTACGGGATTATTTATTGAATTACCCATAGGATATGAAGCGCAGGTTCGTCCACGTAGTGGATTAGCGTGGAAGCATGGATTAACGGTATTAAATAGCCCAGGAACTATTGATGCCGACTATAGAGGAGAAATAAAAGTAGTGTTGGTGAATTTAAGCAATGAGCCTTTCGAAATTAAAGACGGAGAACGAATTGCTCAAATGGTAGTTGCTGCTCATTCACGCATTGAATGGGATGGTGTTGATGCTCTCGAAGAAACGCAACGTGGTGCCGGAGGCTTCGGCTCTACAGGTAAATAATTTATAGATTACTATTAAACCCCGATTATGAGAATTATAGTTCCAATGGCCGGCATGGGCAAACGCATGAGGCCGCATACACTTACAACACCTAAACCAGTTGTTCCTGTTGCAGGTAAACCGATTGTACAACATTTAGTGGAAGATATTATCCGCATGTGTAATCAGAAAGTTGAGGAGATCGCATATGTTGTTGGCCATTTTGGCGATGAGGCAGAGAAAAATTTGATAGCCATTGCCGAAAATTTAGGTGCGAAAGGAACGATCCATTATCAAGATACTCCGTTAGGAACTGCGCATGCGATACTTTGTGCCGAGGCGGCATTAAAAGGACCTGTTGTTGTTGCCTTTGCCGACACATTGTTCAGTGCTGATTTTAGAATGGATGCCGATTGCGATGGAGTTATTTGGGTAAAACAAATCGAAGATCCTCGTCAGTTTGGCGTAGTAAAAACTGAAAGTGATGGAACCATCACCGATTTTATTGAGAAACCTCAGGAGTTTGTGAGTGACCTTGCTATCATTGGTATTTACTACATGAAAGATGGAGAAAACCTAAAGAAAGAATTACAATATCTAATCGATAATAACATCCGCGATAAAGGCGAATACCAACTTACCAATGCTTTAGAAAACATGAAACGCAAAGGACTTCGTTTAAAGGCAGGGAAAGTAGATGAGTGGCTCGATTGCGGAAATAAAGATGCCACTGTTTATACCAATCGTCGCGTTTTAGATATTAAATATCCCAATAACCATATATCCGCATCCGCACAAATTATAAATTCAGTGATCCTCCCTCCTTGCTATATCGGCGACAATGTAGTGATTGAAAATTCAGTGGTAGGGCCTCATGTTTCAGTTGGCAACAGTACAAATTTATTGAACAGTGTAGTTAAAAACAGTATTGTACGTGAACATTGTGTTCTTCAAAATGCTGGTATCGACAATTCTTTGATAGGAAATCACGTTCATTACAAACAACAGCTCCGCGATTTAAGTATGGGAGATTATTCAACAGAATCATGATTTTAAAACGAGTTCTCTTTCTTCCAATTTTTGCAGGCCTTCTCATACTTAACGGTTGTGGATTTACGAAAAAGTCAGCATTCACTTCAGTCAATAAGCCCACTTCTAAACAAGAGGAAGATAATCGCATTAAAGCTACGTATGTGTACTATGATGCTATGAAAGAGAAACTCATTGGCAACCCAGAAAAAGCCGCTGAACAATTTGCTCAAGTGTTACGCACTGATCCGAAAAATCATGCTGCAATGTATGAATTGGCTTCCATTTACAGTGATGGTAAACGGTTTGCGGATGCGCTCTTTTTTGCTAAGCAAGCAGCTGATTTAGATCCATCAAACGATTGGTATCAACTTTTATTAGCAGATGCGTATGAAAACAACGGTAAGCCTTCAGAGGCAGGTGTTATTTACCATAAGCTTTCGAAAAATCATCCCGAAGGAGTCGAGTATCAATTTCAAGAGGCTGAAACGTACTTAATGCTGAATAAACTAACGGATGCAATTCATTTGTATGATCTGATAGAAGAAAAAATGGGCGTTAATCGTGATCTAACTTCTCAAAAGCAACGTTTATACTTAAAGCTGGGTAACATTAAAGCGGCGGCCGCAGAAATTGAAAAATTAATAGCTACTGATCCTCAAAACATCGATTATTATACAATGTTGGTTGATTTATATTCTGCCAATAATTTGAAAGAGGAAACAATGAAAACGATTTCCCGAATGCAGGCCATCGATCCGGAAAATCCAACAATCTCATTGGCATTAGCCGAACAGCTTAGAGCGAACGGACAAAAAGCAGAATCTTTTGAGCAATTGAAAAAAGCTTTTAGTTCGAAGATGTTATCGCCCGATGTAAAAGTCAGAATACTTACTTCTTATTTCCCATTGGTACAAAACGATTCTGAAATGATGACTCAGGCCATGGAGCTAAGTAAACGAATGAGTGAAACACATCCACAAGAGGCAACAGCACAAGCAGTATATGGCGATTTTCTAAATATGAAAAGGGATTATGCTAAGGCAAGAGATCAGTATCGATTATCACTAACTCTCAATAAACAAAATCTTCAAGCTTGGCAACAATTGATGTTGGTTGAGTCTGATTTGCAAGATTATATTTCAATGGAAAAAGAGTCGGAAGAAGCGCTCGGACTATTTGCTGATCAAAGCATTTTATACCTCTTTAATGGGATTGCAAAAATGCAAAACAAGAAATATGAAACAGCTGCTAAAGCGTTATTAGCCGGAAGTAAAATGGTGGTTGATAATGATGCGCAGTTGATTGAATTTTATTCAAATCTAGGTGATTCATATAATAAGTTAAAGCGATTTGATGATTCTGATAAATACTATGATAAAGGATTAAAACTAGATCCTTCCAACGCGAACATCCTTAATAACTGGTCCTATTATTTATCCCAGCGAAAGTCAGATCTCGAAAAGGCTGCCGAAATGTCGAAAAAGGCAAATGAATTAATTCCTAACAATCCTTCTAATGAAGATACATATGCGTGGGTGTTGTTTGTGCAAGGTAAATTTACAGAAGCCAAAATATGGATAGAGAAAGCACTAGAGCATGGTGGAAGTTCAAATGGAACAATAATTGAACATTACGGTGACGTGCTTTTCAAAATAGGCAACATTGAGGAAGCCGTTAGCAAATGGAAAGAAGCAAAAGCTACGGGTGATCATTCAGAACAAATTGATAAGAAAATCAGTGATAAGAAATTCTATGAGTAATTCGTATTATCGGATATTCGTTACCGTTATATGTATTTCGGCTGCGCTTTTGTTGCCTTCATGCCGTAGCAGAAAGGCCGTAATGCATCCGAATACTACAAACGAAATTCGTCCTATGCAGGACAAATCTGTTCAGGAACTGTTAAGTAAAATCGATTCAGCTTCCTTTAAGCCAGAATGGGTTACGGCAAAGGCTAGCGTTACAACAATTCAGGATGGAAGTGAAACTTCCTTTAATATTAGTATGCGAAGCAAGAGAGATAGCGTAATTTGGGTTTCTATTTCTCCATTATTAGGAATTGAAGTTGCAAGAGTAATGGTAACCCCCGACTCAGTAAGACTGCTAGATCGTATTCATGGCCAATATCAAGCAACTAGTTTTGAAAGTGTAAATAAGTTGCTTCAAATGAAAGTAAATTTTGAAATAGTACAAGCTATTTTATTTGGTAATTTCTTTGCCTATAAGAAAAACGAAAACAGATTTAATTCTGTTTATATCGAAGATAAATATTATATTTTGAGTTCGTTAAATAAAAAGAATTTACGAAGAGCGCTCGAAGAAAAAGATCCAAATAAGCAAGTTATACAAGATGTTTATGTAGATGAGAATAGCTTTCGGATCGATAAATTAAGTGTTGAAGATCAAAAAATAAATAAAATGCTTACAACTGATTATGATGATTTCCGCGTGACTAGTGGTGGATTATTCCCATTTAAATCAGTAACAAAAATTATTGCCGAAAAAAATTTCGAAATACATATAGAGTACGGAAAAGTAACTGTTAGTGAACCGCAGGAATTTCCATTCAACGTCCCTTCTAATTATGAACGCATTCGCTAAGCGATTTTGTTATTTATTTCTTTTTTGTCTGATTACACTTTCTGTTAGTGGTCAGTCGAAGAAAGATCTTGAGTCGAAAAAAGCAAAACTTCAAAAGGAGATTGAATTCACCAACCGACAGCTTCAATTAGTTTCTAAAAACAAATCGGTCACCGCCGAACAGCTTAATGCATTACGTAAAAAAATAGAATTGCGTCAGTCATTAATCTCTACTATCAACTCCGAAATTTCTTCTATTGGCGGAGAAATTGAAACCACATCGAAAGAAATTTTTTCGCTTGAAGAGCAGATGAAGCGATTAAAAAATGAATATGCCTCTATGATTCGTTATGCTTATCATAATCAAAATGTTTACCAACGTATGATGTTTATTTTCGCTGCGAATGATTTCAACCAAGGATATCGTAGGATTAAATATTTGAAGCAATACGGTGAATACAGAAGACAACAGGCTGCACAAATAGATAGTACCCAGGTTAAATTAACCGGGAAAAAAATTGAGCTGGTCGCCAAGAAAAACGAGAAGACCGCATTACGAAATACCGAACAAACACAAAAGTCCACTCTCGAAAAAGAAAGAAAGCAACAAGATGAAATTCTGAAAACTTTAGGTGACCGAGAAAAGAAATTAAAAAAACAACTTCAAGAAAAACAAGCCGCTAAACTAAAGCTCGACCGTGCAATCGAAAATTTAATTAAAAAAGAAATTGAAGCCGCTAAGAAAAAAGCAGTTGCATCGGGAAACAAAAATGTAACGAATAAAAACGTCTTTACATTAACTCCCGAGGCGCAAAAATTGTCAAGTAGTTTTTCAGGTAATAAAGGAACATTGCCTTGGCCTGTTGAACAAGGTACTATTACCTCTACTTTCGGACAACATCCTCACAAGGAGTTAAAGGGAGTGATGATTAACAATAACGGACTCGATATTCAAACTTCTAAAGGATCAAATGCTCGTGCATTGTTTAACGGTACCGTTAGTGGTGTTATCGGAATTCCTGGAGCAGGTAAAGCGGTAATTATTCGTCATGGTGATTACTTAACTGTATATAGCAATCTTGATAATGTATCCGTACAAACAGGCGACAAAGTATCTACTAAACAACAAATCGGAACTGTAGCAGAATCGGCTGAAGAATCAAGCCATGGCGAGGTGCATCTCGAAATTTGGAAGAATAGTACAAAACTCGACCCTCAAGGCTGGATTTCCCGTCGTTGATAAAAATTGCATGTCGCGAATACTAATTATTATTTGGGCTTTTTTTATTGCCAGTTGCAGTAATAATCCACAAACCAATAATTCATTTTATTACTGGAAAAGCAAATTCAAATTGGAGGCCTCCGATAGCGTTTTGTTAAACGACTTAAAGGTTCATGCATTATACTTACATTATTTCGACGTTCGATGGATCACAAATAAAAACAGTGCTTTCCCTGTCGCAAAGATTACCGCATCGTCATCCATACCGCCCAACCTATTAGTAATCCCTGTAGTTTATATCGAGAATAAAGTTATTAGCCATCTTGATGCTGCAGGAATAGATACTCTTTCTTTACATTTGATTACATTACTACATCAAATAAATAATAGTCTTGGTAAAAATCCAAAACAAGTACAAATCGATTGCGACTGGACAACCACCACTCGCGATACCTATTTTAAGTTACTTGAAAAATTAAAAATTGATTACTCAAAAAAAATAATATGGAGTGCCACCATCCGTTTACATCAAGTAAAATATAAAAGATCAACAGGCGTACCGCCCGTTGATCGCGGCATGCTGATGTTTTATAACATGGGAGTATTGTCTCCACAAAGCAAAGAAAATTCAATTTACGATTATAACAATGCGGCCAACTACATCGAATATATTAAAGAATATCCCTTGCCTTTTGATGTAGCTTTACCTGTTTTTAGTTGGTCTGTTTTATCCAGACATGGAAAGGGAATTACACTATTGAATGAAATAACAGATAATAATTTTAATCGAAACCCAGCTTTCGTAGGAAAAAGAGGCGGTAGATATATCTGTATAAAAGAAACCCTGTTGCATGGTACTTTTATTTTGCCTGGCGACGAAATTAAAGTAGAAGAAATTTCACCCAAAACAAGTTTAAAAGCAGCGAAACAAATTGCAGATAAACTAAATAGTGATACCTTTAATATTGTTTTATACCATTTCGATCATTCTATTACACAACATTATGAAAAAGCTGACTTTCAAAATATTTTTAGTTGTTTTAAGTAGTTTGTTCTCGCTTTTCCTGTGGACTAGCAAGAAAACCCAAGGGTGTTCAGGGGGCGATCCTGAAGATTTTACCGATCAATCTTTGTTCGCTCCAGAAATAAGCGGCGAAACAACGTTATCCCCTCTATTCATTACTTATCATTCTTACTACAGCAATAATGATTATTCGCGTAATGAAAACTATATGCTAAAAAATGCTGAAGAATGGTCGGGGTATTTGAAGAAGTCAGTAAGTACTACCAGTATTAGTTGGTTATTATATAACGCTACAATTTCTGAATTAGAAAACCTCATTTATTCAACTAAAATAAATAAGTCGATTCCTGAAGAATTACTTACTCATAAGCGCGATGTGAATTATACTTCTGCCTTAATTTATATTAAAAACGCGAAACTGGCAGAAGCATTTGCTAATACGTATTATTACACTTGGAGCGAGAGAAAAGTCGATGAACATTATATTGATAGTATGGCAACGGTATTTCAGTTAGAATGTAAAAAAGAAAAAAATAACTTTCTTAAAGATCGCTATGCATTTCAATGGATTCGTAGTTTGTATTTTGGAGCAAAGTACCAAGAGGCAATCAATGCATTTAAAGTATATTTTGCCGACAAACCTACTCTAGGTACAATTTACGAAAGGTGCTTGTGTTACAAAGCAGGCTCTCTTTATAAACAACAAAAGTATAGTGAGTCGAATTATCTCTTTTCGAAATTATTTTACGAAAGCGGGTACTGTCGTTTTGATGCTTATACCAGTTTTCACCCACAAGAGCCTGAAGATTGGCAACAAACATTAGCTATCGCAAAAACCAATACCGAGAAAGAAGTATTATGGCAATTATATGGAGTATATGCATCACCGTTAGTGGCTATGAAAAACATATTGGCCATTAATCCGTCATCCGACAAAAATATGTTGCTTTTAATGCGTGCCGTAAACATTATTGAAATAAGTAAAGTTGATAATAAAGTAGATTATGGATATGATTATATCTATCAATCAGAACAAGAAATAGACACTTCTTCATTATCTAAAAGCTACTCCTCTTACTCTTGGTATACCATTCAAAAAGAACAAACCGATAGTTTAATTAGTTTAATCGCCTCTGCAGTCAAAAACCCTGCGCTTTGTAAACCACTTGTATGGAAAACTTCGTTGGCATATTTATATTATCTCAACGGACAATCGGATCGTGCGGAATTAGTGTTAAAAGAAATGAATATGGAGTCGATCACAGATCCGCTAATAAAAGGACAAAATAAAGTGACTGAAGCATTGCTTTATTTAGATAAAATTACAAAAGGCAATATTACTCCGGATCAAGAAGAAAAATTGTTGCGTTATTTAACTGCCTTTAAACATGACGCACAAAATCCTACGTTGCGATACGATAACGTAAATCGTTATCTGTTACGTAATTTATCTAACTATTACGAACATAAAAATGAACCTGTATATGCTGAAATAGCCTTCTCACAAGGGAATGATTTTTATAAGAGCGAAGAACTTACCGATAGCATGATTCAATATCTCGAACAAAGAACTCATCGTCCGCTAGAGTCGTACTTGATTTCTATGTACAAATATTCGCTTCGCGATTTTTATGAGTTAGACGCCACTATAAAGATTTACAATTACGATTTCGACGGAGCAATTGCTGCCTTTCGAAAAGATACGTCTTCGGGTCAAAGTATGTTAGATGCTAATCCGTTTAACATGCACATTACCGATTGCCACGATTGCGACCATGCCTTGCCCCAGAAAAATCCGTTAAACAAATTGCAATTTGCCATTAAGATGAGGTCGATAAAACTTGCTGCAGATAGCAGTAAAGTGCCAAGCGAAAAAGCAATGAATTATTTCTTTTATGCGAATGGATTATACAACATGACCTATTATGGAAATTGTCGTTCAGTATCGAACACTTCCTTCTATTTTGATACCGATGCGCAATTAGCTAATCGAGAATATGAAGAAGGGCCCTATTCAGCCGAAAATTCCATTCGAAGTTATGTAGATTGCCGCGAAGCGCGGAAGTACTATGAACGTGCGGCGAACTTTAGTAATAATAAAGAGTTTAAAGCTAAATGTTACTGGATGGCTGCCAAATGTGAACATACATTTTATATTGAAACAGGATTGCCCGCTGGAATAAAGGATGCCGATTTTGTAGAATATTCAAATTACAAACGCTTAAAAAGTGAGTTCAATGCCACACATTATTATCAAGAAATAATTAATGAATGTGGATATTTTTGCTCTTATAATGGACGCGAAAACTGTATCACTAACAAAGGCCAATAGAGCATTGATGTGCTTAAAAGAGAAATACACCAAAATCTTCATGATTATAAATGACTGACATACATTGATTTATATCATTTATGGCAATAATAAACCCAAAACAAGTATAAAAGATTGTTAAGGGGGGTAGAATCTTTGTATTTTTACCACGACAAACAACTCGTCATGACACTTACAATTATACTTGGTCTTCTAGGAGGACTTGGAGGCTCTGAAACCATCCTAATTATTGTTGCCTTATTATTATTCTTTGGCGCAAAGAGAATTCCCGAATTAGCGAAAGGCTTAGGGAAAGGCATTAAAGAATTCAAAGACGCTTCCAAAGGCGACGACGAGGATTCAAAGAAAATCGAAGGAAAAGAATAATTTATCTTTCAAACTATTATAAAGGCCGGTGTATTGCATCGGCCTTTTGTTTTTAAAATGCGCATTTATTACCTTTTATTTCGTTCACAAACCTTTTAAATGGTAATTTATCTCTCTTCGTTTTATCTTGAAAAGAGAAAATGAAAAACTATCAAAAGGAAATAACAATTTTAGATAAATTAAAAGACTTGCTTCTTTCCAAATTAGCGACAATAGACTAATAGAACTATGAATCAATACAACCCGCATATCCACCATCGTAGGTCTATCCGGTTAAAAGGATACGATTATTCGCAGGCGGGATTGTATTTTATTACCATTTGTTGTCAGAATAGGGTATGTTGTTTTGGAAAAATAGAAAACGGTGAAATGCAATTGAATGATGCCGGAAAAATGATTGAATTGGAATGGTTGAAATTGCCAAATCGATTTTCAAACATAGAATTACACGAATATGTGGTTATGCCCAACCATTTTCACGCCATTTTGGAAATCGTAGGGGCGACCCTTGTGGTTGCCCCCAACAATGTTGTTGGTGAAAATAATGATGGTGGTGACAATAGCAATAGGGCGACCCTTGTGATTGCCCCTAACAATGTTG
>CAIRUC010000021.1 GCA_903881665.1 uncultured Bacteroidota bacterium | reverse complement strand
GTTCTATATTATCTCCTCACATTGGAGGATGGACGCATGAATCGAATGAGAAGATTGCGCAGACATTGGCAAAAAAAATAACTGCCCTTTTTTAAATCGCTCAGTTATCGGCTTCGATCTTAGGCTGCAAAACAAATCGACCTATTTTATTATTTTCAATATCGGTACGATTCATTTTTTGCTTTCTAAACTTTCCATTATTATATAATACTGCTTGATCAAAATAATAACGACTCATGATATTCCCTGATTGACCAGTAGGCAATACACTTTTTGAATTTTCAATATCGGCAAAATCGAGAACAATGCGCATAGCTGGACCATATTTCACTTTATGCATTTTATCAGCAGATAACTCGAACCCACTCTGATTAATAACCTCAGGGCCACCTGGCACAGCATACGGGCCAACATTGAATATTAAATGAAATGGATTCTTCATTCCAATTGGGTGTACGTGTTCGAGAACATGCACTTTACCCCACTCCCATCCATCCACTTTCATTCCAAGTTCTTGCACCAATTCAACCATTGTTTTTTCGTAGGCTTTATCAAAAATCATTGTACGCGTTTCGGCTATATCTTTAGTAGCAACATTGTTCCACCACAATGAACTATCATTTTGCATGAATGCACTCAATGTATTTTTCATTACATGCGTATTCATAAAAACCTTCAGATTTTCTTTTCCTAACTCATCTTCCATCGCAGCCTGAAGGATATTGTAAACCAATTTATAATATATAGTTGGAGCAACATCATGCAATTGATGATCTCCATTCCACAACAACAATTTACGAGAAGCTTCAAAATAAATTTGCGTCTTTCTTAACATCGATTTACTAGTGCCATCTATTATTGCTCGTGCAATTAATGGAGCATTGGGAGAGACGGCATCGAAACTAATACGCTGCATATCATCAATTGTATAGTTGCGCTTTTCCGTAAGTAAACGTCCAATGCGAACTGCTCTATCTTCAGGAGTATAATAACCAGGATAATAAGATCCATCCAACATAGTGTCAGGTTGATTATTAGCGCTATATACATACCCGCTTGGAGGATTTTCGGAATGCGGATTATCTTTAAAATCATAATAACCTGAAGGGTCTATTGCATAACGAGATCCGTCTTGCAACAGCAAGGGGTCTACGCCTTTCGCTCGCTTCACTAATCGCCCTGCAGCCCACCATGCAATATTCCCTGAAGAATCTCCATACATTACATTTAATCCAGGAGATACTAACTGAGACACCGCATATTTGGCATCCTCCATATTTTTTGCATGATCTAAGCTGTATGTTATCTGCAATAAATTACAAGGAAATTTAAGATGCGTCCATGAAGCCGCCACTGCATTTTGTGTAATCGCTTTCCATTCAGGCATCACTTCCTGCATTAAAGGCCCATGACGGGTAACCCTAACCGTTAGGTTAACATCATTCCCTCCCTTCACATAAATTACTTTTTTATATTCGTTTAGCCCTACCCATTTTCCATCCGACCAATACTGACTACTATCGCCAGGTTTAATACGTTCAGACAAAAAATCGAGATCATCGTTCTCAAATAACGTTAAGCCCCATGTATGCTTTCTAGAATGTCCAATAGCAGCAAAAGGCCAACCGGCAAGATGATTACCATAAAAACTAAATCCAGGATATTCGAGATGCGCTTCGTACCAAACTCCAGGTTGACTGTAAGCCACATGCGTATCATTTTCGAATAAGACCTTTCCCGATTTCGACTTCGATGGACCTACCACCCATGAATTACTTCCTGTTAAAGGAGCAACCGGAATCTGATCAAGAATTTCCTGAATAGTATTAAATGCAACTTTATGCGACAATGCTGTATCCGGCTTCGAATAAACAGGAATTGTTGCAGTACCTGTGCTATAAGAAGTAACTAAATCTTGATAATAACCTTTCCCTAAACGACGATAAATAAAACTCATCAAAGGATCCGTTTTAAAAGCCATTGCAAAATTAAAAGACATGTACTCTGCCGAAAGGTACATATCACTTAAAGTAAACTTCTGCTTTGGAATACCCATCATCATAAACTCAACTGGAGTGCGTCCTTTATCAACAAACTCATTCAAACCTGCGAGGTATGCACGCGCTGCACGTTGGTAGGGGAATGAATCGCTGTTTAAATATTCTTGCTGCGATAATTTAGCATGCTCATCGAGACCTAGTGTTTTAAAAAAAGCATCTACCTTCACGAAATCAGGACCAAACACCTCTGCCAATTTACCAGAAGCAACTCGACGAACCATCTCCATCTGAAACAATCGATCTTGCGCATGTGCATAGCCTAACGCGAAATAAGCATCTTCTTCATTATTGGCATAGATATGTGGAATGCCGTAGAAATCATAAATAATCTCTACTTTCTCATGAAGACCCATCACCTGTTTACTGCCCGAATATTGAGGCTTCTGACTAGTAAGATAGATCAGCAATCCTATTGCTGAAATAACAATTAAGAATACGAGTAGATAAATAAACTTACGTAGCTGATGCATATGATTCGAAAATTCAAATTTACATAAATTAAGCAATCGGCATTTTTTATGGCAGTGCTATTTTATAAAATACATTTTAAATAGTAAAACCATCAATGAAAGTAGAGGTCTGACTAATCAACAAAAAGCTACACTTTGTTAAGACAGCCCATTATTTATTCGAACAGAAATTAGTCAATCACTACTTTACGTACCGCACTTCCTTGTGGTGTTTGAGCAACAAGCGTATAAATTCCTTTACCGAAACTTGATAAATCAAAAGTTTCAACTAAGCCTGCTTCCGATTTATTCAATTGCTTCACAACCACCAATTGACCTGTTAAGTTTGTAATAAATATTTGCACATTACCTTTATAATTTCCCGCCCATGAAAAAGTAAAAACTCCTTCAGTTGGATTAGGAAATACACTCACCGACTGATTCTCGATTGGATTGTCTAACAATCCTTGCGGTGCTGAAATAATGAAATTCTTATTGCTAATATCGAAAAAAACATTATTTACAGGCTTCACCATTACACGAGCTGTATTGGTAGTTAAGTTAGGCATTGTAACCGTACATGTTCCATTATTGGAAACTGCACTTGCTAAGGTTATAGGATACGTAAAACCGCCATCCGTACTTAATAATATATCAACATTGGCGGCCGATATTGGTGCCACATTAGTACTTGAAACATCCCAAGTTACATTCTGCTGACTCAATGCTGGCCATGTTAGTAATACATTCGGATTGGTTACTAAAAAAGGAGTTGTTGTATTGATAACCGACAATGTTAATGGGGTGCTTCCGTATGTAACACCACCGCCACCTGTTTTATTATCACGAACAGTTAAACGAAATTTAATTGAACGGGCATAAGTTGGCAACTTCTCACCTAACGGATTCGCATTGTTTGAAATGATATAATTTATTTTTGGAAAAATTCGCGTTGGACTTAACAAGGGCGCTTGCGAGCGAAATAAAGGAGCAGTACCAGTTGGTGTAGACGGTGCTCCTGCAGCACCTAAATCATATTCTTCCCAACAATAAGTAATTGTATCTCCGTCTGGATCGGTTGCATTTCCTGTTAACATAAACGGAGTAGAAATAGGAATACTAACGTTTGCGCCTATACTATTTATAATTGGAGCATTGTTACCAGTTGCAGAAGTTACCGGACAATTATTACCAACGCTTAAGGTAATATAGTTTACAATTTCATCGAAACTTGCCGTATGAAAAAATGCATCGCTATGACTCGCAACATCCTGTGGACTGCAAATTCCTGCATAGGCCATTATGGTAGTCCCACTTCCCGGCTCGAAGGCAGTGTTGGCATTTCTATTTCCTGAACATGAACCTGTATTGCCATTAAAAGTATGATTCCCTCCGAATTGGTGCCCCATTTCATGCGCCACATAATCGATATCGAACGGATCACCAACCGGAGCAGGAGAACCCGTAACACCTTGTGCTTTCGATGAACCGCAAATAACTCCAAGACCTGCTATCCCTCCTCCTCCAGTACTAAACACATGCCCGAAGTCGTAGTTTGCACTTCCGATATAGGCGTTAACTGTAGCTTGATTTTGACCTAGCATTGCAGCACCATCATTGTTATCGTAAGGATCGGTTGCAGCATTTAAAAAAATCAAAGTATCGGTATTCGCTATCAAAATCATTCGCACATCCACTTCTCGTTCATAAACTCCATTTACGCGGTTGATACTCGTAATTTCTGCCGACAAAGTAGCAGGCTTCGTGCCACCGAAATAAGCTGCATATTCACCTGTACAAGCAATTGCTAATCGATATGTTCTTAAAGTACTCGCAATGCTACGTTGAACTTGATTTTGCGCACCATTTCGTTGAACATCATCTTGAATAGCTGATGCACGAGCAATATTTTCGGGACTATCCCCATTAAATCCACACGATAAAGGTTTGTTAACGTTCACCGCATCCGATTTATAATATACTTGATAAAAAGAAGTAGTGTTACGATTTACTGGATCAATAAAAAATGTTGACTGGTTATTTAATATCATTGCATGAAAACCAAGATACGTTACATCCATTCGACCACTAGCAGCTGTATGTGTAATTCCTTGAAGCAAATATGTTTTAATTTCAGGATATTTTGCAGCTAACGAAAATTCTATAATAGGAGATTCAACAACAGCAAATAACTCATATGAACCATCAGGTAATGGCAACTCTACTTGCATTGCTTTTTTACCAGAACGTTCAGCTGGGGCCTTGAGCAATTGAGATTTCATCTCGTTTAAATCTAGAAGCACTACTCTACTGCTTTTTGTAAGAATATCATATACAGTGATCGAAGATCTCTCCGACTGACTTGCCTCTTTCCATAATAAAGAACTGGCATCTGAATTCGCCCACCATAAAATGGCAACAACAAAGGGTAATATTCTTTTCATAGTAATTAAAATGTTTTGCAATTAACAAAGCTACTAAATACAATGAAGCGGCGAACTGAATTTTATATTTTTTAAAAATTTGGATTTATGCATAAAGTAATCCTACATTTGCCTCAACACTGGGGTGCCTTGCATAAGGCTGAGATTATACCCATCGAACCTGATCTGGACCATACCAGCGTAGGGAGTGAGATGACGCTTTTCAAAGCACCCTTTGTTCAAATAACCGTCATCATGAAAAATCTAATTATTATCTACTTTGCTATTCTTTGCTCTTCTTTAGCATCGGCTCAAACGATTACCGGAAAAATTATTGCAGAACAATCCGCCTTACCTATTGCCGATGCCGAAATCTATTTAATGGGTTCTCTCTTGCAAACACATTCGAATGCAGCGGGCGAATTTATTATAAATGTATCCAAAAATGGATCATGCTCGTTGTTGATTCGAAAAATAGGATTCGAAGATTCTACGATTACGATGTTACTACAATCAAATACATTTATCAAAGTACAATTGAAAGGGGGAAGTATAATAACTGACGAAGTAAATATTTCATCTACACGTGCCGGAACAAAATCGGGAATGGCATATACTAATTTAGCAAAAGAAGATATTCAAAAAATGAACCTTGGTCAAGATGTGCCTTATGTTTTACAGTTACTGCCTTCGGTTGTTGTAACGAGTGATGCCGGAACAGGAGTTGGATATACAGGTATTCGCATAAGAGGATCTGACCCATCGCGGATTAATGTTACGATTAATAGTATACCAATAAATGATGCTGAATCGCAAGGAATGTATTGGGTCGACCTCCCTGACTTCGCTTCTTCGGCAGAGAATATTCAGGTGCAACGTGGCGCAGGAAGTAGTACCAATGGTGCAGGTGCTTTTGGTGGAAGTATTAATATCTTAAGTAATTCTATTCCTACAGCGGCTTTCGGTGCCAGCAGTAATAGCTTCGGTTCTTATAATACCATAAAAAATAACATAAGCTTTGGCAGCGGATTGCTGCAAAATAAATTTGCATTTGAAGGACGATTATCGCAAATAAAATCGGACGGATATGTTGACAGAGGCGCATCGGATTTGAAATCATATTATTTCTCCAGCGGTTACTACGGAAAGAAAATATTAATTCGTTTTAATATGTTCTCGGGAAAAGAAATCACTTACCAAAGTTGGTATGGTGTTCCTGAAAGCAGAATTAAAAATGATGTTACGGGAATGCAAAACTATATCATCAACAACGGACTCGATGAAGAGGAAGCTGCAAATCTTTTAAACTCAGGAAGAACTTACAATTATTATACGTACGATAATCAAGTTGACGATTACCAGCAAGATTATTTTCAATTATTAACTTCTACTTCGTTAAGCACTAACTGGATTGCCTCTCTTAACTTCCATTACACTAAAGGAAAAGGATTTTATGAGGAATTTAAAAAAGGACAATCACTACAAGATTATTTGATTAATCCTGTTATCACCAACAACGATACTATTAGCGAATCTGATTTAATCAGAAGAAAATGGCTAGATAATGATTTTTACGGAGCAACATGGAATATCACAGGAAATATCGGAAGTAACAGCAAATTATTATTCGGTGGAGCTGCCAACCAATATACTGGAGCTCATTTCGGAGAAGTTGTTTGGGCGCAGTTTGCAGGCACATCGGATATCCGTCACCGCTATTACGACAATTATGCTACGAAGAATGATATAAATGCTTTTGTTCGTTATGAAACTTCTTTTAACAAATTGCATTTATTTGCAGATGCTCAGGTACGATCGGTAAATTATAAATTCACTGGACTAAATGATGATGGTAGCGAAGGTCCGCAGAATGATGCAATGATATTCTTCAATCCGAAGGCAGGTATCAGCTACGATTTTAAAAATCATCAAGAAGTATATGCATCGATAAGTGTTGCAAATAAAGAACCGAATCGCGATGACTATGTTGAATCAACAGGAAAAAGTCGTCCGTTAGCAGAGAGCTTGACTGATGCTGAATTTGGTTATCGATATTTCTCGAAGAAATTCAGTGCTAACATCAACGCTTATTATATGAGTTATAAAAATCAATTGGTGCTAACGGGACAATTAAATGATGTAGGAAATTATACGCGTAGTAATATCAAAGAAAGCGTTAGAAGCGGAATTGAATTAATTGCAGCTTATCAGCCGATCAATAACTTAACGATCGACGGAAATCTAACGTTAAGCATGAATAAACTGAATCATTTTATTGAATACACTGATTCTTACGATGCCAACTATGCATACATCGATCAAAGTACTATTGAATTCAAAAATACAGATATTGCTTTCTCACCTTCAATAATTGCGATGGGAAGCGTAACATGGTCGCCGATAAAAAATCTTGAGTTAAGAGCAATCGTTAAACATGTAGGAAAACAATACCTCGATAATACTGAAAACGATACACGATCTATTGCGGCGTATAGTACTGTTGATACAAAGATTGGATACAGTTTAAAGAATGTTCTCTTTAAAGAAATCCGTTTCGATATAAGTCTTAATAATATCCTCGATGCTCTGTACGAATCTAACGGTTATACTTACGGGTATTTTGTTGATGGCTCACGCACGCAAGAAAATTTCTATTACCCGCAAGCGCCGTTTAATGTGCTGGGGCAGGTGACGGTTAAATTCTGAATGGACCGCTGATGGCGCGAATAATTATAATTTGCGCGGATTGTGCAACTTTATACGAGAGCAGCGTAATCTGCGGCCCATAAATACAATCCAATTGCCTTACCTCAATCTCCAAAAAACGATCAACTAAAATCTATTGCCTATTATCTATCGCCTCTACTTAACCTCTCGCATTAATAATCGCTTTCCCTAACGTAACAAATTGTTCCCACGATAAAGCTTCTGCGCGTAGATCTAAATAGGGCACTGACGAAAAATCGGGAGGCAATAACGAACGAATAGCATTTCGCAATGTTTTACGTCGCTGATTAAATCCTGTTTTAATTAATAACTTAAAATAGGCTTCGTCGATTTCAAGTTCTGTTCTTTCATTACGTGTCATTCGAATCACCGCCGACTTTACTCTTGGTGGCGGAGTAAATTGATTTTCGTTTACGGTAAATAAATATTCTATATCGTACCAAGGCTGTAACAACACACTCAGAATACCATAGTCTTTTTTACCTGGACCACTAGCAATCCTTTCAGCAACTTCTTTTTGAAACATTCCAACCATTGAAGGAATTATCTCTTTATTTTCGAGTACAGCAAAAAGGATTTGTGATGAAATATTATAAGGAAAATTTCCAATCAAAAAGAAGGACGCATTAAAAAGTTCTTTCAGATTCAGACGAAGGAAATCACCTTCCATCAATCGATCTCCGAGTTGAGGATAATGGGAAATCAAATAGGGCACCGACTCTCGATCGAGCTCAATTGCGTACAGCAATATGTCGCTGCGGTTTAATAAATACTTGGTAAGTACACCCATTCCAGGGCCAATCTCAAGCGTTAACATTTGCTCCTTTCCGGAAGGAAGTGCTTCCGCAATGGCGGCTGCTACTTTCTCGTCGTTCAGGAAATGTTGACCGAGAAATTTCTTTGCACGTACATCACCGTTGTGCATCATTTTACGACTTCTAACAATGAACGGAAAGCTACAAACTTACCTTGAAATTTTTTATTGGTTTCTGCTTGCAAGGCTGGAGCAAATTCATCGCGGTACTTTTCGTAAGTCGTCATATCGGCACATCGGTATTGAACTGCGTAAGTTACACCTCCTGATTTCTCATCACCGATTAATCGAAAAATATTATTGTCGATAAACATTCCTGTTTTCATCACATCAGGAATATGATTGTCAATCATCCATTGCAACCAGCTTTCGGCTACATCGTGATCAACATTAAGTGTTACATTATAAATTATCATGAAATTAGAATAGATTGCAAAAGTAATCAAAAAGTCAATGCTATTCTACCCTATCATTTACAACTTATCTCCTCGTAAAGCGCGGAAATGCTTACGCGCATCTACCACAAATAAACTACCAGGATATTTAGTAAGGAAAGTTTCAAATAGCGTTTTGGCTTTTTCTTTGTCGTTGAGCTGATCTTCGTTTAAACAGGCCAATTGATACATGGCATCATCGCCTAAAATATCATCAGGATATTTATCAATAATATTTTGGAGAAACGTAGCCGATTCAGAAAAACGACCTTCATTCTTAAATATCAAAGCTTTTTTAAACCATACTTCATCAGTAAGCGTATGATCTGGAAAATTCTTTAATAACGAATCAAGGGTTATTAATGCAATGCTGTCTTTATTCTGAAAATCGAGTAAGTCGGCACGCGAATACATCAACAATGCTTCATATGTTGTATCCATATTGGTATTATCAGAAATCAATAATCCAAGTGACAATGCATCATTCGAAATCAACTGACTAGTTGCCGCTTTCAATACTTTCAACTGATCTTTCGCCCAATCGAATTCGCCCATATAATAGGAAAGTCGCGCATTGCGAAATTTCGCTTCACGTCCGATGACATCATTCTTAAAATCTTTATCTACTTGTCCGTACAATAATGCTGCATCCCAAACTAATCCGTCGAATACATACACGTCGGCTAACTCTAATTTACATTCTGCAATAAACGAAGTGCGCAAATTAGGGAGATCAATCGTTTCATTCAATAAATCTATTGCATCTTGTGTTTGATGCATATAAAATGCTTTCAAATGAGCTCTTCCACTTAACAAAGATGCGGTAGATGCGTTCTTACCCAACTCCGTAATTGCTGAATCATAATCTTGATCTAGTTTCAATAAATCGGCTTGCGTATACCCTCCTTTGTTGGTAATTTTATAGTTCACCGAATTTATTAATTCTATTTTCGCAGTAATATAATTAGTACCATCTGAACCTTTATCAATCACCGTTTGAAAACAATTCACTGCAGTTTCATATTCAGCATTACTCACGCATAATCGCCCTAAGGAAATTAGTCGATCGCCGCTTTCGCCCAATCTTTTATCGAGCGACTTTGCTTGAATGTAAGCCGACTCAAAATCTTTTTCTTGCAAAAAAAGCCAATACAACAACTCACTATAAACCGACAAGTTCGGGTTCTTTTGAATTTTCCTCAACAATGCTTGACGTATTAAATCAGACATGTTTCCGCTGAGATCATTAGCGATTTTATTTTGAAGAACAGCTTGAATATTTGGCAACATCGCTGCATTAAACTCCATTGCATCAATATACTCAGAAACCATCTCTGGAAATTTGCCATCTTGAGCATACGCTTCTGCTAATTCGAACGAAAACAAATAGGCTCCTTTCAATAGTTTTCGTCCTTCAACATAAGTCTCTTCGGCATACGAAAACATTTGTCGGTTCATAAAAGAACTCCCTGTAATATTAATCTGATTAATATCCGATTTCAACGAATTTATAACATCCGAATACACTTTTTTTGCCTTATCAACATCGCCCATCGTTTCATACAAAGCACCTAATTCTATTCGTATAGTTGGATCACCAGGAAATTTCTTTAGATGTTTCTTGATCAATTTCTCGGCACCTTCATAATCCTTCAACATTGTAAAACATTTCAGATAATTCGCAAATGCACCATACGGATCTTGACTATAATACTTCTCAAAATACACAACAGCTTTATCCCATTCCCCTGTATTCATATACTGATTAGCTAGCTCGGTAGCCGATTGCCCTGCAGGTTGCGCTTGCGATTTAACACAGGAGCCGGCAAGGAGTAAAAACAACAGAATAGAAGTAAGTATACGCATTAGTTGATAAGATCGAAACCGGTATAAGGAATTAATGCTTTCGGAATACGAATTCCTTCAGGCGTTTGATTATTCTCGAGCATCGCTGCGACTATTCGTGGCAACGCTAATGCACTACCGTTTAGTGTATGTGCCAGTTGCGGCTTTCCGTTCCCTTCACGGTAACGTAATTTTAATCGGTTCGCTTGGAATGTTTCGAAATTAGAAACTGAACTTACTTCGAGCCAGCGTTGCTGGGCTGCCGACCATACT
The DNA here is from genome assembly GCA_903881665.1 of uncultured Bacteroidota bacterium. Taxonomy (GTDB): domain Bacteria; phylum Bacteroidota; class Bacteroidia; order AKYH767-A; family OLB10; genus CAINEC01. The sequence continues at coordinate 13,589 of CAIRUC010000021.1, read as the reverse complement.
TCCATATCATATGTTAATGCAGAGGCAAAACTCATATCACCACCGCATAAACGCAGTGTCCGGAATGGCAGTTCTAACAAATGTAATAATCCTGAAACATACGTGCGCATTTCTTCTAAAATTTCATAGCTCTTATCAGGATGTGCAATTTGTACAATCTCTACCTTATCGAATTGATGTAATCGATTTAATCCGCGTACATGCGCGCCGTATGATCCTGCTTCACGACGAAAGCATGGTGTATAAGCAGTATACATTATCGGTAACGATTCGAATTTTACAATTTCATCTCTGAAAATATTGGTAACAGGAACTTCAGCAGTGGGGATCAAGTAAAATCCATCTTCTGTAACATGATACATCTGCCCTTCTTTATCGGGCAATTGACCTGTGCCAAATCCCGATGCAGCATTGATCAAAATTGGTGGCTGCACTTCATAATAGCCTGCTTTATCTGCTTGGTCGAGAAAGAAATTAATCAATGCGCGTTGAAGCTTCGCTCCTTTTCCTTTGTAAACAGGAAATCCCGCTCCCGTAATTTTATTTCCTAATTCAAAATCGATGATGTCGTATTGAGATGTCAATTCCCAATGTGGCTTCGCATCAGCAGGTAACTCAGGTAATTTGTCGGTGCTCAAGTACACCACTTCATTCTCTTCCGGCGTCTTGCCTTTCGGCACTAAGGGCGACGGAGTATTGGGAAGCGTAACAAGAATATCATTCATCTCTTGCTCAAGGGAAACAACACGTTCTTCTAACGACTTACTGCTCTCTTTCAAGGCAGTACTTTTATTTTTCAAATCATCGGCTTCGTGTTTCTTGCCCGAACGGAATAACTCGCCAATTTGTTTGGCAATGGCATTCTGCTCTGCTTGAATCGACTCAAGTTCAGTTTGATTCTTTCTTTTTTCGGCGTCGAGTGACAGGATTTGCTCAACCGTTGCGCGTGCGTCGATATTTTTCACGGCGAGGCGGGCAATCACTTCTTCTTTTTGCTCCCTAAGGACAGGCAATTGTAACATACTTGTGAGTTCGTAGAAATACTATGCAAATGTAGCCGATTTACGTCTATTTTTGCCATATGTACGAAGCCTTTCAAGAAACAGTTGAGTTCTTGCGAAAAAAAGATGTTGAAAATCCCGAGATCGGTATCGTCCTCGGCACCGGATTACATCAACTAACCGATAAAATTAAAGTTGATGTTGCCATCAACTACAGTGAAATTCCTCATTTCCCCGTTAGCACCGTTGAGTCGCACAAGGGCAAATTGCTTTATGGCACGCTGAACGGAAAACGTATTCTCGCCATGCAGGGACGATTTCATTTTTACGAGGGATATACCATACAACAGGTCGTTTATCCGATCCGAATAATGTCGCTTTTAGGAGTCAAAACCCTCATCCTCTCGAATGCTGCCGGCTCGGTGCACAAAGGATGGAATAAAGGCAGTTTGATGCTCATTGACGATCATATTCACTTGCAAAATATGCATCCCCTCATTGGGAAAAATCTCGATAACTTCGGCACCCGCTTCCCCGATATGGGTGCGCCGTACGACAAAGCGCTGCTTCTCAAAATGCAGGAAACGGCTAAGGACCTGGGCATCGAATTGAACAAAGGAGTTTATGCCGCCGTGCAAGGCCCTATGCTCGAGACCAGAGCCGAATACCGATACCTGCAAATGTTGGGCGCCGACGCAGTGGGAATGAGTACGGTGCCGGAGGTCATCACCGCCAACCATTCGGGAATGAAATGCGTGGCTTTATCGGTGCTTACCGACGAATGCGACCCCGACAACCTACATCCTGTCTCGCTGGCAGAAATTATTGAAGTGGCCTCGCAGACAGATGCAACGCTTACGCGACTAATATTTGAATTCGCCGGACGATTATGATTGAATACCGAAAAAAATGTTGTTTGCTGATTTTTGAAGAAGAATCAGATCGAAACACCTACCACGAGATTTCAGAGAAAGAAGGAGCTGATAAATCCAAAGAGCTGTATTATAACAATTTAAAAAACACAGCAATGGCGTTAAAAGAACTTCCCTTTGCTGCAACAGTATGGGTAAATGGGAAAGAATCTATTCCAGGGCTTTGGAAAAACAAACCTATTGAAGTAATGCGAGGCTCTACTCAAACAGAAAAAATAGCTTTTGCGTTTTACAAAGCTTTTGGCGATGGCTATCGAAAAGTAATTTTATTGAAAGGCGATTGCCCTGAAGTTTCGCCGGCGCTGCTAGAAGAGGCCTTTTTAGCATTAAAAATCATTGAATTTAGCATCGGACTAAACGACCGAGGAGGCTTTTATCAACTAGGAATGAATCAGTTTAATCCAACAATAATGCATCATTCAGATTGGACATCGGCTGATATAGGCAAAAAAATAATTCGAAGCATTGGCGAACTCAAAATGGCACTTTATAAAACCAAAATGCTTCCGGTGATTGATAAACTTCAGTAACTGCAAAGTTTATGGCTCGATATGAGGTTAGCAGCCATGTATTTTGCAATTTTGCAAACTTTTAATTTAGAAACGAAAGAAAACAATATATCATGTTAGAGTTATTAAAGAAGTTCGAAGACCGCAAACCAGAAATTATATTCGAATGGAACGACCCTCAGTCGGAAGCTACCGGATGGGTTGTCATCAATTCACTAAGAGGAGGAGCTGCCGGCGGCGGAACGCGTATGCGTAAAGGTCTCGACCGACGTGAAGTGGAGTCGTTAGCGAAAACGATGGAAATTAAATTTACCGTAGCAGGACCTCCGATTGGCGGTGCAAAATCGGGAATTAACTTCGATCCTACCGACCCGCGTAAGCAAGAAGTATTACAACGCTGGTTCAAAGCGGTATTGCCGATATTAAAACAATACTATGGTACGGGCGGCGACTTATTCGTTGACGAAATACATGAAGTAATTCCTATTACTGCCAACTTAGGATTATTGCATCCTCAAGAAGGAGTAGTTAACGGACATCATGGTAGTTCGGCGAAAGCAGAACGCATACAGAAATTACAAGAAGGTGTTAGCTTAATAGTAACCGATAAAAACTATGTACCTGAAGGATTTTCGTATCGCATTGCCGATATGATTACAGGATACGGAGTTGCGGAATCGGTTATTCACTACTACCGACTAAAAGGAGAAACAGTAGAAGGCAAAAAAGTGTTGGTGCAAGGATGGGGAAATGTAGGAGCAGCAGCGGGATATTACCTCTCGCAGCAAGGAGCGAAGATTGTGGGGATCATAGATCGTATGGGCGGACTAACTAACGGTAACGGCTTTACGAAAGAAGAAACAATAAGCCTTTTCAACTCGAGAACAAGCAATATGTTTGAAGGATTTACGAAAGATGAAAACATCAACGTAAACTTCTGGAAAGAACAAGCTGACATCTTTATTCCTGCGGCAGCATCGCGCTTGGTGACAAAAGAACAGCTGGAAAGCCTGCATAAAAACGGACTCAAAGTAATTGCATGCGGTGCCAACGTACCATTTGCCGATCCTGAAATTTTTATGGGAGCGATAGGAAAATATGCAGATGATAATTTAAGTGTTATCCCTGACTTTCTCTCTAACTGCGGAATGGCGAGAGTATTTGCGTTCTTGATGAGTAACCCTGACGATATCAGCGCCAACGCCATCTTTAGTGATGTTGCGAAAACAATACAAAAAGGATTAGAAAACATTCGCGACATTAACAAAGGAGATACAGGAATTACTGCTACGGGTTACGAAATTGCATTAAAACAATTAATCTAAGTTGAAATAGAATGTATAACAACGTCTTGCAACAAACCGTATATGGCAATTCTGTTTTCGATATTGTTTTATTTTTCGTAATCCTGATAAGTGGAATTATTCTAAAACGGTTTGTTTCGCATCAACTATCGGGATTCATTTATCGTTTTATAAAACGATATGCAGGAGGTGTTGACGTAAATGCATTTAGAGAATTATTACGAAAGCCAGTAGGCCTATTTATTTTACTTATTTCAATTTACATAGCTTGCTTACAGTTACACTACCCAAACGAATGGGCACTTTCAACTGAAGAGAAATTTGGCATACGATTTATCGTTTGGAAAACCTTTCTTCTGTGCCTCTTCTTCTCGTTTACATGGATTGTACTGCGACTGGTAGATTTCTTCGCGATGGTATTAAGCTATCGCGCGAAGCAAACCGAATCGAAAGTTGACGACCAGCTGATTCCGTTTATCAAAGAATCGATAAAATTCATCGTGATGTCGATGAGTTTTTTCCTGATGCTTGGAGCGATATTTCATGTGAATGTAGCTTCGCTGATAGCGGGATTAGGAATTGGAGGATTAGCCTTTGCCTTAGCGGCAAAAGACACGCTTGAAAATTTGTTGGGTAGCTTTGCAATCTTCCTCGACAAGCCATTTACTTTAGGCGATGTAGTAAAAGTTGGCAATGTACAAGGACGAGTAGAAAAAATCGGATTCAGGAGTACGCTGATACGAACATTCGAAAAGACCTTGATAAGCATGCCTAACAAAAAGATGATAGATGCCGAACTCGAAAATGTGAGCATGCGCAGAATGATCAGAGCGCTTTTTCCGGTGTATATGAAAATGGACACAGCCCCTGAAAAGATCGAGCGATTTATAGAAGAAGGCACCAATCTATTAAAAGATCATAACGATATAAAAGAAGATCCGGCACCATACATTCGCTTCGACAGAATTACCGATACAGGCATTGAAATGCAAGTATTATTTTTTGTAGAAACAATAGATGCCGACTACTTTCAACAAGTGCGACAAGAAATCCTTTTCGGCCTTTTAAAAACCGCCAACAAACATCAAATCAGATTAGATGTAAAATCAGGCGATATTGTGATTCAGAAAGTGATTTGAAGATTTGAAAGTGTGATGATTTGAAAATGGGGAGCGAAGCTCTGGTTAATGTGCTAATGCGCTAATGTGCTAATGTGCTACTGGAGCGAAGCTCTTTACACATCCCCATTGAAATCCCGAAGGGATGAAATTATAGTAACAAAGGGCAAATAGCCCGCCCGCCCCAACCCCGAACGGGGTGACATTATAGTAACTGGGGGGGGGTATTTCGACTCATTTCGACTCCGCTCAATGACCATGAAGTAGAGCTAAATTAGCTCACTTCATGGCAAGCCTCGAATCATAAAATTATTTCGCTATCCGCTTCGCGAACTGTAAACCCCGAAGGGACTAGACCGTAAACTGCAAACTCCAATCTTTACTCCTTCATCACCTTCACCACCCTTTCTCCTTTATTCGATTTAATTTTAAGCACATACATGCCCGGTGGGAATTGACGTAAATCGAGTTGTGAGTTAACACTCATGAGTTCTTCTTTTTTAAGCAATAAGCGTCCATCGAGTGAGAATAATTCCATTATGCAGTTACCGGCACCGGAGGTACCAAAAGCGATTGTGAGAAAATCATGGGTAGGGTTGGGGAAAATCTTTTGAATGACTTGTGTTTGTGGTACCGTTTCAATTCCTGTCCATGTTGCTGCGTATAACGAATCTGTTGATAAGCAGACGTCATCTATAAAATAATATGCAACAGCATTTTGATACGTGATACTATCATTGTCCAAATTCATAGTATCGGTATGAGCATCATCAAAGAAGTTACCAATCATTAACTTATTAAAACTTCCATTTGAAATAAAAGAACCACTGATTTTTGTCCAACCTAATGTATCTGTATGAAAAAGAGTATCAACAAAATCGGAAATATTATTAATTGGCACAGGAGTGCCAGGGCTATACGTGGCATTTGTTAATTTCACGCCAATTTTATTAGTTGCCAGTAAAAATACCCACATTGTTTTTTTTATATATGCTTGATTAATAAACATCGAAAAGTAATATCGTTGCCCTGCAATCGTTGGTTGAATTAAATCGACACCCGGTATTTCGCGAAAAAGACCTTGAACTGCAAGTTGCGTAGCATAAGTAGCAAACCCGATCATTTTATTGCCTGTATGAGCATATTGATATGAGCCACCAATATAAGGAATTGTATTGGCTTGACTACAAGGAGTCCAATAATCTGGTGACGAACGACAAGAATACCAATTTGAGCATCTATGAGTCGCAACCCCCCCCAATCCACTAGAAATACAATCAATTGCTGTATCCTCAAAACTCGGATTGGGCACTAAATTTATTTGTGCTAAACAAGTAAATGGATTTGCAAATATAATTAAGAAAAAAGCGATCAAGTAATTTCTCATTGGATAATAATTTTATCGTTGTAAACACTTTTTTCATTTATTAAAACAATGGTGTATAACCCTTGAGTTAGACCATTTATCGGAATTTCAAATTGTCCATTTTGTGAAGCTAAGTTATTCCACCGTGCTACCAATTGCCCTAGATTATTATACAGCGCAATCGAATTTACATATTTAATGTCTTCATAACAACTTATCCTAATAATATTTTCCACTGGATTTTGAATTAACTTACAATTTAATGACTTTTGGCTATTCGGAACTCCCTTTGCAAAAGACAATCTTGACTGGCTTTCCGGCAATTCATCGTCAATAACCATATCTAATATTATTCTAGCTAAATAAACGGCTACGCCACCTTCTACGGGATTTTGCACAGCAATTGTTGTAAATATGTCTATTTGCGCAGGGGTTAATTCGTAAATTTCTCGTGCCCAAGTTTGCAAATACACTTCATTAAAGATTTTCCAATTGGTTTCACTATTATTAGCGGGTGTTATATTATTATTTAGTGTTTCAGCAGTACTTATACTTAAAGCCATTGCTACATCATTAACTGAACTAAGTTTGTTTGCATTAGAACTCGACATACTATCTTTAAATGCAATGATAGCAGAATCTTGAACCGCTAATGTATCAAATCCCTCTGACATTATTTCTGCGTACAAACTTGATTCGGCTAAGTATTTTTGCTCTGTTGAATAAAAAGATGAAGTATCAATGGCATAAATTTTATCAATATAATAGCTAACCCTACAAGGAGAAGGAGGCAAACAAGGGTTTGTACAACTTGGTGTATTGGTATTATTAACTAAAGTTTGTTGAATTGATTGACTACTTGCATTGGGTAATAATGTAGGACGATAACTAATTCCTGAATTTCTAAAATACCAATTTTCAGGGGTAAACGATCCTATTGCAAACTCATCAAAATGGTAATTATTACTCCACTGATTATCATTGGTACTTGATAAACTACCTTGAGTACCGACATCACTACCTTCATTTCTAAATCCATCGTAATTATGATCCATAATATTGCAATACAAACCAATAGCTGCTAGGCTATTAAAAGTACGAATACCGGCACCACAATGTAATAAGTTGTTGTTTTTGTATTCAATATTACCTTGGCCAGTCTCACTACTTATACCTCGTTGAAGAGCATTATTAGGAGTTGTTCCTGTTATTATATTTTGATTAAAAGAAAGATTACGAGAACCCATTACTCTAATTCCATATTCTGCCGCAAAAGTACCTGCCGGGTAACCTGCAAGTGTTACAGTATTGTTTTCGATCCTAGCATCATTGAGTGAATTTCCTGCGACGTACATAAAAGTAAATGCTGAATGGACGTTAGTTACAATGTTGTCAGATACATCAATTTCAACTCCTGTTTTATCAGTGTTTTGCACATTTAAGAAGTGGCGATAAGGTTTATAAGTTGAAGGTGCTAACGGAATTGTTAAAGCACTAAATGAACAGTAGTTATTCTTTACTTCATGAAGTTGCCCTCCTCTCGAGAATAGGTTATATGACATAATTGCTCTATTGCAATTTAAAAATCTATTGTTATTGATTTTTGTTGTAAAATCAACGGAACTGACATTAGAGGCTGAGTAAAAGTTATGAATTGCATTAAAATAAATTTTATCGAACTGATTATAAGAGATATCGACGTCCGTAAATGGTCCCGTATAAATTCCATTTTTACAATTAGTAAAAGTATTCTTCAATGTATTTTGATTAAACACCGAATTATTCGATTCGCCAACGACCAATTTACTTGATCTCATCGGAGAAGCACTACCAGAAATGTAGATTGGAGTACCAATTTTCAAAGTACCAGAACCTGGAGTAATATTCGAATATGGATCGTCGATATTCTCAAACTTGTTATTGACAATTTTTACATCAGCATCTTTAGCTACAACGGCATTATCGAGATTAATAAATTCATTTACTGGGCAACTTGTACAGCCAAAATTAGACATTAATGGTGCTGTAATATTTAGCGAAGCATGCCCAATTTGTAAGCCGAATCCACCAGTATTACTAAAACTATTTGATATAGAAAACGCCTTCCCTCTTATTTTTTGGGATGCGGCAATAGGAGGAGTGTTTATGTAGGTGAAAATAGGAGTTAAATTTGGGGAAGGCAAGTTATTGAATGGACCACTAAATAAATTGTTTACAGACTCAAATTTGCAACCAGTAAAAGTACTCGCATTATCAGAAGAATTTAAAAATTGTAAAGCATATAAGTTTCTATTAAAAATTGTTGAAGCTAAATGCACTTCATTTTCTCTAGTGACAAAAACACCATTTTTCGAACCTTCAATATATAACCGCATGTTTGAATACATAAAACTTGATGGTTGTGCATTTGTAAGGTAAATACCATCCCACATTGACCCGCAATCGTGCAAATATGCATTATCTTGAATAACCAAAGTTACACCCGGATTTAGAACAATTTTTGCGTTAGGTCCCATTAATAATTCTGCATAGCTAATTACCATATTTTGATCTACCGTAAAAATACCATTAATTGCAAAACTTTCAATACTGCTATTTGAGCCGCCTTTAGAGGTTAAAACGGTGAACAGTTGACTTCCTGAACCTGAAATTTGTGAAATATAACCATTTAAGTCAGATGTTAATGCTGCTAATTGTGAAGTAGACATGTTATTAAAAGTCAAAGTAGGATAGTTGGCACTAGGATTTAAATTTGGGCCGCCATTGCAACAGCTATATACAGTTAAACTAGAAGAAACTTCACATTGAGTACCTTGATTGGCAATAAACTGAATAGTGAAACCACCTAAAGATAATGGATATGTTGTACTATTAATTATCACACTTGATCCGATTCCTGATGCAGTTGTATTATTACTAAATGTTATTATGTAATTATAGTTGGCTCCGGAAACAGTATTTGACACTTCATATAAATCAACAGGAGCACACTCTGAAATATCACCACTGATAATTGGGACTGGCGCCACTGAGCCACCGGAAGTTAATGAAAAGGATACGGATTGCGTGCAACCGTTTGAACTTGTAACTGTAACTGTAAAATTACCATTTGGCAGGTTGGATATTGTCCAATTTGGCAAAGAACTAGTACCATTACCATTTACTACTCCATTTGACCAACTATAATTATAATTACTAAAACCTCCCGAAGTAGAAATTGAAACTTGCCCGGTATTTTGTCCGGAACAAGACCCAATTGGATTTGAAGCTATTGCTTGAAAATTAGTGATAACTACATTTTGTGATAGTACAATCGAGCAACCTGAGGCATCAGTAATAGTTACAGTATAAGTTCCATTGGTGGTTACAATTCTTGGATTTGCAATTGAACCATCATCCCATTGATATGAAAATGGGGCCGTTCCGCTATTTGGCGTTGCAGTTAATGTTGCCTCGCTCGAGGTGCAAGGTTGATATACAGCAATCGATCCGGTTAGGTTTGATACTTCGACGAAAACATCATCGAAATCGGAACAAGTTGTAACATTAGAAGGATCTAATGGGTCTGTGAAAGTTATAGTTGTTGTTAAGGTGAATAAAGTACTTATTGATGGTGAAACAGATGGTTGAGCCGTAAAATTTTCGCCATTTTGCCAATTATAAGCGGGAGTTGAAGTCCATGAAAATGTTGTTACAGTATTAGGAATTATTGAATTTGGACATAAATTTCCACCTATAGTTACACTTTGATTTGAACAAATAGTTTTGTCATCGCCTGCATCTGCAATTTCTATCAAAGCAAAATCGTCATAAAAAAGATTTGAGGTAAATTGATTTCCGCGGAACGCGATATGCGAATACTGCTGCAAATTAGAAATTTGATGAAGATCTACACAAATAAAGGCTTGCCGCCAATCGCCACTTGAACTTGTACCAGATCCCAAGTTGTAATTATAATTTCCCACTTGGACTTTATTGTTATTCAAATTAGTTAAATAAATACAAGCAGCATCAGTATTACCTAAACAATTTGAACCTGCATAGAAGAATGATAATGCATAAATTTTATTTCTCAAAGTACTGGCAAGTTGATTTGCGGCTGCTTCCTTTTCCAACATCATCATGTACCTATTTTGATTTGGCATTCTAACATTGACCACCCCATCACTTTGGTAATTGTTTGGAATACCTACACCAGTTCCAACATTCAGATAACAATTAATAAAACTTGAATTTGCAATATTTCTATCAAAATAGTCAGGCGTATTATCAGGTCGTGTAGCACATGGAGCAGAAGAACTGCTAATTGACAACCAATTCTGGCAATATCCATTAGATATCCCTTCAAGACTTACAATCGAATTTGTCGGCACCCCTCCTTCAAGATCACCATTAGTAATGAAATTACATGGTGTTGTTAACAAACTGAAATTTTGCTTAATTCTATCGAGTTCAACCCAATTTCTTAAAAAAATATAATCATTTAAACCTACACTATTATTCAACTCAACCTTTCCACTTGAAAAAAGTTGAACATGTCCTAAGTTATAATTTTTACTTTTAAAAGTTCGGCAAAAAACCACACCATTCATCTCACTTAAAGAATCAACAGAAATGTCATCACATATCCATATTACATTAGATCTTTTAATTCCATTCAGAATAATTTTTGCACCGGAATTTAGTTTAAATAAAGAATCACATTTCAGTATCACCTTCATTGAAGTATCTCCCTTTATAGTAAAACCCATATTATAAGTACACTTTCCCAACGAGAAAAAGCCCTGATTAGCAATAGTATCCCCTTCGTTAACAACAATTGATGTGTAGGTTTTACTTTTATAATTTGCAAAAACATCAGCAAATTCATTTTTCAACGAATCTATTAGTGTATTTTGAGAGCCAATAGTATCAGTAGCATATAAATTAGAACAGTAGACTAACGATACAGCACTACCCAAAATTTGCATTGGCATTTGCACTTTAATTGAATCTAATCCAAGCAACGCCACATCTTTAAGTAATATTTGTTCCGGTATCTTTGTCGTATCATTGATTCTCCCTAAGGTATAATAACTTGATGTAACATCAAAGGTCCCTGTAATTGATCCAATTAGAGCATTTCCAGAACTATTAATTTGTCCTTTGTCTTTCCATTTTACAGTATTCCATGCAGCAATTCTACAATTTGATGGTTTTGCGAAAATGCTATTTTTCTCATTCCAATATAGTGAAATACTTGGGATGGATGATCCTGACAATCGGGAGCAATTCCAATACATTTTACCATTAATTTCTTTAATCGATGTATCTTTATTGCTGCCTAAAGATTGGCCTTGATTAAAATATTCAACTATGTAACTATCCGTAATATTATTGCCACTGGTCAACGAAATTGGATTGAATTCATTCACTTTTCCAACAGGATATAAAAATGCAGATGAGCCAATCTTTTTAAGTGGTCCATTCACAAAACTTATGCTACTTCCACCACTTACTGTTGCTGCCGCTTTTAATGTGAGTAAATTGGTACTTGAAGTGATAATATTTCCACTGGTAAGTTCCAATAAACTATCAATAGTTAATGGCGCATTAAATGTTACAGTTCCGCTGCTTTTATTAACAGCGAATTTTGAAACTAAATAGGTTAATGAGCCACTGGTTGAAAATGTTTGATTGCTAGTACCTGTGCATAGTAACTTACCTGTGCCTACATTAAATACTACCAACGAAGAAGACATACTTACATTGGCTTTAAATTCGGATGTGCCAGTATAGGCAGGTTGTATATACCCTGTGGTTGTAATGAAGCTTACATTTCCGTTGTATTGATCTCCGGTTTGGACTCCAAGTCGGAATGATGCTGTGTTCGTAGCATTGTTTCTAAATGTTGTAGTTCCATTAAAGACATTACCTCCATCGCTATAACTCGAACTGGTACTCGATCTAATGAATTCCGTTGTTCCATTAAAGGTGCTCGTCTTTAAAAGTATTCCCGGTGAGGTAATCGTTAAATCTCCTTCAAAACTACATCCTGTCAGACTTGTTATAGCTGATCCTGTGGTTACAAATGACTGTTGTCCTGTTCCTGTCTGTATAAAGTTCTTAAGGGTTAATAGTCCCGCAGTAAATCCTCCTGTTCCAATAGCCATTTTTTTACTATTATAAATATGTCCACCGCCGTTTGCATTTCCTCCCCCAATACTAATTCCGGATGAACTACTATTCTCAAATATCAAACTATCATAAAAAGAAGCTACTGTATTATATCCAAGCTGTATGGCATAAGTAGCAGTATTTATCACCTTTAAAGTACTATTAAAAATATCAGCCGAGCTAACTCCCATTGTTAAATAGGCAGCTCCCGATTTCTTTATTATTATTGGTGCATTAAATGTACAACCACCTGCACCATTAGTAGTTGAGATTCCTGTTTGTTCAAATGAACTTTGATAATTAAAAATCCCACCACTAAAGTCAACCCTTGCAACAATAGCATCAATAGTTACATTTAATGTACTTCCATTAAAAATGGCATTACTTCCACGTAATACTAACGTCCCGTTACTTATAATTCCGGCATAGAAATAGGCATTATTAGAAACTGTCAAAGAATACCCACCAAGTGAAATACTACCGGATGTCAGGTCAAGCTCTTTCACGGTAGTATTTGCCCCTAAAACGGGAGCATTAGTTCGAGTGACAATTTTAACGGAATCCGTAGTGGAAGGGACCCCATTTGGACTCCAATTAGTCGAAGTTGACCACGCAGTACTTGAGTTTCCTGTCCAGGTATATTTTGTTGCAAACAGGTTGAAATTTGCGAAAAGAAAAATAAAGAGTACGGTATATTTTAATGATGTTTTCATAGGTTTTCAATTAATAGGGTAAAAGAAATTATTGTTTTTAAGGGAGCTTCAAAAAACTTCGCAGATGAGGCGTGAATATTTTTCAAAACCGGAGTTTACAATTAGTAAATGAGGATTTTGAAAAATAGACACAACGAAGTATCCGGAGTTTTTTTGAAGTTTCCCTAGTTTGAAACAAACTTAAATGCTGGACTTAGAGCACCGCTGCTATTAACAGACGTTACTTCAGTAAAGTACACTGCTGTTTCAACTAAATTTCCCAATGGACAACTGACTTTATATCCACTTCGCGAATAACCTACTCCGTTTGGAAAGCCACCTGATTGATCAAAAGTAAACGTATAACTGAATAAGTCTTGGCTACCATCTAAAGAACCCACTTTAACTATAATCGATGACACATCAACAGTATCGGTTAAAACAATGTTTAATACCGATTGTGTAAATCCGCCTTGGGGTGCAGCATTAACAATGTATGTATCGCCAATTG
>CAIRUC010000020.1 GCA_903881665.1 uncultured Bacteroidota bacterium | reverse complement strand
AGGTTCCTGGTGCCACATTGCTCAAATCTTGAGTAGTTGCAGCATTGCTCCATAGGTAAGTTAAAGGTGTTGGACTACCTCCGGTAGCAGTTAAATCGACAGATCCATTTGATAAGCCTTGGCAGGTAGGTGATACCATATTTGCCGAAAGGGTTGGTGCTGTACATACAGCTCCTCCTATTGTAATAGTGGCTCCTGCAGTGGTTTCAAAATAAATATCCACCAGTGTCCGTGCTCCCATGGTAGCGCCAATTAAAAACTTGCCATAACCATAATGTGTTAAAGCATCTGCTCCAAGAAAGCGAAAACCGAAATAGTTATTTGCATTCAACACCCAACCGCCGGCTGTTAAGCTAGAGGCAGTATTTCCAAAAGTAGATGCCGAACTGATGAGGGTGCCAGGTGACAAACTAGCAACGGCAGATGTAGCCCCCCCCTGTCCAAGTCCCATTACGCAGCCGCTCGGAGCCGCCGCCGCAAACCAGCTCATAGCAGTAGTACTAGTGCCATAAGGATTCATATCCCATCCGGCTACATTTCCAGCCGCACTGCCATATACTTGGGTCTCCACATTGATATATAAACCATCAATATTATTCGGAATTACTAAATTACAATTCCAATGTAGAACGGCCGCATTTGCGCCACCAGCTGTCATTGCCACTGCTGCGGCTCCTGCCACCAAATGCTTAGTAAGGCGGTTCTTGAGGGGAGTCTTTTCGCCCGTCGTTTCATTACAAATAGTTTCGGATTGTGAACCTACATGTTTGGCACAAAAATCCTTGAAACAATTGCGCAATGAAGTAATTTGTTTTTTCATAATTTCTTAAATTAGTTAGATTAATTTGTTGATTTCTTGTAATTTAAGCCTAGTTTTATATACGAGTCAAGCATTCCTTCAATTATAATCGGGTGAAAAAATGAAATAGCAATTATTGAATGTTTACATATATATCATTTCGTGTAAATTCAATATTTTTTGATAATAATAGGTGTATGCATTCTAAACTTTTTGCCGCTATTCGTTTCTTGAAAAAATGTTTTTGAGCGTGTTCGTGATGAAATAATTGAAAGTAAAAGCGATTATTTAATTTGTTGACTATATTATTTTTTTGTAAAATACTTTAAAGATATTCGTGATATATGTATTGAAAAAAATGTCCAATAAATCCACTATATTTAATTTTTTAACTTCGCCTGATGTACGCAAAGGATTTTATTACCATTGTATCGGGGTTGCCCCGTTCTGGAACTAGTTTGCTAATGCAAATGTTAAAGGCCGGCGGGATGGACGTGCTAATTGATGAGCAACGAATAGCTGACAATGATAATCCGAGAGGATATCTGGAGTACGAACCGGTAAAATATATGCGCAGTAATGCCGATTGGATGCCCTTGGCTGCTGGTAAGGCAGTGAAAGTAATTCATGCCTTGTTGCCTAATTTGCCGTCAGAATTTAATTACAAGGTTGTTTTCGTTAACCGAGATATTAGCGAAGTGGTTGCTAGTCAAGCCAAGATGCTAGCAAGAGCAGGTCGCATGGGTGCACAATTGCCTCCCGAAAAACTGATGAGTATTTTTGCTGCTGAACGCGATCGAATATTAAATTGGGTAAAAGAAAAGGATTACATTACATTAATAGATTGCAACTACCGTGAGCTCATCGAAAACCCTTTAGATAAGGCAAAGGATATTGCCGATTTTCTAGGATTAGAATTAGATTGCCAAGCTATGACAGATGCCGTTGATAAATCACTTTATCGCAACCGAATTTAGTTTAATTAAAAAGCTTCAACGAAAATTTTCTTGCAAATACTTCAGGTCCAAAGGGGGCTTCTTTTTGTCTAATTATTTCTGTTAATCGACAAGCTTCTTCATATTTACGCTGAAAATATTGGATCTCATTTTTGTTTCTCGATTTTTGAGCCAATGCTAATTGAAAAAGAGGAATGTTAGGGTTTTCCTTATCGTAGGCTGCTGCAAATTCAAAACTTTTTTTGGCGCTTTCTTCATCTCCATACCAAGCCAATGCCGCACCTAGAATGTAATGTGCTTCAGGAATTGCTTGGGTAAGCTCTAGTGCATCTAATGCATGTGCTGCTGCTTCTTCAAAATGCCCACGGAAGAGTTCTATCTTAGATGAGGTGATATGTGAAATGGGATCGGTGGGGTTTTTAGCTATTGCAAGCTGAATTTGTACATAAGCTTCATTATAGCGATCTTGCATTAATGCCGTGAACGCAAGATTTAGCGAAAGGTCAACTTTAGGATCGGCTTTGAGTATTGTTTGCTGATAAATTTTTATAGATTCATCCAATTCTCCTTCCATCGCTAATGCTTGAGCTAATGTTAACATTGTTTCTGCATGGTTCGAAACGCGGCTAGTAATACTGCGCAATAACTCTACTCTCGCTTTATTATCATTCATTCCTAAATAACACTGAGATAAGCAAACGGCAAATCTTGTGTTATAAGGTTGTTCGTCTAATAGCGTACGGAAATGGGGCGCAGCTTCTTTGTATTTTTTTATAGACATTAACGCCACTCCTAAATTAAAGGAACTTTCTCTTCGTACTAAATCGAGTTGTGCACTAATGTCTTTCGGTAATGCAGCTAAATAGCCAAGGTCGATAAGTTGTTGTAGCGAGGCCGCCGATTCCGATGGGTCTTGCCGCATATCTTCGGGATGAAGTCCTGCGTCTCCAGGCTTTGTGTCCCATGAAGCGATGGTATTTTTGGGTGTGTTTACATCTAATATTTCGGTGAGTGTACGTCCATCCATGTCGTCACCAACAGGCAATCCAAGAAGTCGAAGTGAGGTGGGTACAATGTCAAGAATAGTACAAGGCGCCACTTGTGAATTTTTATTAACTCCCGGTCCACTTGCTACAAGTACTCCAAATGGGCGATGCCAACTGGCCTCTTTTTCCATTCTTTTTTCGGGCGTTAGGTCGTGAAGGATAGGACGCATTGCTCCTATATGGAATCCATGGTCGGAAAGAAGAATAACGGTGGTGTTCTCTCCAGATGCCTTAAGTATGCGACCTAGCGATTGATCATGCCATTCATATACACGGTCCATCACATCTGCGAACCATCGCGATTCTTTGTTGCTTATATGACTCATGCACGGCAAACGGAATTGCATAAAGTGATGGCCCATTGCATCTATAGCATCGAAAAACACCATGCTTAGGTCCCATGAAGATTCTTCTAATGTTGTTAATGCACAATTTTCTATACTAATGGCGTACGACATTAGTTTCTTTAATTGTATAATTCGCTCGTCGTTATTTTTTATTTCTCGATGCTTAGGTATTAAAAAGTGCAGAAGGTCTTCGGGGAAGTTGTCGGGGTATTGTAAATGGCTTGCTATTTTATCGCTTAAACTAGTGGGGTGAACAGTTCCAGGTTGAAGTGGCACTCCTTTTCCTGTAATGGATTCAGCTAATACATTGCTAATTATATTTCCGTTTATTGGTTCGGCAGGATGTGAGGCATACCAACCGGTTACATTACATCGATAGCCAGATTGAGTGGCAATGTTCCAAAGTGCTTTGGTTTTGCGTGTAGTGGAGCGTGATATTCGTAATCCACTGCCATCTGGTTGAGGCTCTACGAAATTGAGGATGCCGTGCTTGTCGGCTGTTTTTCCTGTAGTGATGGATGACCATAGTAGTGGAGATAATTTGGGTTCTAGTGTTCCTAGGTTTGCTCGAATACCATGCTCTAAAAGATGTTGTAGGTGAGGCATTTTCCCTTTAGCAATAAGGGGATCTATCATCATCCAATCTGCGGCATCCCATCCTAATATAAGTAAGCGGTTAACTTGTTTTTTGTGATCGGTTTTTGTTGGCATAGGTGCGCAGTCGTTTGAAAAATCAAAGTTATTTATTTATTTGTTTGGGTGGTGTGAAGGGGGGGCATAAATAAAAAAAGCGGCACAATTTCTTGTGCCGCTTTTTGAATCAACAAACTAATCGAACTTAATCAATAATGATTTTTGTTTTTTCAATTGAATTTTGCGATTGCAATTGAAGTAAGTAAATACCCGATGCTACATTTGTTACATCGAAGTTGTAATTATTTTCGCCACTAGCGGCTTCAACGTTTTGATCAATAATAATTCTTCCTGAAGCATCCATTAATGTTATTCTTGATTGATGCGCTTCTTCAGCATTAAAGGAAACATTGAATTGACCATGCGCAGGATTAGGATAAACTACAAATGAAGTAGTTTGATTGTCTAAACGAACGCAGATATTTGTAACAACGCCTAGAACTTTTGCTGTAGAAGTTCCACATGT
>CAIRUC010000019.1 GCA_903881665.1 uncultured Bacteroidota bacterium | reverse complement strand
CAATAAAATGAAAGACGGTGATTACTAATTACACATCACTTCGGTTTAACCACGCAGGAAGCGGAGGAGCTTGGTAATTTATCATTTTATTTAACAAACTTTCGGCATCATCATCCACAATAATCATTGATCGATGAATATCGCTAATAAACCCATTTTCATTTACTTTATTCACAAAACGAATCAGATCATTAAAATATCCGTCAATATTAAATAAGGCTATTGGCTTCTGATGCAATCCCAATTGCGCCCAGGTTAGCATTTCGAATAATTCATCGAGCGTTCCAAAACCTCCGGGCAATGCAATAACACCATCACACATTTCACTCAATAATAATTTTCGCTCGTGCATCGATTTTACTACAATCATTTCAGTAAGGTGATGGTGACGAATTTCTTTTGCTGCCAAAAAATCAGGTATTACTCCCGTAACTTGTCCACCGTTCAACAATACGCCATCTGCAACCGCCCCCATCAATCCTATTTGTGCTCCGCCATATACTAGATCTATTTTTCGCGAAGCCAAAAAAGCACCGAGGAGGAATGCTCCTTTCTTAAATACTTCGGCCTTTCCTGCGCTAGAGCCACAAAATACAACCACTTTTTTCATGCGTTAATTTTTATTATGCATTTATTATATACTCCGCTTTATATTACGGACATTCCTTTTTCCTTCAGACAACGCAACAATTCCATATTGATATTTCAGCGAGTGCAAATCAATCGCATGTTAAAAGCCCCCACTACTTTACGGCATAAACCGAAATACCAATTACTCTTTGGCAAAGTTAAATGCAAATCATATTCATAATAACTATTTACCATGTATTGCAAAAAAAAGAGAGAGCCGCAAGCGACTCTCTCTTTCAATTATTATTAAGAAATAAAATTATTGCTTAACGAATTTAACATTGTAGTTTCCTTTGTCACCTGATACATTGATGAAGTAGAAACCTGCAGCGTTACCTTTAAGATCGAATGATAAAGCATTCTTTCCTTTGTTAACTGCAACCTGACGAGAAACGATTTCTTGCCCTAGGTTGTTTTTAATAGAGATCGTAACAGCAGAATTTTCTTTTGCATTGATCGTAAAATTCACGTTATCTTTTGCAGGCACAGGGAATATAGAAGAGATTCCATACGCGTTTGCAGCAGTTTCGTTAATACCAACTCCAGAGCATAAAGGATCTCCGTCAACAAGTACATTAACTTGTAATGATGGTCCTAATACGATACAAGCGTTATCTAAAGTAAGATCCGTTAAGAATTGAGGAACTGCTGCAGCTGCTGCGTTACCGAACACGATTGGAGTCCAGAAATAAGTAGCTCCAGGAGCTAAGAAAGCTACAGTTCCATCGTTAATAAATGAACGAGTAGAAATTGCAGGTGCAGGGCTAGTGAATGTGTAAGTTGCAATTAAAGCAGGATCATTTAATGGATCTGTTGAAGCAGAAATGTCAGCAGAAGAAATGATCCAACTTATACCGAAATAGTCACCTACGTTTGGAGTTACAGCACCTGTAGCAGAAACGATTAATGTATCTCCAAAGCAAAGGTCAGTTACGTTTGCTGCAACTGTTCCAACAGTAATAGAAGGATCAGCACAAACAACTGTAGTTTGCTTAGTTGCTTTTAAGCAGAATTGACCTGTAGCAACAGCTCCTTGGAAGCTGAAACCATCAACCATTAAGTAGTACTGAGTACCTGCTACTGTAGAAAAGGAGAAACCGGCAGGATAAGTTATAGCAGTTGCACTAGGGCCATCTTCGTTACATTTAACCGGAGTTAATGAACCGCAAGATCCAGTATAAAGAGCAAATTGAGTATCACCATCGCTGATGTAGTTAGTTACACCTGCACAGTTACCGCTTTCTACGAAGTAGTTGCTTCCGTCACCGGTGAATGTGAACCATACTGTATTGTTTAATTCAGGAGCAGTACCTGAACCATCAGGCTCACCAAAACATTCCCATCCTGTTGAAGGATCTGAACCATTAGTTGTAGCTGTTGTATTATCGAAAGGTCCAATGTTATTTGTAATTCCTACAGCACCACCAAATATTGAATTGATATCAGTAGCACCTGCGCAATCATCAAAGTTTGCAACAACGTTACTAAATACATCAATTTGATCGATACCTATTAGGTCGCTGTTGAGTCCTGAAGGACCGCCTTGAACTACATTGTAACGGATAGCGATAGATCCTGTAGCACTAGCGGCAGGAATTTCATATGCAGCACGTTCCCATTGACCGTTAGTGTTAACAACCATTCTACCTAATTCAACCCAATTTGCATCTTCAGGTAAAGTTGCTCCTGTTGCATTGTACATAATCCTTAATGAATCAGGATAACTACTAGCCAATGGCGCTTGGCTCCAGAAAGAAAGTGAATCGCCGGCTCCAACACTAAGTGAAGGTAATACTAACCAGTTGTCAATTTTATTGGATCCTGTAACTGAATTGTAATTAGCTGAAACGTAGCTTGAATCAGCTCCATTGTAAGAAATAAAATTAAGAGGGTTTCCTTGGAACCAAGTAGGTGATACTCCTGGAAGACCAGTACCACGGTAATAAGTTGCGTATCCACGAGCAGTTAATCCAATCACAGTATTGTCTCCGTCCATGTTATCACTAAAGATAACAGCTGCAGGATTAACTGGTGAAACATTGCGCTGAACAGTAGTAGTTGTAGCATGAGCTGTACGGCTTCCGTAAGCCGCTACTTTACTTGCTGTTTGAGCATTCATTACTCCGAAACTAAACAGAGCAACGACCATCAAAGTAAATTTTTTCATTTGTGTTTTTTTTAAGTGCTGTAAAAATAGGTAAAAAGATTTTTTAATCAATTATTCTTTAGTGCAGAAGAAATAAATTATGAACAGGACTTTTATCATGAAATCGCTCCCTATGTATGGTGCAAATACTTATATATCAAATTTTTAACTAAAATAATAATGCTGCTAGCAGTCAAAACCAACGAAACAATAAAGCAACGAAACATAAACTTATTGAACAATAAAGCTTCTTACACCTCTAATCCCCTTGCCCTTCAGCTGAGCGAAATATTCGCCACTAGTCAAATTCAAATCGATTAAATACGATGAATTACCTTCTAAACGAATTTGCTTTATGGTTCGGCCCGTTATATCAGTTACTGTTAAATTAAATGCTTCTAATTGTACGTTTTTGTTTTTAAGTGCGATGGTAAACTTCCCGTTGTTTAAGGTGGGAAATAATTCTGCCACAAATTCTTCTTTATTTTCTTTCACCGCTGCTACTACGTCTAAATCTGTGGACCATATCCCTCTACCGAAAGTAGAAATATATACTTTATTTAGCGCTTGATTGAATTCAATGTCGCTAACAATAACATTTGGCAAACCTAAATTGTACATAACCCATGTAGTTGATCCTGCATCTAAAGTATATATCCCGATATCAGTTGCTACCATCAATTTGTTTGTCCCTGGAATATTTTTCACACAGTTCACAGGAATATTCGGTAAGTTATAGCTAATGTTTTGCCAGGCCACTCCGCTATTCATGCTCTTAAATATTTTATTGCCTGCCGAAAATCCAGCCATCGTAATATAAATCTCATTTGCATTCTGTCGATTAACTTCTACACTTGTATAGTAAATCGAATCAGGTATTCCTGCTGTTCGGTCGTTCCAGGTACTTCCTCCATCCGTAGTCACATAAAGTGTTGAAGGCTCTCCGTACTCATAACGTACACGCCTAGCCGCAACAATTACATCCGGATTTGATACTCCTACTGCGAGCGCAGATAATTCTACTGCCAAACCGGTTTGAGTCGTAAATCCAGATATGCTCGTCCAAGAGTTGCCATAATCCACCGACTTCATCACATTCTGAAATCCAACGAATAATGTTCCCGGATTTGTATAGTCTGATATAATCGGTGTTGTCCATTCGCCAATCTCTCCGTTAACATTTGGGTTAATGCCTGAGTTGGTTAATCCATTGTCATTTGAATAATAAAACCCTCCGTATTGACTAGCTCCAATAATCGCTTGATCATTATCGGGATCTAAATAATTGTCCATACCATCACCGCCAAATATTGTACTCCAACTTATTCCATCGTAATATAAACTTGCATTATCTTGCGCTCCTGCAACTAATCGGCCTCTCCCATTTTTTGAGCTACTTAGGCGATAAAAGGAAGTAATTCCTAAGCCATTTCCTAAGTTTGTCCATTGCGTTGGCCACGGAACTCCATTGTTGGCATCAGACCACGATTGACCCTGCAATAAATTAGTTCTATAAATTCCGCCATCATTACAAACAAATAAATTACCTGTAGTAGGTTGTTGTTCTATGAAATGAATATCTCCATGCAACGTAGGTCCGTATGCAGTTGTCCAATCACTCGCAGGATTAAATGTATTTGCTCCATCATCACTCACCCATATACATATTCCGCCAATGTATAATTTGTCTTTGTCGCTTTGATTAATACAAAATCCTAAATCATATGTTCCTTGTCCGCCAGCGTTAGAACCGTCGCCATATCCTAATAAATTTAACCCTGGGCCCACCGCATTCCATGTTAGTCCTGCATCAATTGATCGATATAATCCTTGCATACCATTGCTTACGTCTACCGTTACGGCATATACGAAATTCGGATCAGAAGGAGCAATTCCCAATTTTACTCGTTGTATAATTCCGTTTGCCGGAAATCCTGTATTTAACATCGTCCATGTTACGCCAAAATCGGTTGATTTATAAATACCCGCATTCCCTGTATTAGAATTGTTTACCCAACCTGTTGCAGCATAAAGCACATTCGTATTCGATGGATCTTTTTTCATATCCCAAAACAATGAATCTAACCGTTGCGTCCATGTAGTACCTCCATCATTACTAGTGTACATTCCACTTACGCCACAGGCTACAAGTTTGTTGGGCGCAGCAGCGTTCACAATTACTTTTCTAATTAACGAAGCATCACCATCCGTTAATAAAAAGCTTAATCCTGTAGCATTCCAAGTTAAGCCACCATCCATCGTTTTATAAACGCCTAATCCATAATGAGTATTTCGTTTTTTCCCATTTAAAAACAAGCCGAATCCAATGTATTCAAAATCACATACCGAGATATACATTATATTTGGATTCGTAGGATCAATTTCAATATCACTAATACGTGTTATAGGAAGATTATCGGTTAAAGGAGTCCAAGTTTGTCCGTTGTTATTTGTCTTCCAAACTCCTCCTTGCGCTGCTCCCACAAAATAAGTAGCAGCATCTGTAGGGTGAAAAGCGATGCAGTTGATTCGTCCAATACCATTTTCCATATACCCTGTAAGATTATTAGGAATAACATAAGGGCCAACTGGCAACCATGCCGCCGAATGAAACTTCGAACTGGGTTCTATTTTTTTTTGCGCTGCCGCGTCGCTCATAGCTTGAATATAACCCTTTGGGTCGCCCGGGTTTCCTTGAGCATCTGTATGGAATTGCATTTCCATTTCGTAGCGCTTAAACGACTTCCAGCCTTTTTCTTTCTTTAAGTCAATAGTGTTTTCCCATTCGTCGAATTGTTTTTGCATCTCTAAAAAAGTAAGCGGACGATTGCTTGTTCGATGAATAAAATTCTGAGCAAATGAAATTCCTACTTGCATGCAAATAGCTAATACTATAAAGAGCCCTTTTTTCATTGGTAAGGTTTTGGACTACTAAATTAAATAAAGTATTTTATAATTCTGCCGAAGTAACTTCAAATTTTCAATTAGGCACCAAATTGACGAAGATGATGATCAATATGATTGTACATTCCCACTCCCGTTTGCTCGGCTGCTAAACGACCGAAAAAAGCATTCGGTTCCTTTTTGCAATTTTCATGACCAGCTTCCAAATATTTTTCCTCTTTTTCAATTAAAAGTTGTTTCTCTTTTTCAAAATCAAAATCATCAGTAATAATAAATTCAGTTGCGGTAGGGCTGCTTTTCGCCAATTCACTGGCATCATAAAATGATCGCTTAAAGAAGGGAACAAAGATATATCCAAATAAGCTTCTTTTAACAGGCGCATTACCCATTGCTACATCAACTCCTAAACTACAATAAGCTATCATTTGGCTACATTCCTTTTACCCCAAAGGCCTTCAGAAACGCGACTAAAGGATGTAATTCGAGAAAAGAGTTCGCTCCTCGCATCTTTAGTAAATATGTTCTTTACCCTGTGTATTAAAATCTTTAATGCGAAGTTATAGAATATTCTTTTTTAATTATTGAATTTTATAAAGAATGACCTCTCAATATAAAATTGTTCTAAATAATACATTTATCATCTCATTTAAATGAACCATTTTGATATAAATTAACATAACTTTTACTTTGTCATTCATACAAATGCGTTACTTTTATGCTGTTGAATATTTCACAATTGAAAAAATTATTATCTCTTTGCTTATTACTATCTCTTGCGCTCTCATCAATAGCGCAGCGCGTTTTTATTTATGGAAAAGCGATAGACGAACAATATCCGCAAATATCTTTACAGCAAATAATGATCATTAATCAACGATCTCAAGTAGGTATTTTTGGCGAATCAGATAACACTTTTCAGGTTCAGATTGATGCGAACGATACGTTGGTAATTTCTGCTACTGGTTATGCTCGCACGAAAATTTGCTTTAAAGATTCTTCTGGGACAGAATTTCATTCAGTAATTAAATTGCACCGATTAAGTTATAACTTAAATGAAGTAACTGTTAAACGACAACGTGAGCTAAAGCAGATTGATGAAGATATTAAACATCTGGGCTATCAAAAAAATGATTTGAAACTTACGGGAGTAGAAGCATGGCAAAGCCCTATCACTGCATTGTACCAAGCCTTCAATAAAAAAGAAAGAAGTAAACGCGACTTAGCCGAGTTAATTAATAATGATAACCGAAGAAGAATTATTAGAGATTTATTAGCCATCTATTCTTCGTCTGATTTAATTAGAATGCCCGATTCACAATATGATGACTTTATTGATTACCTAAACTTAGATAATAACACATTAAAAAGGATGAACGATTATTCGTTGGCCGTTTTTATTCGCGATCGATATATCATATACAAGACGAATAAAAAATTTACGGAGTAACCATTTATAGTCGTTTAATTTTCTTTCATCGGCTAAATACTTTTCATTGATTATCAATTCACTATTGTATCTCCCTAGTTTTACATTCTAAGCTGAATTCATTCCTGAATTATTTATTCTGCTATCATTGTAGCGAGAACGCTTTTCCATTTCTAATTTTATGAAAATTCATTGAATGAACAAACTATTTTATTGCCTTTATGGCTTGTTATTATTGTCCCATACATCCCATGGACAATCACTATGGACTCCTAACGATACCAACGCCACTATAATCGAAAACACATCGATGGTAAATGGTGATACACGCTTCTTTGATTTATTTCATCATCCTTTCAAAAAAAACAAATGGTGGGCAGTTAGCCCCGAAGCAGGTTTATTTGTAAGCAATGATGCCGGTATACATTTTACACTTTGCAAAGGGAGTAATTTACTTCCGGCAACCGCTTTGTCGTCAGTTGCCGTTGACCCCTTTAATGATCGAATAATTTATCTTGGAACCGGAGATGCATCCAAATGGATACAAGGAAAGGGTTTATGGAAATCGTTTAATGGTGGCGATACATTTGTAAAACTTTCTCTTCCAGATTGTATTATTACAGGAATCGATATTTCACCAACAAACAGATTGCTGCTAATAATAGCCACTTCACAAGGAATTTACCGATCTACCAATGGAGGAGTTACTTTTTCATTGATAGCAACAACGAACGGAATAGCTTTCACCGATTTAAAAAGAAATAGAGGAGTAAGCTCACATGTTTTATATGCTTGCGGTTTTTCTGATTTTATTTTTTCGATTAATGATGGTGCCTCATGGACAACAAACACTACTGGATTTATTTTTAATAGCGTTAATAATTTTGGATTTGGAGGACGAATTGCTCTTTCTTATGCAGACACTAACCTTGTTTATGCTTTATTTGCGGCCAATAATGGCTCTGTTTTTTTATCACTTGACAGAGGCCTTCAATTTACACCCATAAAAACGGCGGCGAATCCAAATTTACTCGCGCAGTATAATGATTCTCTTCTTTCAAACACAGGAAATTATGCTTTATCAATTGCAACCGGTGGTTTAATGAATTCTATTTTTATTGGTGCCGAAAATATTTTCTGCTCAACCGATAGCGGACATTCCTTTTATCAATTCACACATTATAAAAATAATATTCCAGGAGGCATTCATGAAATCGACGATTCAAATGCCGATACCATGCGAATAGCAACCGACGGAGGAGTATACTATAGCACTAATAAAGGTGTGTCATTCAATGCCGCTAACTTCGCAAGCGGTTTTTTTAATTGTTCATCAGGAAGTATTTCGCCAACAGTAAAAAATTGTTTTGTTTTTAACACTCCCGATCAAGGCGAATTTATGTTTCAGAACCAACAATATAAAAATATACGGAATCCTCCTTTCAATGCTTCATGTAAATTTTCGTATAACAAAAACCAAGTGATTTATTATTTGTCAACTGGAAAATCATTTAATATATCAACAATGCAAGAGACCCAATTAATTATTGGAGAATCGAATTTCGACGCCATCGGCTTTTCTGAAAAAGATAGCTGCACAGCAGTCATTTCTACTTCTTCAGGAATCTATCGGTTTGACATAAATAGTTCTATAGCTACATTAATATTCCCCTCTTCGTCCTCCTTTAAAGAAATAATTACAGAGGATAGTAGTTTGTATGCATTAAACGATAACCATGAATTAATTTATACTTCTAATTTTTACAGTAATCCATGTACATTTATTTCGCGGAGTTTTCCTGGCTCTTCAAACACGTATCATGCTCTTAAATGTGCTTCCAATGAGCTGCTGTTAACCTGCGCGGACTCCGTATTTATTTCAAACAACCAAGGTGTTTCGTGGCAGGTATTTAATAACGGACTACCTATTGGAATAGAATGGAATTCGGTAATACAAGATGTATTTACACCTGGATTATTTTTTATTGCTGGTGGCTCTAACGGAGTGTATTACCGAAAACCGAATAGCGGGCATTGGCTGCCTTATAATGCTTCTCTACCCTCTCGAATTCAGATATCAAGTATGGATCTTTTTTCTTCGCCAGAGAAGGATGCCACGCTTTATTTATTTTACAAAGGCATTGGAGTATATCGCTCTGCATTTGATTCATTGCGAAGTGTAAAAGCATCATTTCAATCGAGCGAACAACACGTTTGCAGAACAAAAGCCATTCATTTTAATAGTACAAGTTGTGGAGCTGTTAACGGACAACACTGGATCTTCCCTGGAGGAACTCCAGCCACCTCCACAGCTATTAATCCAATTGTTGTTTATGATTCATTAGGGATATTTGATCTTTTTCTCATTGCAAATGGAACAACCACATCGGATACATTACTGATCCGAAATTACATTTCAACACTAACTGATTCAACACTACCAACCGAATCGTTTGAAAACGAAAATACATTGATCGATTCCATTATTAATGGTGGCGATCCCTATTATATATGGAAAAAAATCAATACCGGTTCTCTTCATCAAAATTGTATGGTATTCGAAAATTTTTTACATAATGAACAAGGCGGAAAAGACATCATGCAATCAAAACGCATAAAACTTCCCGAACATCGCGCAGCGCAATTATTATTAGATATAGCATATGCTACTTATGATTCCCTTTCTAAGGATACGCTAGAATTACAAATTTCTACTGATTGTGGCAGCAGCTACCAAACCATTTATTGCCGCTCAGGAAATACACTCGCGACCTGCCCATTACAACAAAGCTATTTTAGCCCTGAAAGCTCTCAATGGCGAACCGACACAATATCGCTATCTTCGTATGGAGGTAGTGAAAGTATAATTTTCCGAATTAACAATATTGGTCATTACGGCAACAACATATACATCGATAACATTCGTATCGATACCAATTTTATTCAAAGTAATTTCGAATATCGTATAAAAGTGTTTCTTCAAGGATTGTATGAAGGAAACAAGAAAATGCGACCTGTATTATTTAACCTTGGCATCAGTGATGACCCCACAGCGTGCGATAGCATACGCATCGAAATGATAAGTGCAAACAACCTCTTTCATCAAAATTGCATTTTAAATAACGTTGGGGAAGCAAAAATAATTATACCCATTCGCTTCGCAGAAACCCCGTCCTATATTAAAGTATCTGCCCGAAATGCTATTCCAATTTACAGTAAAGAAATGATTGTCCCTAAAAAGGTCGGGTATAATTTGTATGATTTTAGTGCAACTGGAAATCCTTAGCGCACTAATTAAAAATTAAATTAAAACCCCGAAGTATCTTCGCGTCAAAATGACAACAAATCTACTTCGGGGAATATTATTACATCAATTTTGCTAACTGCAAACTCATGCTTACTTTTTGATTTACAATTTGCGCCAGTTGATCAATCGCTAAACGTTCTTGTTTCATCGTGTCGCGGTCGCGGATAGTTACTGTATTGTCTTCTAATGTTTGGTGATCTACCGTAATGCAATAAGGTGTTCCAATCGCATCCATTCTTCTGTAGCGTTTACCAATTGCATCTTTTTCTTCGTAGATACATAGATGATCTAACTTCAGTTCATCAATGATCTCTCTCGCTTTTTCAGGTAACCCATCTTTTTTCATCAATGGCAAAACTGCTACTTTGTAGGGCGCTAAGAAAGGAGGAATGTTCATCACTACTCGCGAACTTCCATCTTCTAAAACTTCTTCATTCAACGCCATCGACATCATTGCTAAAAACATTCTGTCTAAGCCAATTGATGTTTCTACCACATACGGAATATAGTTTTCGTTATCTTCCGAATCAAAATACTGCAATTTTTTTCCAGAGTATTGCATATGACTTTTTAAATCAAAATCGGTACGGGAGTGTATTCCTTCCAATTCTTTAAATCCGAATGGAAATTCAAATTCAATATCCGCAGCGGCATTTGCGTAGTGAGCTAACTTAATATGATCGTGAAAACGGTATTTCGACTGAGGAAAACCTAAGCTATTATGCCATTGCATGCGCTTAGCTTTCCATTTTTCATACCACTCGATTTCGGTTCCTGGCTTTACAAAGAATTGCATCTCCATCTGCTCAAATTCACGCATGCGGAAAATAAATTGACGCGCTACGATTTCGTTACGAAAAGCTTTTCCAGTTTGAGCAATGCCGAAAGGAATTTTCATTCTTCCAGATTTTTGTACATTCAAAAAATTCACGAAAATTCCTTGTGCGGTTTCTGGGCGAAGGTAAATTGTATTCGACTCATCACTCACCGATCCTAACTGTGTACTAAACATCAGATTAAACTGGCGCACGTCGGTCCAATTGCGCGAACCACTTATAGGACAAACAATTTCTAAATCGAGAATCAACTGCTTTACATCTTCGAGGTTATTATCGTTCAACGCTGTTTTAAATCGTGCATTTATCTCGTCGATCTTTTTCTGATTTTCTACAACACGAGGGTTGGTTGAAACAAACATTACCTCATCAAAATTTTCGAAACGCGCTTTCGCTTTTTCTACTTCTTTCTGAATCTTAACTTCAACCTTAGCAATATGATCTTCAATTAAAACATCAGCACGGTATCGCTTCTTCGAATCTTTATTATCAATTAACGGATCGTTAAACGCATCAACGTGTCCGGAAGCCTTCCAAGTGGTTGGATGCATGAAGATAGCAGTATCAATCCCTACAATATTTTCATTTAATTGCACCATCGATTTCCACCAATAATCGCGGATGTTTTTCTTTAACTCCACGCCCATCTGACCATAATCATACACGGCACTTAGTCCATCGTAGATTTCTGACGATTGAAAGATAAAGCCATACTCTTTCGCATGACTAATTACATTCTTAAACAGCTCTTCGCCGCTGAATTTTTTAACTATTGCTGAACTCATGATCGCAAAAATAGGAGTTTGAAACGATATGCCATACGAATCTTTACTGCTTATCAATACTTCTTTCCCTTATTTTTGTTTTTTATTCTTCTTTTATGTCATTTATTTACCTCGACTACAACAGTACCACTCCCCTTGCTCCAGCGGTGCTAGAAGCCATGTTACCTTGGTTTAGCGAGCATTTCGGCAATGCGTCGAGTCATTCACACTTGGCGGGCTTCGAGGCGAAGGCGGCTATTGATTATGCCCGACAACAAACAGCTGAGGCCATTGGCTGTGAACCTTCTGAAGTCATCTTTACATCCGGTGCTACTGAGGCTATTAACATTGCTATACGTGGCACTTTTAAAGCCTATGCCCACGAGGGAAAGCACATCATTAGTGTTAAAACTGAACATAAAGCGGTACTAGATACACTAGAAGATTTAAAATTAGAGGGAGCCAACATTACCTTACTTGATGTTGATCGTGAGGGTCGAATTGATTTTCAAGATTTAAAAAATGCCGTTCGTAACGATACCATATTAGTTTGTGTGATGCTCGCAAATAATGAAACGGGAACACTTCAAGATACCGAAACGATTGGGCGCTTTTGTGCCGAAAAAAAAATCGCCTTCTTTAGCGATGCTACGCAGGCCTTTGGAAAGATACGCGTGAATGTTAAAGACCATCATTTTAGTCTAGCTTGTATTTCGGCACATAAGTTTTATGGACCGAAAGGGGTTGGAGCTCTTTACATAAGCCGTAAAAATCCAAGGGCGGTAATACGTCCGGTGTTTACAGGCGGAGGGCAAGAAAACGGGCTTCGCTCAGGCACTTATAACGTACCAGGTATTATTGGATTAGCTACCGCATTAACGTTGGCAAACGAAGAACTATGGGACTATGCCATTAACACCTCCCGTTTACGTACAATTATTGAACAATACCTCGAATTATATTGCGGTAGTCGAATCAACGGAAGCATGAAAAACCGTTTGCCGAATACATGTAATTTGCTAATACCTGGAATAAAAAGTGAGCGTCTAATTAAACAACTAAGCAATGTTGGCATCAGCACGGGATCGGCATGTTCATCGGCGATTCCTGAGCCATCGTATGTGCTAAAAGCCATGGGGCTTACTAACAAAGAAGCAGAAGCAAGCATTCGCATAAGTATCGGAAAAAACAATACCCAAGAAGAAATTTTGGCTGCTTGTAAGGCGATTGAGAGGAGTGTGCTAATTTGCAATGCCCCGCCCCAGTTCTAGGGTATAGGAATTTATTTTGGCCCAATTTAGATTTCGTTTCAACTGAAGATATTTATGGCAGACTGTTCTATCGCTAATCATCGATGGCCTATTATCAAAAAAGGAAGACTTTCGCCTTCCTTTTCTAAATTCTATATAATTCTGGTTAAAAATCAGTATCGAACGAAATATTTTGTTCTTCCCTCGATTTACCAACACCGGCCTTCGTATATTCAGAAACACGTTTTTCGAAAAAATTCGTCTTTCCTTCTAATGAAATTGTTTCCATGAAGTCGAATGGATTTTCGCTATTATACACTTTAGGATACCCTAGAGAATTCAATAAGCGATCGGCAACAAACTCTATATATTGTGCCATCAACTTTGAATTCATCCCGATTAAATCAACTGGAAGAGCGTCAGTAACAAACTCCTGCTCAATAGCGACAGCACTCAAAATAAGATCTGTCACTTGCTTTTCAGAAAGCTTGTGCGTGAGCATGCTATACAATAAACAAGCGAAATCGCAATGCATACCTTCGTCGCGGCTTATGAATTCGTTCGACGTTGCAAGACCTGGCATTAAACCACGTTTTTTTAACCAGAAAATAGAGCAAAAAGACCCACTAAAGAAGATCCCCTCAACTGCAGCAAAAGCAACTAAACGCTCAGCGAAAGTTCCTTTTTCGATCCAACGCAAAGCCCACTCTGCTTTTTTAGTAACGCATGGAACTGTTTCGATTGCATTAAACAAACGACTCTTCTCCACATTATCTTTAACATACGTATCGATCAACAAAGAATACATTTCAGAGTGAATATTCTCGATCATGATCTGAAATCCATAGAAACAGCGCGCCTCAGGAAGTTGAACAGCATTCATCATGTTAACCGCTAGATTTTCATTCACAATACCATCACTAGCAGCGAAAAAGGCCAATACATTCGTGATGAAATGCTTTTCCCCATCGTTAAGTCTTTCCCAGTCTTTTTGATCAGCCGACAAATCAACTTCCTCTGCTGTCCAGAAACTGTTTTCAGCTTGTTTATACATTGCCCAAATCTTGTCGTATTTTATCGGGAACAATACAAAACGCTCTTTATTTTCCCTTAAAAGGATTTCATCTTGAGTGTGGTCAACAGCTGACATAATAATTTAGGTTAATTGGTGAAGTGATTTCCGAATGCGATAACCATTTGAATAATAAGTTGAATCATCAAAACAAATGGAAGCTATTCGACTTTTACAAAGCAACCCAAAACGAGCTGCATAACCAAGAGTAAAAGCGGATAATTTTTAACATAATGAGGTGGTTTATGAACAAAATCGGATTTTGAACAGGGGTGGCGCTTTGCTTAATGGGTCGCAGGTAAAACTGGTGATTTTGATTTGTTATGATAGAGGAGGGCTCCGGTTATTTAAAACTCATACCTTCTCTTATTAAATCTGTGTCATCTGTGGCCCATTCAAAAATTCGAAATCAATAAAAAAAGCCTCCCTGTTAAGGAAGGCTTTTCTATTAATGTGATGTTAATTATCCTAAGTAGGCTTTCAACAGTTTGTTTCTTGAGTTTTGACGAAGTGTTTTAATAGCCTTTTCTTTTATCTGACGCACACGTTCAGAAGTAAGATCGAATTTTTCTCCGATTTCTTCCAACGATAATCCGTGTTGAATTCCAATACCATAAAACATCTTAATTACATCTTGCTCACGCTCAGATAAAGTAGCTAATGAACGATTAATTTCTTTTTGTAATGATTCATTAATCAATGCAGAATCTGCACCAGGGCTATCGCCATTCTCTAATACATCTAATAAAGTGCTGTCTTCACCTGAAACTAACGGCGCATCCATTGATACGTGTTTCCCCGGCATTTTCATAGTGTTGGTCACTTTATCCATCGGCAAGTCGAGGATAGCACTTAATTCTTCTGGACTTGGTTCGCGTTCAAACTTTTGCTCCAATTCT
Source organism: uncultured Bacteroidota bacterium (assembly GCA_903881665.1). Classification (GTDB taxonomy): domain Bacteria; phylum Bacteroidota; class Bacteroidia; order AKYH767-A; family OLB10; genus CAINEC01. The sequence goes on along the minus strand of CAIRUC010000019.1, from coordinate 39,538 downwards.
GAGAATGCCTTTTTTACTTTGTTTGCAGCTCCTAATTGGTTTAATGGCAAACGAACAATACGAGCTTGCTCGGCTAATGCCTGCATAATCGACTGACGAATCCACCATACGGCGTAAGAGATGAATTTGAAACCACGTGTTTCATCGAATTTCTTAGCTGCTTTAATAAGCCCCAAGTTCCCTTCGTTAATTAAATCCGGTAGGCTAAGCCCTTGGGTTTGATATTGTTTCGCTACTGATACTACGAAACGGAGATTTGCACGTACGAGCTTCTCCAATGCTCTTTGGTCACCCTGACGAATCCGGCGTGCCAACTCTACTTCTTCTTGTGCAGTAATGAGTTCTTCTTTACCAATCTCCTGTAAATACTTTTCAAAAGAGGCGCTTTCGCGGTTGGTAATCGATTTTGTTATCTTTAGTTGACGCATATCTAGCTATTAATTAACACTATACACCCTAACTGTTCCTGATTTTGCGGATGCGTAATGAAGGGTGCAAGTTACACATAAAATTCCCCTTGTCAACACTTTTTTATTAACGGTTGAAAATTAACGCAACAACATAAGTGAAATTGCATTGAAACACAATTAGTTTGCGTTTTATAAAGGTATGTATTTATTTTTTTGTGTTTATTTCTTCATCATTGCCTCTGAATGTTGTTAGAATTTTCATTAACTTAAATTGTTGAAAAAAACTGATACCGAAAGCTCTTAATACTCTAATAACCACTTACTTTTACTATAGAATAATATTCATCAATCACCTTTTTAGAAAAAATAAATCATGATAACAGCAACCCAATACGAGGCCCTACAAAAGATCAATCAACTATTTAGTCAATTGGAGAAGTATGCTGAAGTTTCTGGTGTGAAGCCGGATGAGATGGCAGAGTTATTAACATTTTCTTATATCGATAACTTGCCTGCCGAAGCAAAACAAGTGAATTCATTCAGTGAGGATCGTCGTGAAATATTTACTTCTTATCAGAATAACAAAGTCCGTAAAACGGCCCTTTAATACCAATTTTTTATCCGTTGGTTTGATTTCTTTTCTGACTTTTGTATCTTGTCAGCAGCCAAATCAATTGTGAAATTTATTATCTCTAATTACGAATATGCCTTGGCGCTTCATTTGAAGCGACTTTCGCCGAAATATTTTTTCGCATTAGCAATGCTGTGCCTTTTACTTTCAGCACCTTTACTTTCTTATTCTCAAGAGGATCCCGACTTTTTGAAGCAGCTAAACGATTCGGCCGCCACAATGGGCATTACCAACTTTCAGCGCCCAGGCAAATATCTTCCTTTTAGTGGCAATGAATTAATTAATCTTCGTCGACTCGACGATGCAACGCGTAAAAAAAACAGCACAGGTATCTTTTATTCGGCGGTAAACCTTGGCTTGATCTACCTCAAAAAGAGCGATCCTACCAAGTCATCGGTATATTTTAAAAAGGCTACCGAGGCCGCTAGAGCTACTAATAATTCGAACTACCTTACAACATCGTTACTTGAGTCGGCGATTGCGCAAATTCAACTCAAAAATTTTACCGCAGCACTGCAACTCTTACGCGAAGCAGCCCCTTGGGTTGAAACTCAAAAACTACCCAAAGTTACTGGACTCGTAAAGGCTCTTTCGGCTCAATGCTTTAACAGACTCCACGACTCTAATTCGGCCGCCGAATACTATAAACGTGCTTCTAAATCGTACCTATCGGGAGGTGAAAAAGATGCTGCCGCACTTTGTTTAAATAATCTCGGCGAGATGATGCTGAAGATGAACGACTCGAAAAAGGCACAAGAAAATTTCTTGTCAGCACTCGATCTATTAAACCAAGGGAAAAACACTAAACTTAAGGCTGTCGTGCTACGAAATATGGGGCTTGTACAATTTAAAAAGGGACAGTTCGAAAATGCCATCGAATTTTTCAACAAGAGCTTTTCTTACGACCATCAACTCCTCGTTAAAAAGCTCTTGAAGGATGCTTATATGCAACTCTTCACGTTGAATAGTTTTAAAAATGATTTTACAAACGCCGATATATATCACGATAAATATCGCGAATTGAAAGATTCGCTTTCTAAGTTAGAAATTCTCCGTCCTACTCTCTCTTTGCCCGAACTCGAACAAAAGGAACAGATCATTGATATGCTGCAAAAACAAAATCAGGAGCAGTCGATGATAATGAACCAAACTCAACTCGAACTAAGTCAAGTTATTTCGAAAACAGATATTGAAATTCAGGCGAAAGATCGCGCTATTGAAGAACAAGAAATTGCCCTCGAAGCACTCAACCGCCTTAAAGCAGAACAAGAACGTGATATTGCAAAAAAAGAAGTGCAACTCGAACGTCAAACGGGCTTCCGGAATTTATTATTGGCCCTAACACTCGCCGCTTTATTACTCGCTATACTACTCTTCAATCGTTATAAAATTAAACGTAAATCAAACACGCAACTCGAGAAATCGAATGTCGAGTTAGCCGATACATTAGCGAAATTAAAGAGTGCTCAGAATCAATTGGTGCAGAAAGAAAAGTTGGCTTCACTCGGACAACTTACCGCAGGTATTGCGCATGAAATTCAGAACCCTCTGAACTTTATAAATAATTTTTCAGAAACCGCCATCGAACTATTAGAAGAAGTAAAAACTACTGAAGATCCTGCAGACAAGGCAGAACTCGAACGCGATATCGTTCAATTGCTGAATAAAATAAATCATCACGGCAAACGAGCCGATGATATTGTGAAAAACATGTTGTTGCATTCTCGCTCGGGCGACGCGAAGAAAGAGTTGGTAGATGTAAATAAACTATGTGCTGAAATTGCAGGCCTCGCATACCATGGAGCACGCGTAAAAATGCCTTCGCTAAATTGCATTGTGAGTTCTCATTACACCGATCAACTTCCAGAATTAAATATAAATCGACAAGATGTTGGTCGCGTATTATTAAATATCATCAGCAATGGATTTTATGCGATGAATAAGAAAAAGGAATTCTTAAAAAATAAAATTTATCAACCTGAATTAATGATAAGTACGGCTATTAAAAACGAATTCGTTGAAATCACCGTAAAGGATAACGGTACCGGTGTACCGAAATCTGTTCTTGATAAAATATTTGAGCCTTTCTTTACTACCAAACCTGCGGGCGAAGGCACTGGATTAGGATTAAGTTTAAGCTTCGATATTATAACAAAAAGTCACAACGGGCGATTAAATGCAGATAGCATTGAGGGTGAATATACTTTATTCAGTATCTTGCTTCCCTTAAATGCCTAATTTATTGCCATCCCATTAACTACTGAAACACAGTCTTGATAAACCATGAGTTCTACTCCCGTTCATATACTTATTGTTGACGATGAACCTGACCAGGAATTCCTTTTCCGTCAGCGTTTCCGTAAACAGTTAAAAGAAAATATTTATGTGCTAAACTTTGCTTTAAACGGCAAGGAAGCATTAGCTTTTTTAGACCGCGACCCTTCGATAGATGTGGTAATGACGGATATTAATATGCCTGTAATGGATGGGCTAACGTTGCTAAATGAGATGAAAAAATTTCATCCTTTGAAAGCAATTGTTTTTTCTGCCTATGGCGACATGTCGAATATTCGTGCGGCTATGAACTTAGGTGCATTCGATTTCATTACTAAGCCTATCGATTTCACCGATCTCCAAACAACACTCGACAAAACGATTCGCGAACGTCGTCAGTTGCAAGAAGGCATCGAGGCAAAAGAAGAGCTTAGCATTGCTATGATTGCTAGAGATGAAGCCGAACAACGTTCTCATTTCAAGCAGCAATTTTTGGCAAACATGAGCCACGAAATTCGTACTCCGCTCAATGCTATTATTGGAATGACGAACCTATTGCTTGATAAGTCGCCACGTGAAGAACAGATGCGTTATCTGAAAGGAATGAAACAAGCTTCAGTTAACTTGCTTTCTATTATAAACGATATTTTAGATGTAAGTAAAATTGAAGCGGGCAAAATCATGTTCGAACATATCGATTATAATTTACGAGAGGCGATCGATGCTGTTTACCAAACCTTATATCTAAAAGCAGAAGAAAAGAAAATTTCCTTCGCAGTTGAGATGGAATCTTCGATTCCTCAGTGGCTAAAAGGAGACCCTGTTCGTTTATCGCAAATCCTCATCAATTTGGTAGGGAATGCTATTAAATTTACTCCCGAAAATGGGGAAATCAAAATTCATATTCTTGCAAAGAATGAAGACGGAAAATCGATTAACCTCCGCTTCGAAGTAACCGATACGGGTATTGGAATCTCACCCGAAAAGATGAGCCAAATTTTTGAGAGCTTCACGCAGGAAAGCAATGATACAACACGTAGATTTGGCGGCACCGGCCTCGGACTTACCATTAGTAAGCAACTCGTAGAATTACAAGGTGGATTTATGCACGTATCATCGACGAAGGATGTTGGCACCACCTTTAGCTTTGAACTCAATTACGAAATTGGAGAAGAACCACTCGAAGAAAACAACGAGGCGCCTAACCGATCGATCAACACTCCATTATTAGTATTACTGGTGGAAGATCAGCCTATGAATCAAATGGTGGCCACCGATACATTGGAAAGCTTATTCGATGATATTACTGTTGAACTCGCCGAAAACGGAAAGCAAGCAGTGGAAATGGCTGCAATGAAGAAATATGATTTGATATTTATGGATATCCATATGCCCTTGATGGATGGCTACGAAGCTACAAAGCTGATCAGAGAAATTGCAGGCCCCAACCAAAATAGCACCATTTTAGCTCTTACCGCAAACGCGATTAAGGAAGAAGTGGAGAAATGTTTTGAGGTGGGCATGGACCGACATCTGGCGAAGCCATTCGACCCTGTAAAGCTTAGGATATTAGTAGAGGAACTAGCGGGCCAAGCCCATTCCTAAATCTTTCAAACTAAAAAAATGTTAATCCTTCAGTAAATCAAACTGAAGTTATAATAAAAAGTATAATTTTGAACTTTCATAATTTTAACCATGAGCGAGAATAAAGAAATAACCGACCTTAGCTACCTTCGCAGTTTGACAGGTGGAGCAAACGATAAAATGTCGAAATACATTCGTATGTTTTTAACTGGAGCCCCAATAAGTTTACAGCAAATGGAGCTATATGCATTAAGCAAAGACTGGTCGGGAGTAAAAGGAACCGCTCACGCTTTAAAGCCTCAATTAGGGTACTTTGGTGCGAAAGGAACTGAAGAATTACTAAAAAACATTGAAAGAATGGCAGGGGATCTTGTAGATCTTGAACAAATTCCTGCAAGTCTCGAAATTTTTAAAGCACAGCTCGAAATAATTACTGTGGAGTTAGAAGCACAGTTAAAAGCATTAGGAAATTAATAGTATTATGGCAGGAAAAGCGCTTATTTATATTGTTGACGACGAACCGTTGCAACGCGAATTATTGGCAGACCATTTAGGAAACATGCCAGCCTATGAAATCCATAGTTTCGGAACGGGCGAAGAGTGTTTAGCGGCATTAAAAGTTCGCATCCCTACTATCGTTTTTCTCGATTACAACTTGGATTCTCAGGTGAAAGATGCGATGGACGGCACTGAAATTCTTCAAGAAATTAAAAGCATTGCTCCAGCGGTAGAAGTAGTGATGATTAGTGGTCAGGATAGAATTGAAGTAGCCGTAAATTCTATGAAACACGGAGCGTTCGATTATATTGTTAAAGGAGAAGGCGCATTTGTTCGTGCCGAAAAAACAGTGTTTAATATTTATCGTTTCCATAAACTAACCGGTACTGCTAGTCGCTATCGTACCCTCATGTTATTATTCGGTATCGGAATGTTACTAATGATTATATTAGTAATCTATCTTGAAACAAATGGATTAATTAGCAATATTCCAGGCTGGTCTTAATACATAAGTCAACAATAAAATCCCCGATTATCACTTAATCGGGGATTTTTTATTTTTAGATATCTGCTATTTTATTGAATCGCTATTTCAAATCGATCTTCACTATAAGAAATAGCAATGAAGAATAATGAAAACTATCCTTCCATCATCATATACAACATTGCGCCAGCAAAAAAACCGGCTAATGCATATATTGCTATTTTACGCAGGTACCAACCAAAGCTAATTTGTTCCATTCCCATGGCCGCTACTCCAGCCGCACTTCCAATGATAAGTATGCTTCCACCCGTTCCTGCGCAGTAGGCTAAAAATTCCCATACAAAATTATCAGTAGGGTAGTTTTGCAAATCGTACATATGCATAGTGGCCGCTACCAACGGAACATTATCAACAATAGCTGATGCCAAACCCGTTGCCATTATTATTAAACTGAGGTTACCTACTTTTTCATTCATCAGCGTAGCTAACTGATGCAATAGGCCTACACTTTCTAATGCTCCTATCGCTAAAAGTATTCCCATAAAAAAAAGCACACTCGTTACATCGATGCGTTGCAATGCTCTTACTACCGAGTATACATCTTTTTTTTCTTCGGGCTTGCGCCGGTGTATCTTTTCAGTTATGATCCACAATATTCCTAAGGCGAGTAATATGCCCATAACTGGAGGCAAATGCGTATAGGTTTTAAATAGGGGAACGCAAATAAGAGATGTAAGCCCTAAGTAAAAAATAATATTCCGTTCGGCAATTGAAATCTTCGGACGACTATCATTGCTTGGTTGCATTAGCATTAATTCACCCTTCATTCTGAAGGATATTAATACCAATGGCACCAATAAACTTACAAGTGATGGAAGAAACAGTTCTTTCATAATATTCCATGCAGTAATCTGATGTCCTATCCATAACATGGTAGTGGTAACGTCGCCTATAGGGGTCCATGCCCCGCCAGCATTTGCTGCGATCACCACCACTCCAATATAATAAAATCGAGTGTCGCGGTCTTCAATAAGCTTACGAAGTAAGGAGACCATTACAATGGTAGTGGTTAAATTATCAAGAATTGCAGAGAGAAAAAAACTAAGCAAACCAATAATCCACAACAACCTCACCTTACTACGGGTACGGATAACCGAAGTTATAATATCGAAACCGTCGTGGGCATCAATGAGCTCTACAATAGTCATTGCGGAGAGCAAGAAAAACAAGATCTCACTAATTGAGGCCAAATGACTAAAGAGCTCCATATTAACTTGATCGACACCGATACCTCCTCCCAGTGTATAAATAGTCCAGCATAACACACCTGTTACAATTGCCACAGCCGCCTTATTAATTTTTACGATTTGCTCGGCTGCAATAAACAGATAACCAAAACAGAATACAATAATGATTAGGGTGGTGATCATGGGACCAAATTAAGCATCTTTTGCGATATCCCTTCTGGATTTTTGCTAGGCACTATAGCAGAGTCGCATTAATTCCCTTTAAAAAACAAGTCCTCTACGACACACTGCAGAACTTTGCAAAATCGAAAATCAAAAAATCTCTCCTCTCCAATTTTTTTATTGATCTTTTTACATTAGGTTTGTTACGCAAACTAATTATAATCATGTCGAAAAATATATTTGTTACCAAATCAATGGATGCCCTTATGAATGAGGCTAACCATGAGGGCGAGCATTCTTTAAAAAGGACGTTAGGCAAAACAAACCTAGTTATGCTAGGAGTAGGAGCTATCATCGGTGCGGGAATTTTCGTACTTACCGGTGCTGCAGCCTCTCAACATGCAGGCCCTGCTGTTGTAATTTCGTTTATCGTTGCTGGTATCGCTTGTGCTTTCGCCGGTTTATGTTATTCGGAATTCGCATCAATGATTCCTATTGCGGGAAGTGCTTATACCTATGCTTATGCAACACTTGGCGAATTTATTGCGTGGATTATCGGCTGGGACTTAATACTCGAATATCTATTTGGTGCTTCTACCGTGGCAGTAGGTTGGTCGGGATATGTAGTAAGTTTTCTAAAAGATTTTGGTATTACCATACCTGATTCACTCAGTAGTGCGCCCATAGCTTATGATACAGCTACTCATGTGTACACCGCTACTGGAGCGTTTATCAATATTCCCGCAATGTTTATTATTGGCTTAATGACTTGGCTTCTTGTAGTTGGAATTCGTGAGTCGGCGAATTTTAATAACGTGATCGTAATCATTAAGGTGATTGTAATTATGTTATTCGTAATCTTTGGCTGGAAATATATCAATGCCGATAACTGGCATCCTTTCATTCCTGCTAATACCGGTGTTTTTGGTGAATTCGGATGGAGTGGTATAGTGAGAGCAGCAGGCATCATCTTCTTTGCGTATGTGGGCTTCGATGCTGTTTCTACTGCTGCGCAAGAAGCAAAAAATCCTCAAAAAGATATGCCTTGGGGAATTCTTGGTTCGCTTGTAATTTGTACTATCATTTATATACTAGTAGGATTGGTAATGACAGGTATTGTAAGTTATAAATTACTCAACACTCCTGCTCCTATTGCCGTGGCTGTAAATGCGGCAGGCAATGGTCTAAACTGGCTGCGTCCATTAATTAAAACTGGTGCCATTGCCGGATTAAGTTCAGTAATTCTTGTAATGCTAATGGGCCAGCCGCGTATCTTTTATTCGATGTCGAGAGATGGTCTATTGCCTGCTTCTTTTAGCCGAGTACATAAAAAATACAAAACGCCATATATCACTACAATCATTACAGGTGCGGTTGCAATGATTGTTGCTGGCTTATTTCCTATCGGATTATTAGGAGAATTAGTTTCCATTGGTACGCTTCTCGCATTCGTAATTGTTTGCGGAGGCATACTTGTATTACGCTACAGTAAGCCCGACTTAGTTCGTCCATTTAAAACACCTTTCTTCCCTCTTGTGCCCATCTTAGGAATTCTTTCTTCTTTAGGGTTGATGTATTTCTTACCAGGCGACACATGGATACGTTTAATCGTGTGGATGTTAATTGGTATTGTAATCTATTTTGGATACAGCAAGAAACACAGCAAGTACGGGCACGATTCTTAAAACAATTCAAATAAAATAATAATGGCGGAATCAACAAACAAGTTAACCCGCACATTAGGACTTAAAGATGCTACTATGATGGTTGCCGGATCTATGATTGGATCCGGAATCTTCATTGTTAGTGCCGATATGAGCCGAAATGTGGGTGGAACCGGATGGTTATTACTACTCTGGATCATTAGTGGATTAATAACGGTAATGGCTGCACTAAGTTACGGAGAACTAGCTGGCATGATGCCTAAAGCAGGCGGACAATTCGTGTATATAAAAAGAGCTTGGGGTGATGTAACTTCTTTCCTTTATGGATGGACCGTTTTCACTGTAATTCAAACGGGAGTAATTGCAGCCGTAGCTGTAGCCTTTGCTAAATACAGCGGCGTGTTCTTTCCTTGGATCAGTATCGATAATATTATACTTGATGCAGGGATTGTAAAAATATCGTCGGCCAATGCAGTAGCCATCGGCATCATCTTCTTCCTAACATGGATTAATAGTAAAGGGGTGAACAATGGCAAGGTGATACAAATGTTATTCACTTCAGCCAAGATCATTGCGCTATTGCTAATCATTGTAGTTGGTATTTATGTAGGATTAAACGAACCTTGGTTTGCAGCGAACTTTAAGTCGCCATGGGAAGCAGTGCAGATGGTGCAGAAAGACGGAAACTGGACCTCTCAATCGTTGCATGGCATCGGAATTATATTGGCATTAGGAACAGCTATGATTGGCTCCTTATTTTCGAGCGATGCTTGGAACAATGTAACGTTCATTGCAGGTGAAATAAAAGATCCAAAAAAAAATATTCCGTTGAGTTTGTTGATGGGAACTACCATCGTAACGGTTTTATATATCTTAGCTAACATCGCTTACTTAGGATTGTTACCAGTACATGGTGATCCGCATGCAACCAATGTAATTGGACAAGGCATTCAGTTTGCAACAAACGATCGTGTAGGTACTGCAGCGGCATCACGCATACTAGGTGATAGTGCAGTGTACTTTATGGCGGCGTTAATTATGATCTCTACTTTTGGATGTAACAACGGAATAATTTTATCTGGAGCCAGAGTATATTATGCTATGGCCAACGAAGGACTCTTCTTCAAGAAAGCAGGAATACTGAACAAAAACAACGTACCAGGCAATGCTTTAACAGCGCAAGCAATTTGGGCTAGTTTATTATGCTTGTCGGGAACCTATGGCGATTTACTCGACTATACCACCTTTGCATCGTTGTTGTTTTACATGGTTACTATCGGCGGACTATTTGTGCTGCGCAAAAAAGAACCAGATGCAGAGCGACCATACAAAGTAATTGCATATCCTATTCTTCCCATACTCTACATTATATTAGCAGCAGCTATTTGTATTATATTACTTATCACCAAGCCGCAAAATACCTGGAGTGGATTAGGAATTGTATTTTTAGGATTACCCGTTTATTATTTAATTAAAAAGAAAGCGGAAATCAAACAGCAATAACATTAAAGCCTCGGGAACCCGGGGCTTTTTTACACCTCACAAAATTAAAAGAAAACGATGGATTGAATATTTTAGATATCCTTTAAAATAATGGAGGTAATGAGTCATGCAATAGTCATTACCTATTAGCAATTGAATGTTATTTTGTTTGTAATATTACACCCCGCTATTACAATACTACTATTTTTCAAATACAAAAAATACACGCCACTTTAGAAAAAAAACAGAATTGAAATGATTCGTTAATGCTCGTATTGAATGTGATTTAATATAAGAACAACTTAGCAATTTGCGAATTACTACAGGCAAGTTTATGTTTTATTTTTGGACAACGAATGCAGAAATAATTAATTTCTTGAAAAATTTAAATATAACGATGATACTTAAAAATACCGGAATTTGTATTCAAAAATTAAATTTCAATACCCCGGGAAAAATAAAATTGAAACTTAAAGATGGTCGTGAAATTATTGTTCCCATAAAATATTTTCCTGACCTGCAAAAGTTGTCAATTGAAAAAAGAAAAAAATACAAAATTGTTGACAATCGTACTGTTCTTTTCACTTATTCCGATTATGTTTATCATTTGGAAGATTTTATGGGATTAGAGAGCAAATGGAGGGAGCGGTAGAAAGGTTGCTTACAATAGCCTGCAATCTATATTGAGCGGTGGAAATCAAAACTACATGGCCAACTAACTCCACAGTTCAATTCCAATTGCAAGGTAACGTGCCTACATTATTTCCAAAGTGCGAGCTAAACCGAACTTATTATTACCTATTAATCGCGTAACGAATTAATATTATATTTTTCAATCGAAAATTTTTCAATCGAAAACACAAGCGGCGAGTTGGGGGTAAGGAGCAGAAAGAGTATATTTGGAAAAGAAATAGTATAGAATGTTAGCATCATGAATATTCTCCTCATTAAAACCCTTATTTATCCTCGAGGAAAACTAAAGGAAATGGATGATTTTTTAACATTACTTGGCAGAATGAATTTTTATTTAGCATTGATGTATACATTTACCTGCGAATTTTAAACTAAAAACCACCGATATAATGAAAAAAAAACTAAAGGTTTCCGCCAACGCTTCGCAAAATTAAAAGAGCTGCAAGCCAACACATGGGGGACAGTGCAAATTATGAAAATGATAGAGTTGCTTTGACAGAAGAAATTGGGCATTTATCTATTGCAGAAATTCAAACTTAAATTAAAGTGACAGAAGGAACTCTTCGAAGGGAAGCTTATGAGAATTTTCATTGCTTAATCAGAGATAATAAAATTGTTCTTATTAATAATAAGCAAGATTGATACATTTTGTATTTTTACAAATCTGTTAGATTATGCTCCGAATCCTCCCCCTCCTCCACACCCTTTCCGGCCTATTGATTTTCGTGTTTCTTGGATGGAAAATAGTTTTGCATTATCGTTTAAATAAATTGCATGCAAGAAATCCGGGATGGAAGTCGTTTGTTTTTACGCCCATTGATTATTTCCTGCCTTATGAGCTTAAAGTGCTGCCTCCAAATGAAATCCTAAAGATAAATTGCAATCGTTTGCTGTGGGGCTCTGCATGGTCATTGGCGGTAAATATTGTAGTGGGGCTATTAGAGCTAAAGCCATAATTTGAGGAAGCCTTCAAAAAAAACAATTGAAAGTAATTGTTTTCATTTCCAGCGGCAACAAATTGACAACTGGTTTTGTATCCTTTATCTTATTTCTACAATAAAGCTATCGCATTACTTCTTTTCCCCCACTACTTGAAATATTCTTGGCAGACTAATAATTGTATGTGGGTTTTCTGTAAAGCTTTTAATTCCATCCAGCACTGAACAAAAATCGTTTTCATTAATAAGATTTTGTTTAATAACTGTATTTTTAATTCTATCCAGCGTTAAGTGTGCCATCCATTTGCCTATGCCATCATTATAACATGGTTGAATAATATTTATTTTAATGTTTACCAATCCTAATTTGTTAAACATATCGAATAAAATAATTCCAACTTGAGGATTATGCTTATTGGTCATAGCTGCAGATATGTATAACCGTACGTATGAATAAAAATCTTCGTTCGTAGGATGACAAAAACTGGCATCAAAATTTATATCTTCCACGTACACTTTACCACCCACTTTAGTAGCTTCCACCATTTTTTTTAGCGCCTCTTCGGGAAACTCTAAATGTGATAATAAAAATCTCGAATAGGTTACGTCGAACTCCTCCTTATTATCTATTTCATATGCGCTTTTGCATTTAAAAGTCGTATTAAGTAGTCCACTTTTTTGTAAATCTTGATTATTTAAATCAATCATTTCACTATCAAAATCAACGGCCTCAACTTTACCCTGCACTCCTATCATTTCGGCAACCATTCTAGACACATTGCCTCCACCACAACCTAAATCCAAAAATGAAATACCCTCGTGATCTGAATTAAAATTTAGAAATCTTTTGGTATGATCCTCTAAAATAGTTGACAATAAATTAAGCCTGCTTTTACCTAGCTGGCCACCCGTAATAATATAATTTTCTTGTTTCATCTTTTATTAAACGTATTATCGTTTTGAAGAAGTACATTCCTTCCTCCTTTGGACATTTGCGAAGCTGCAAAAATTGAAGTGAAAAGTTTTTTAGTGCAAAAAATTAATTAAGCCAATCCTCTGTTGGTGGCCAAATTATTTCCATTGTATGGTATGTAATAAGTAGGCTATCGCCTTATGCTTTTAGTATACTTGGCGCACTTAGTTCTTCGCCATCACGTGGCAAATCATATTGAATCCATTCACTATTTAAGTGTACATCAACAGTGTCTAAACGTCCTGGACCAATATTTTTATACGCATGAGGTACATTAGCAGGCCCAATTAGCAAATCTCCTTCTTTAGCAATGATCGTTTTATTTCCAATTGTAAATTCAGCATTTCCTTCAAGAATATGAAACACTTCATCATAGGGATGAATGTGAAGATTGGGTCCCTCGCCTATTCCATCCGCACTATAGCGAATGATTACACAATTGACTCCATACGGATGCCCTTCCAGAACACCTTTCGGCGGATCCTGTATTGTGAGCCATTGTTCTTTAGAAAGATGAACAGGTTGTATTTTAGACTCTATTGGCATAGGGTATTTTATATTCGTGAATAATTACAGCTATCTTAATTAATTACATTAGTATACCTGCAATTGTTGCCGATAAATAACTCGCCATCGTTCCTGCGAAAAGGGCTTTAAGGCCGAGCTTGGCGAGTTCATTTCTTCTTGCTGGCGCTAGCTCTCCTATCCCCCCGATCTGCATTCCTACGCTCGCAAAATTAGCAAAGCCGCAAATCGCAATTGACACAATCAATAATCCTTTTTCAGTAACAATAGGCACTGCTTTTTGTGCTAAACTTTGAAACGCTACAAATTCATTGACCGAAAGTTTTTGACCTAATAAAGTAGCTACCCCTTGTACATCTTGTGAAGGAACACCCATCGACCATGCTAATGGATAAAATGCTTTTCCGAAAATCCAATTTAGACTTAAGTTTAAATCACCACTAAACCAATGTCCGATATGTAACAACATCCAATCTAACATAGCGATCAACGAAATAAATCCGATTAACATGGCGATTACATTCATCGAAATTTTAAATCCGTCGCTAGCTCCATGTGAAATAGCATCGATCATATTCACATAATTACTTTTTACCTCGAGTTTTACATTCCCCATGGTTTGACTTTGCTCTGTTTCTGGATATAAAATTTTGGCAATCACCAATGCTCCTGGTGCAGCCATTAGACTTGCCGCAATTAATTTCGGTGCAAGATCTAATCCTGCTTGTGCACCCATATTCACATACACCACCAATATACCACCCGCAATACAAGCCATACTTCCACTCATGCTCGCCAACAATTCACTCTTGGTCATGTCATTCAAATACGGACGAATCATTACTTGCGCTTCAATTTGCCCTACGAAAGCGCTCGCCACATTACTTAATGCTTCTGCACCACTTACGCGCATAATAAAATTCATTGCTTTGGCCACTACGGCTACAACTCGTTGCATTACACCGAAGTGATATAAAATAGCTACTAACACACAAACCAAAATAATAGTAGATGTGATATTGAAAGCAAAAACGAATCCTCCACTATAAAACGAGCCTAACGTTCCATTGAACTGTTGCACCGCAACACCACCATATACGAACTCTGCACCTTTGCGTGCAAACTGTTCAATTTTTTCCATGCCGTGACCAAGTTTTTGAAAAAAAGAAGTAACAGGTGGGATTTTTAAAACAAGAATCGCGATTAAAAATTGCAATATAATACCGCTGAAAACCAATCGCAGATTAATTGCTTTACGATTATTTGACAACAAATAGGTCAATCCGAGGATAACCACAATACCAATGAGGCCGGTAAATCTTTCCATAATGATGAATGATTATGCAGACGAAATTTCGCCACGCGGCGGGTCTACAACAATAACATTCCGTAATATTAGTAAAAGATTTACAAATTCGGGATAAAATCAAAAAATGAAAGATTAAATCTTAATGTTTTCTCTCTGAAAAAAATCAGATGAGGCCTAAATCTTTACACGCTTTTTCGGCAGCGATCTGTTCTGCCTTTTTCTTTACGAAATCAATGCCTATAGCAGATTCGGCTTCATCAATAATAAGACGGACTTTTATCTGACGTGTTTTCTGATCTTCTTCAATCGTTTCAAAAACAATTGAATGTTTTTCCTTTTGTCCCCAGTTCAGAATCATACTCTTGAAATTCTTCTCGGTAGCTTCAATTTCATTTAAATCGACATGATTACGAATGATGCGATGTAAAATAAATTTTTGCGTAACGCCATATCCTTTGTCGAGATAAATAGCACCAATAAGTGCTTCGAAAGCATCGCCATACATTGAACGATAAGAACCGGGAGAAGCTTCTTTCTGCAAAAGCTCATCTACCCCAATTTTCACTGCTAGATTTTTTAAATTCTCTCGGCTAACTATTCGGCTACGCATCTCCGTTAGGAAGCCTTCATCGCGAAGCGGAAATTTTTTAAACAACATATCGGCTACCACTGCGCCAAGCACAGCATCGCCAAGATATTCGAGACGTTCGTTGCTTAAACGAATGCCCCCTTCTGCTTCGAGAGAAAGAGAACGATGACTAAATGCTAACTTATAAACAGAGAGATTTCCAGGATAAAATCCCAATAAATAACGCAGTGAACGAATCAGTTTTTTCTCCTGCGCATCGGCCGAAAACAGAAGCCTAAACAGGTTTTTTAGAGACAATTCGCTATGCAATAAACTTTTTAATAACTATCGAAGCATTGTGACCGCCAAAACCGAAAGTATTACACAAAGCAGCACGAACAATACGTTGTTGTGGCTTCATAAAAGTAAAATTTAACTTCGGATCAAAAGCAGGGTCATCGGTAAAGTGATTAATTGTTGGAGGAATAATATCATTTACAACTGCTAAAACAGTTGCTACCGATTCAATGGCTCCAGCAGCACCTAAAAGGTGGCCTGTCATCGACTTTGTAGAACTGATATTCAGTTTGTAAGCACTCTCCCCAAACAACTTCAAAATCGCTTTTACTTCACTAGGATCACCTACCGGAGTAGATGTACCATGTACATTGATATAATCGATGTCTTCAGGATTTAAACCTGAATCCTTCAACGCATTTCTCATTACATTGAAAGCACCAAGGCCTTCAGGGTGAGTAGCAGTTAAATGATACGCATCGGCACTCATTCCTCCGCCTGCAATCTCTGCTAAAATTTTCGCTCCTCTTGCTTTTGCATGCTCATACTCTTCAAGGATAATACATCCAGAACCTTCACCTAAAACGAAACCATCGCGATCAAGATCGAACGGACGAGAAGCTGTTTCAGGAGAATCATTTCGTTCAGAAAGAGCGTGCATCGCATTGAATCCACCGATACCGGCTTCATTCACTGCAGCTTCACTACCACCCGCAAGAATCACATCAGCCTGTCCTAAGCGAATATAATTGAAAGCATCAATTAACGCGTTAGTCGACGAAGCGCAAGCAGAAACAGTAGTGTAGTTAGGGCCACGGAAACCATATCTCATGGAAATATGTCCCGAAGCGATATCCGCAATCATTTTTGGAATAAAAAACGGATTAAAACGAGGGGTGCCATCGCCTTTAGCGAAGCCAATCACCTCGTCGAGGAAAGTTCTCAAGCCGCCAATACCTGAACCCCAGATTACTCCGATACGATCAGGATCTAGACCGGCATTTAAAAGCCCGGCATCTTGAACGGCTTCCTCTGAACTGGCGATTGCCAACTGAGAGAAACGATCAAGTTTCCGGGCCTCTTTTCGGTCAAGATATTTACCCGGATCAAAATTTTTGACCTCGCAGGCAAATCGCGTTTTAAATTTGGATGCGTCAAACGATGTGATTGGTGCAGCACCGCTGACACCATTCATCAATCCTTGCCAATAATCGGCAACGTTATTCCCAAGCGGCGTAATCGCCCCCAGGCCGGTGATA
The DNA here is from genome assembly GCA_903881665.1 of uncultured Bacteroidota bacterium. GTDB lineage: Bacteria > Bacteroidota > Bacteroidia > AKYH767-A > OLB10 > CAINEC01. The sequence continues at coordinate 22,540 of CAIRUC010000019.1, read as the reverse complement.
ACCACGCGTTTTAGCTCCATTCCGCGTACTAGGCTGTTTGATTAATAATTACTTTACGTTAGCTGAAATGTAATCAACTGCCTGTCCGACAGTCGCAATTTTCTCAGCTTGATCATCAGGAATTGCAATATTGAATTCTTTTTCGAATTCCATAATTAATTCAACTGTATCGAGTGAATCAGCACCAAGATCATTAGTAAAGCTTGACTCATTGGTGATTTCAGTTTCGTCAACTCCTAATTTGTCAACGATAATCGCTTTTACGCGTGCTGCAATGTCTGACATTGTAGTGGGATATTTGGTTTAGATAGGGGGCAAAAGTAAAAAAAAATGGATAGGAAAGGTCAAAATCTTAACATGTTATTGGTAATAATTTAGTCAACATATGAGCCTTTTAAAGGATAACACTCTGACAACCAAATAGTAAATATTTATAAAAATAAGATTAAAATCATCGTTTAATTATCGTTTAAAGTGTCGAAAACAAAAAAAAGGGCTCAAATTGAGCCCTTTTTGAATTTAAGAATTGAAAAAGTTAACGGTAATTATTCCTTTTTCTCTTAAGGATTACTTTTTGTCCGCTTTCGGAGCCTTAGCATCGTTCGCTTCTGTTTTTTTGTTTTCAGAATGACGCTTGTCAGGTGTTCCGTCTTTTTTAATGTGGCGGCTTTTATCAGAACCTTTAACTGGCGTTCCTTCTTTTTTCATTTCGTGCGGCTTAGGTGCAACTGCAGGAGTAGCCGCTTTTACTTCAACAGAAAGGTTATCTGGATCAGTTGCTGGCTTAGCTGTTTTTGCTGGTTTAGCGGCTGGTTTAGCAGCTGGAGCATTTTGTGCTTGAAGCGATCCAAAGCCCATAGCGGCAATGGCAATCGCTAAAAAGATTTTTTTCATGTTTTTTTTATTGCGTTTATGCAATTGCAAAAGTATGTAGATATTAATGAGGGGAGTGTGAATTATAAAAAAGAGTATTTCTTCATTCACATAAGGTTCATGAAGGATTTAGCGTTACTCTGAACAGTGCTGTTTTAACTTTAGTGCAGGAATTTTTGCATTGCTCTAAACTGGGGCAGGGCATTAGATCATCTCCCCCCCATTGGGTACTTTAATATAACAAAAAAGCCCGAAGAAATCTTCAGACTTTTAGTATATTTATTTTACATGTCCCCAGTTCTCACCACTCTTGATGCGATAGAGTTGCATTTCGCTAATCTCAAAATGATCAGCAATTTGTTTCATGGTCATTTTTCGTTTTTTATCACCAATCATCTGCTTGATTTTTTTCACGCTTCCCTCCGTTAGTTTATGTCCTTTTTTTCTATTGATAGACCGATACGCTAAAACAGCAGGCGATTTTTGTTGATGAGCTTCCATTTCTTCTTTAGTAGCCCATTTCAAGTTTTTTATTTTATTGTTTTCCTTATCGTAGTTTAAGTGGATCACAAATGTTTGTTTCGCACTTCTACGAGGAATAAATGCTTCTGCAACGAGACGATGAATAAACAAAGTTAGATTACTCCCTTCTGGCTTCAACTTTAAAGTAGGGTATCCGCCCATGAGCGTACCTTTTAACAATCCACCTTCCTTAATACTAGAGGTAAAACTTACTAATCTTCCATGATCTGAAACAGCATAGTTGCAACGAAATACTCCGTTGTTAAACTCAAGTACTTTCCATTTTTCATTTTTAAGAGCCTTTATCATAGCCTTATAGGGGTTTTAAGCGAAACTAAAGTATTGAAAAATATAGTAAGTGCGTCAACGTTAGCAAAATCTTTCGAAAATATTTTCAGCCGAAGTGCACTGCTTTGCCTTAAAATATTCTAAAAACATGATTTCAAATAGACTTAATAAATTCTACTTCAATTGTTTGTAAATTAAACTACTTGTAATTTTCACTAAGCAATTATAATAGCGAATGACATTAATCTTATTTTACTTAGCTTCCAGTTTCTTTGGCTTTACCCTCATTTTTATTGGGTTGGCCATCATTTGCTTTGTCTAATGAAGTCGACTTCCTAAATTGTTTACATCCAATAAAGGTAAAACTAAAAACTAACCCTATGAGATTCACAAACACGCCAAGAAGTATTATTGAAAAATTCAGATTCTCAAATTCATCGAAATTAAAGATGCAGCATTTCATGCGTTTTACTTTTAAAATTCCTCAATTAAAGCCTATTTCCATCGAAAAAAGAAATCGTTAATCCATCCTCCTTCAAATTTAAGGGAGCTGAATAATTTCAACTCCCTTTCTATTCCACTTCAATTCTCAGACAATGAAAAAGAAATCGAAAAACAAAAAGAACAACCAATATCTTCCGTTGGCATCGCGGTTGTTAATTTTATTAATTGGCGCAGTCGCTATTGTGAGCGTAATAATGATGCCCGTTATACAACAAAATAGCGGAGCAAAGCCTGGTATAACGAGTGAAATTAGCAAGTAGCAGATTGAAGGGAAAAACTTTACGACGTGTAGTGTTTTTTTCTCCATCGTTTATAAATAAAGCCTTATTTGCTTTGATGTTTTGTATTTGCTTTATTGCTTTGCAGAATGAAAACGCTGGCCTTGTTTGCTTCCGGAAAGGGAAGTAATGCTGATAATATCTGTTCATACTTTAAAAAGCATTCTTCAATTAAGGTAGGATTAATTTGCAGCGACAGAAAAGAAGCCGGGGTGTTTGCAATTGCGGAAAAGCATCACGTAAAATCACTTTACCTTTCAAAATCTTTATTAGCACAACCAAGTCAGTTAGTCGATTTGCTGAATGATAATCATATCGATTTTATTATTTTGGCTGGATTCCTGAAATTAATTCCTAACGAACTTACCGCCTCGTTTAATGGTCGCATTATTAATATTCATCCGGCACTCCTCCCTTTATTCGGTGGTAAAGGAATGTTCGGGATGCATGTGCACGAGGCAGTAGCTTCAGCACAAGTTTCAGAAACGGGAATTACAATTCATCATGTTAACGAACATTATGATGAAGGTGCTGTTATTTTTCAAGCACGAACTTCACTCGACAAAACAGATACGCCTCAATCGATTGCTAAAAAAATCGCAGTGCTAGAGATGGCGCATTTCCCGAAAGTAATTGAAGCTTTAATTGAAGGAAAGAATTAATCTTTTACTAATTCTTTTTTCTCTGTGAGCGAATGCACTGTTTCAATAATCGCTTGTGCATCAAAATTACATTCTCTGTAAAGTTCCTTTTGCTCACCATGCTCAACAAATCGATCAGGAATTCCCAAGCGAACCACTTGTGCTTTATAATTATGATCGGCCATAAACTCAACAACTGCACTTCCGAATCCTCCTTGCACACAACCATCTTCAATAGTTATTACTTTACTGAATTCGTGGAAAATTTCGTGTAACAATGTTTCATCTAAAGGCTTCACGAAACGCATATCGTAATGTGCTGGATACAATCCTTCTTTCGATAATTTATCGCAAGCTTCAACAGCAAAATTACCAGGGTGTCCGATAGTTAATATTGCCACTCCGTCTCCACCTCTGAGCTTTCTTCCTTTCCCTACAGGAATAGCTTCGAAAGGTTTTCGCCAATCTACCATTACGCCATTTCCCCTGGGATAGCGGATAGAAAATGCGCCCATATTAGGATGTTGAGCAGTGTACATTAAGTTTCTCAATTCTTGTTCGTTCATTGGTGCCGAAACAATCATATTCGGAATACATCGAAAGAACGCATAATCGAAGGCTCCATGATGCGTTGGTCCGTCGGCGCCAGCTAACCCTCCACGATCGAGACAAAATATCACATTCAATTTTTGCAATGCCACATCATGCACAACCTGATCGAAGGCACGTTGCATGAATGACGAATAAATATTGCAATAAGGAATCATGCCTTGAGTGGCCATGCCAGCAGAAAAAGTAACAGCATGCTGCTCGGCGATACCCACATCGAATGCACGATCAGGAAGCGCTTTCATCATAATATTCAACGAACAACCCGACGGCATAGCGGGTGTAACGCCCACGATTTTATTATTCATCTCAGCCAACTCTACAATAGTATGTCCGAAAACATCCTGATATCTCGGAGGCTGAGGAGCAGTAATCACTGGTTTTACAATTTCTCCGGAAATTTTATCGAATAAGCCAGGGGCATGCCATTTGGTTTGGTCTTTCTCGGCCAATTCATAACCTTTCCCTTTTACGGTGAGGCAATGTAAAATTTTGGGGCCTGGAATTTTCTTCAAATCCTGCATCACTTTCGCTAGGTGATTTACATCGTGCCCATCGATAGGTCCAAAATAACGGAATTGCAGCGATTCAAATAAATTACTTTGTTTCAATAATGCACTTTTTACCGCATTTTCAACCTTCTGAGCAACACCTTGCGCATTCGGACCGAATTTACTGATTGCACCAAGAATTTTCCATACCTCATCTTTTACTTTATTATATGTTTGAGAGGTGGTGATATCAGTTAAATATTCTTTCAAAGCACCCACATTAGGATCTATGCTCATGCAATTATCGTTTAGCACAACCAAAAGGTTTGAATCCTCGATACCAGCATGATTAAGTGCTTCGAAAGCCATTCCTGCTGTCATGGCACCATCACCGATAATAGCCACATGTTGACGATTTTTATCGCCTTTCAATCGAGAAGCCACCGACATTCCCAAGGCAGCTGATATAGACGTTGAAGAGTGCCCTACTCCAAAAGTATCGAACTCGCTTTCACTACGTTTCGGGAAACCACTAATCCCATTATAAATTCTATTGGTATGAAATAAACCTCGGCGTCCCGTTAAAATTTTATGTCCGTAGGCTTGATGCCCTACATCCCAAACAAGTTGATCGACAGGGGTATTAAATACATAATGTAGCGCCACAGTAAGTTCTACTACTCCTAAACTTGCTCCAAAATGGCCTCCATTTACCGACACAATATCGATAATATAATCGCGCAGCTCTTTGCTCACCTGCTCGAGTTGATCGGGCTTAAGATTGCGAAGATCGGCAGGAGTCTCGATGGTACTTAAAAGAGGTCCGGCCTGGATTACGTGCGACATAGTTAGGATTGGTTAAAGTGCAAAGGTAAAACAAAAAATCAGGGGATTTGTTATTCGGTTTGCGAAATTTAGGGGATCTTAAGCGGTTTAAGGTTCGCGCTAAAGCCGTTTATTGTTTACGATTAGGATGACGATGTAAGTGCTAACGCAGATTGAGGATTATAGTTTGCGGAGAGGATTTGAGGGTGAGTTAATTTGAAATATGTGGTTGGCAATTGCCTATCTGCACGAAAAGCGGTTTCTTTGCAACCCCGTTGAATGATCCGGACTATTCGATTAAATTATGAAACATACTTCAGTAAAAGATTTACTTAACGCGGCATCTATCGGAAAAACCGCTATTGCAAAAGGTTGGGTACGTACAAAACGTGGAAATAAAAATGTGGCCTTTATCGCATTAAACGACGGCAGTACGATTCACAATCTTCAATTGGTAGCCGACCCTACGCAATTCGACGAAGAGACTTTAAAGAAAGTCACTACTGGAGCATGTATTCGTGCGAAGGGGGAAGTGGTGGCCTCACAAGGTTCGGGGCAAGCTACTGAAATGCAAGTTTCGGAATTAGAAATTTACGGAGAAGCGGATGTAGATACTTATCCATTACAAAAGAAAGGACATACGCTTGAATTCCTTCGTGAAATTGCACATTTGCGTCCGAGAACGAACACTTTTGGAGCTGTGCTCCGCATTCGTCACAATATGGCATTTGGTATTCATAAATATTTCAACGATCGTGGCTTCTTCAACCTCCACTCCCCTATCATTACGGGATCGGATGCTGAAGGTGCTGGAGAGATGTTTAGAGTAAGTGTTTTAGATGCCGAAAATCCTCCAAGAAATGAAGAAGGAAAAATCGACTATACGCAAGACTTCTTTGGAAAAGAAACCAACTTAACAGTTTCGGGACAACTAGAAGGCGAACTAGGTGCTATGGCCTTAGGTAAGGTATATACTTTCGGGCCTACTTTTCGTGCAGAAAATTCAAATACTCCTCGTCACTTAGCAGAGTTCTGGATGATAGAACCGGAGATGGCTTTTTATGATATTTTCGACAATATGGATCTTGCAGAAGACATGTTGAAATACCTAATCAACTACGCATTAACCAACTGCAAAGACGATGTAGAATTTTTGAATAATATGTACGACAAAGAATTGCTTGCTCGACTACAATCGGTTGTTGACAAGCCATTCAAACGCATGACCTATACAGAAGCAATTGACGTATTAGTTCCTAACAAATCAATTTTTGAATTTGACGTTGAATGGGGAACTGATTTACAGAAAGAACATGAGAACTTTTTAGTAAGTCATTTCGGCGGGCCAGTAATTCTTACTGATTATCCTAAGCACATCAAAGCGTTTTATATGAAGCAAAACGACGACGGGAAAACAGTACGTGCAATGGACGTATTATTTCCTTGGATCGGCGAAATTATAGGAGGCTCACAACGCGAAGAAAACTACGATAAACTTTTACAACGCATGAATGAAATGCATATTCCTGAAAAAGATTTATGGTGGTATTTAGAAACCAGAAAATTCGGAACTTGTCCGCATGCAGGTTTCGGATTAGGCTTTGAACGCTTAGTATTATTCGTAACAGGAATGAGCAACATACGCGATGTAATTCCTTTCCCTCGAACACCGAAAAATGCTGAATTTTAAACAAAGCAAGAATTCCGAAAAGCCCTGAAAACAACATTTCGGGGTTTTTTATTTTTATAGTGCAGCGTATGAATTGAATGACATGAGGAAGGCGTCAAACATGAAAAAATCTAACTATAAGAATGGTTATCTTAAATTAATAATTAATCCAATAATCAACTAACAACATCGTTAAATTTACATTTTTAGATTACAGAATGAAAGAATTTACAAGATATTTGCATCATTTCGCCCAAATTTTAAGAAAATCTTGTAATCATTCTATAATTTCGAAGACTGTTTTATGCAAAAGTTAGGACTACATCAAAAGCTGCTACAAAAGCTATCGCCGCAACAAATTCAATTAATGAAATTGTTGCAGGTGCCTACGGCTTCTTTGGAGCAGCGAATAAAAGAAGAATTAGAAGCTAATCCCGCTTTAGAAGAAGGGATGACCGATGACATTACGGAAGACGAAGATCGCAATAACGAAGACGATATTGATCCGATTGAAGATACGCAAGAAGAGCAAGACGACTTTGCGGAGGAGAGAGCAGAAGATACCATCAAAAAAGAAGACGACGTTGACATTGCAGATTATATTGAAGACGATGATGTTCCGTATTATAAATTAAATGCAAATAACTCATCACCTGATGATGAAAAATTTGAAACTCCAATTACTGTTAGCGTAGCTTTTCAGGATGTATTATCAGCGAGCTTAGGAATGTTACCGTTCGACAATCATCATTATATGTTAGCGCAACACTTAATTGGAAGTTTGGATGACGATGGCTATTTACGTCGAGATTTAGAAGCAATTGTTGATGATTTAGCCTTTACACAAAATATTCAAACCAATAAAGAAGAGCTAGAAGAAACACTCAAAGTAATTCAAACATTAGATCCTCCTGGTATAGCAGCGCGCGACTTAAGAGAATGTTTGTTATTACAATTAGATCGTCAGCGGCAAGAACATCATCCGCACGAAATGGCGTATCAGATATTACAAAATTACTTTGAAGAATTCAGTAAAAAGCATTACGAGAAGATTCAGAAATCGCTCGATCTAACAGACCAAGAATTAAAAGAAGCGATACAAAATATCCTTTCATTAAATCCTCGCCCAGGTGGAGGTTCGGCAGAAGAAACCCGAAGTTCGCAACAAATTATTCCTGACTTTATCTTATCGGTAATTGATGGAAATTTAGAATTAACTCTGAACTCGCGCAACGATCCCGACTTACGCATCAGCAAATCGTTTCAGCAAATGTTGAATTCGTATTCAAAAGATAAAAATAAATCAGGAAAGGAAGCATTATCGTTTATTCGTTCAAAGATAGATGCTGCCAAGTGGTTCATCGACGCTATTCGTCAGCGGCAACAAACGCTATACACGACAATGATGGCGATTATGAATTTCCAAGAAGAATATTTCTTGTTAGGCGACGAGCGTCAACTTAAACCGATGATATTGAAAGATATTGCGGATATGGTACAGTTAGACATATCTACAGTATCACGAGTTGCAAATAGTAAATATGTAGAAACGCCGTATGGCACCTTCCTATTAAAATATTTCTTTTCGGAAGGATTACAAACAGAGTCGGGAGAAGAAGCATCGAGCCGTGAGATTAAGAAAATTTTGGAAGATGCTATTTCGGGTGAAGACAAACGAAAGCCGTTACCTGATGAAAAGCTAGCTGATATTCTTAACAGCAAAGGGTATAACATTGCACGAAGAACCGTAGCGAAATACAGAGAGCAACTAAACATTCCGGTTGCACGATTAAGAAAAGAACTATAACGTTAGCGCAGTACCGAAAAAATATGCAACGCCTTACACAGCTTATTTCAGTAATACTTCATCCACTTTTTATGCCGATCTATGCTACGTGGTTTCTATTAAATGCAAGCCGTTATTTATCTTTTGCGGTAAGCGAGCCGATGCAAACGGTAATTTACATTATTGTTTTGATTACAACTTATATTTTGCCCGTCATTAGCTCTTTGTTTTTATACCGAAAAGGAGTAATTAAATCATTAGAAATGGAATCTAGGGCGGAACGAAGTTTACCCTTGTTTGCAGCCATCGTAAGTTATATAGCAGGTTTATATCTGCTCTCAAAGCTCCCCCTCCCTAGAATATTTACCGTGATGTTGAGCGGAGGTTTGGCAGTGCTTATTGCAGCTTTTTTAATTAATTTAAAATGGAAAATTAGTCTTCATATGCTAGGCATTGGAGGATTAATGGGATTGTTATTAGGCTTCTCAGATATTTTTCATGTGAACGTAATAATTCTCGTTATGCTAACTGCTATTGTTGCAGGCCTTTTAGCCGCAGTGCGCCTTTGGAGAAATGCGCATAGCCCAGCTCAAATTTATGTAGGATTTTTAACCGGATTTGCAGTGCAGTACGGATATTTTTGGGGGCTGGAGAGGTTGCAGGAATAGGTTTACGGTTTGAGCTGCGCAGTTTACAGTTTATGGTTGGCTGACGCAAAATAGGCTGTCGCCATGAAAATTTACGAAGCATGACCATCGAGCGGCGGTCATCGAGATGAGTCGAGATCGGTTGGCGCACTTTTGGGAAATACAAGGGTAAAATCTGCAAATACATCTCGAAAAAGCTATGATTTCTTTAGAAATCTGTTTTTAATGCGATCAACGACATTCAATAATCCGTTACCTTTGCGCACTCAAATCAGTTATAGTAAACACTATGTCATTACATCTTTCCGAACAGGAAGTTATTCGTCGTAAAAGTCTTCAAGAATTAATCAACTTAGGCATTAACCCTTACCCTGCAGCATTATTCCCTGTAAACACACATTCAAATCAGATTCACGATGGGTTTGATGCTAATCCTGAGGGATTCAAAGAAGTTGTGGTAGCGGGACGTATTATGTCGCGACGCATTATGGGCAATGCATCATTTGCAGAGCTTCAAGATGCCGGAGGACGTATTCAACTTTATTTCAAACGCGATGAAATTTGTCCGGACGAAGACAAGACGCTTTACAACATTGTTTTCAAAAAACTGATCGACACTGGCGATATCATCGGAGCAAAAGGATATGCTTTCCGCACTCAAACTGGAGAATTATCGGTGCACGTAACTGAATTCACCATTTTATCGAAGTCGCTACATCCATTACCAACGGTAAAAGAAAAAGACGGGGAAGTATACGATGCGTTCAGTGATCCTGAGCAACGCTATCGTCAGCGTTACGTTGATTTGATTGTAAATCCTCATGTCCGCGAAACATTTGTTAAGCGCTCGAAGTTGGTAAACAGTATGCGTTCGTTCCTCAATGAGAAAGGCTATTTGGAAGTAGAAACACCCATCTTACAACCATTATATGGTGGTGCGGCGGCTCGTCCGTTTAAAACGCATCACAACACACTCGACATGACCCTGTATTTACGTATCGCAAATGAGCTATACTTAAAACGACTCATTGTTGGAGGTTACGACGGAGTATTTGAATTTGCGAAAGATTTCCGCAACGAAGGAATGTCGCGTTTCCATAATCCGGAATTTACCCAAATGGAATTATACGTAGCCTACAAAGACTACAATTGGATGATGGATACGGTGGAAGCGATGGTAGAAAAAATTGCCTTAGACCTTCACGGAAAAACAGAATTACAAGTAGGAGAAAATACCATCAACTTTGCTCGTCCGTGGAAACGTTTCACCATGTACGAAGCGATTGAATACTTTACCAAAGTTGACATTTCAGAAATGAATGAAGGGGAAATGCGTGAAGCGGCGAAAAAATTGGGAGTTGATGTTGATGAAAGTATGGGGCGCGGAAAAATTATCGATGAAATATTCGGGGAATTCTGCGAACCGAAATTAATACAACCTACCTTCATCACCGACTATCCAGTTGAGATGAGTCCGTTAGCGAAAAAACACCGCAGCAAAGAAGGATTAGTAGAACGCTTTGAAGCCATCTGCAATGGAAAAGAAATTTGCAACGCTTATTCAGAATTAAACGATCCGATTGATCAACGTAAGCGATTTGAAGAACAATTAGAATTAGGAAAGAGAGGCGATGAAGAAGCGATGATGCTTGACGAAGACTTCTTAAAAGCAATCGAATTTGGGATGCCTCCAACATCAGGATTAGGAATTGGAATTGATCGATTAGCGATGGTCATGACAAACTCACCGAGCATTCAAGATGTATTATTCTTTCCGCAGATGCGCCCTGAATTAGCAGGAACATCGGTTGTGAAAGAAGAAATTAAACTAGAAGGAGTACCTTCACCATGGGACGAAGTTTTAATGAAGATGGGCATCAGTAGTAATCAGCAACTAAAGACGATGAATCCAAATAAATTATTCAACGATTTAGGCGGAATGCGTAAAAAATTAAAAATTGAAGCGGTACTTCCATCGTTAGACGATGTAAAAAGCTGGACATCATAATACAAAAGAAGAGATCGAATTAACGTTCGGTCTCTTTTCATTTTCATTCATCATAAATAAAACTGACAAACAGCAGTTTATTAAAACTTGATAAACGATAATTTTGTCGACTGAAAACACCACCATGAAAAACAAATCACAATTATTCATGCTTGTTGTGAGTTTTTTAATCACAACCAATGGCTTTGCGCAAACCAAACGCGACAAAATAATTCCAAAATTAAAGAAACACATTAGCACTTTAGCCTCTGATGAATATGGCGGAAGAGAGCCTGGCACACCTGGAGAGATACTAGCATACACTTATATCACCAATCAATTTAAAGAAATAGGGTTAGACCCTAAGGGGGCGAATGATTATCTTCAAGAGTTTACATTTGTAAAATCGGTGTTTATGTCTTCGGCCTGTCATTTATTAATAGCAGGAAAATCATTAGAAGCAAAAAAAGATTACTTTTTATTACCTTACTCAACAGAAGGAACATCGGTAGGAACTACGCTTAATGTAGGATTTGGTATTGTTTCAGAAAAGCTACAATACGACTCGTATAAAGATGTTCGTTACCCAGCCAATTCTATTTTCGTAATGGAATACGGCACCCCTGACCATGCAGGTCCTCATACAAAATACCAAGATGATGGAGACATCAGAATAAGAATAGATAATGCCATAAAACATGGGGCGATCGGAGTAATATTTGTAAATAGTGATGCCGATGAAAAAGATCCTGAAATGGATTACTCAAAAAGAATTACTGCTACATCCATTCCTGTTGTATTTGTAAAAGGAGCATTAGGAGTTAGTTTAAAAACAAATGGAGTTAGTGTTTCTATTAATTCGAAATTCGAAAAAGAAGAAGGCACTGGTCATAACGTAATTGGGTTTATTGATAATAAATCAGCGAGCACTGTAGTTATTGGCGCGCACTACGATCATTTAGGCATGGGTGGCGATGGATCGCTTTACAGAGGAGAACCAGCAGTACATAATGGAGCCGATGATAACGCTAGCGGAGTAGCTGCATTGATCGAACTAGCGCGCTACTTAAAGGAAAGCAAGTTAAAAGGGAATAACTATCTTATCATGGCGTATTCTGGAGAAGAGAAAGGATTATTAGGATCGGGCTATTTTGTAAAACATCCAACTTTAGCATTAGAAAATATGAATTATATGATTAATATGGATATGGTTGGGCGATTAAAAACAGTAGAACCAACTTTATTAATTAATGGAATAGGCACTAGTGATTTTTGGAAAATAGCAATGGAACATATCACTATTGACAGTTTAAAAACAAAAACAACAGAGTCGGGAGTAGGACCATCAGACCATACATCTTTCTACTTAAACAATGTACCTGTATTACATATCTTCAGTGGAACACATAGCGATTATCACAAGCCTAGTGATGATGAAAGTTTGATCAACTATCCAGGAGAAGCGAGAATTATTGATTATATCATTCAAATGATTCAAAAGCTAGACGATAAAGGTAAAGCCAACTTCATTAAAACAAAAGACGACAATAACGAAGATGCTCCTCGCTTTAAAGTAACACTAGGAGTAGTGCCTGATTATGCATTTGAAGGGTCAGGTATGCGCATCGACGGCATCACAGAAGGTAAGCCGGCATCGAAAGGAGGAATGAAGGCAGGCGATGTAGTAACACAAATTGGAGAAGTAAAAGTACTCGACATGATGAGCTACATGAAAGCATTAGGGAAATTCAACAAAGGGGAAAAAGCAACAGTTCACTTCATGAGAGGAAAGGAAGAACAAACTACTGAAATAGAATTTTAAAAATAAATCAATAAACGAGGAGAAGGCCTCGCCGAATAATAAAATATTTGGTGAGGCCTTTCAAATAAAGAAAGGCATGACAAACGAAGAAGTAGAAGTAATCATAAACGAAGTTTTTCCGGGATTAACATTATACTATCGTGATACTGATTTATCACAAGAGATCATTAAACAATACAAAAAAGGAAGTGTATTATTAGAGCCTGCTTTTACCGACTGCTCTTATTTAGGAGGATATCCTACAGGAAACATTCGTTTTTTAATTGCCAGTTCAAAAGCCGCAGACATAGGAAAAGTTCAACCCGAGGTAATGAAGTATGGCATGATGGTATTAAATGCTGGCGCCTTTTTCAAAGTACTTGATCTATATGAAATTGATGGATGCACGCAAATACTGTTATTGCATATCCCTTCGCACACTGTTGACTTTTTTAAAATCACGAACTCTAATTTAGAGCATACAGTAATTGATAAATGTAGAGCACTATTTGAGAAGCGAATGACGGATTCAATAATTGAAATATTAACCACTGATGACTGGAAATTGCGAGTTGACTTTCCGATAGGAATTAGTAAAGAAGGAAAAAATTACTTTGAAGAGATGTGATTATTTACTTCACAAAAATCGGGAAGGAATGAGTCGTGTCAGAAATAAGCTGAAGTAAATAATATCCTGTGGCAAGTTTATTAAGATTAAAAGTATGCTCTCTTTTTTTTAACACTCCCTCCTCCACTACATTTCCATGGGCACTTATTATTCGGTAATTGGAAGTTGAAAGGACATTCGTTACAGCAAAACAATTACCACCTATCGAAGTAACGATGAGGGCTTGTAAATCATAGGAATTAATTCCGGCAGTATTCACTGAAACCACTTTTGAAATTGAATCAGCAGTACAATTATCACCAACCATTAGTGTTACGTTATAATTACCCGCACAGGCATATGTATGAGTAGGATTCGACGAAGAAGAGAATGAACCATCACCGAAATCCCAAGTATACAAAGCTGCATTTTGTGATTGATTTGAAAATTGAACGTTCAATTGATTTGCATTAAATAAAAAATCGGCAGTGCAATCATACAAACCGATGTTCCAATTTAACAGACTATCCATGACAGTATGTAGCGCGACATCCTGTAAGAACGATGCGGTAGTTGAATTGAGCAAAGTTGGAACGAACGCACCTACCGGACTTTTTCTAAACATTGTTGCATACATTGTGCAAGCAGTAAGGTAACTTCCTTCTAAAGTGGGGTGACTTAAATCGGCTTGCCAAAGATTGATGGAAGAATCGGTTGACCAAGAAGTATTCCACGCCATTCCAGCAGGCGCCACCAATGCCCCATTCGAATCAGCCATTGTTATATAACTTTCACGTAAGCGCTCCTGCATTCCGCTATACGTGCAAATTGGCGGATATGCGCTACAGTTAGATGCGTCACCATACTTCCTGCCCCACGTCATGTAAAACACTGTTGTAGCGCAGCTATTAGCCTTATGGATCAAACTATCGAGTTGCTTTGCATAAGGATAAACATCAATAGCCACTTGCGAAGGAGGGAAAGAAGGCATTTGACTTTGCTCTTGAAGAATTACAAAATCGAAAAATCCTGAATTAATTTTTGCTAGCGTAGTTGCGTTTGCACAATGATTTTGGAAAGTATATCCACCAGGCGCCGAGATGTCAGTTGTAACACTATCCCCTTTACTCAGCGCGATGTCCTTTACCAATTTCGGTAAGTCGTTGACGTAAGTATAGCTATTCCCCACAAACAAAATAGAAGTGCTTTGCGACCACGAAACTATGGGTGCTAAGAAGAAAACTACTGCTAATAAATGAAAGGCTTTCATAATGTAAAGTTAAGGAAATGATTAAAATGAAAATGATGTGCAATAGATGATAGGCGATACATTTATCGTTTTTAAGGGTTTCTTTCCTTTTAAACAGTCAATTTATTTTAGGCATTGACCGATCTAGTTACGCAAATAATTCCTCATCAACCGAAACACCAAATTTGAAGCAGATCTAAATCCATTGCCCCGCAGTGGTAACCTTTTAGCCGGAGGCGAATTTGCGTTCTGATTTAATTTTCTTACGATGAACGAAACACCTTTCTAACAAAAAAAGCCCGATCAAAATTAATTGACCGGACTTCAAGTATAAAGACTTGATTGAAATTCGAATAGTTCGAACTCTTAGCTTCCGCACATCAAGCACCCATCAGGGTTATCGAGCGAACAAGAAATTTGATCTGCATAATCAACAAAAGTAGTTGTTACATCGTTTAATGCGGCTGACGATTCAGTTACTGGAGCAGAAGCAACAGTTGCAGAAGTTGAAGTTACGGTTACCGTTACAGCTTCAGCAGTTTGAGGCGTCATTTCATATTGCTTATCGACAGTAAACTTGATTGCAGATGCAGCAGGCTTCGTTCTTAAGTAATACATTCCTGTTTTCAATCCCTTTTCCCATGCATAGAAATGCATTGAAGTAAGTTTCGCGAAATTAGGCTCAGCGATAAACAAGTTCAACGATTGGCTTTGGCAGATAAAAGCACCGCGATCGGCAGCCATATCGATAATGGTACGTTGTTTAATTTCCCAAACAGTTTTATAAAGCTCTTTAATATCTTCAGGAATCTCAGGAATACTTTGAACAGAACCATTCGATGCAATGATTTTATTCTTCATATCATTCGTCCATAAACCTAAACGAACAAGATCCATTAATAAATGTTTATTTACAACGATGAACTCACCACTTAATACACGACGATTATAAATATTTGTTGTGTATGGTTCAAAGCATTCGTTGTTTCCTAAGATTTGAGACGTAGAAGCTGTTGGCATTGGAGCAACCAATAATGAGTTGCGCACACCATGCTTCTTGATTTCCTCACGTAACACATCCCACTCCCAACGATCCGTTGGTTTTACGTTCCACATATCAAACTGTAAAATGCCTTTCGATACTGGCGACCCTTCGTAAGTAGAATAGGCGCCCTCTTTCATTGCAAGATCTTTTGACGCGGTTAATGCTGCATAATAGATCGTTTCAAAAATTTCACGGTTCAGCATTTTTGCTTCTTCGCTTTCGAAAGGATAGCGCAACAGAATAAATGCATCTGCTAATCCTTGTACACCAATTCCGATCGGACGGTGACGCATATTACTCGTTTTTGCTTCCTCAACAGGATAGTAATTCACATCGATGATGCGATTTAAGTTTTTAGTAGCAACGTAAGTAATATCAAATAATCTTTGGTGATCGAATTTCCCGTTGATAACGAAACGCGGTAACGCTATAGAAGCTAAATTACAAACAGCAATTTCATCAGGGGCAGTATACTCAATAATTTCAGTACACAAGTTAGAGCTTTTGATTGTTCCTAAATTTTTCTGATTACTCTTTTCGTTACAAGCATCTTTGTATAAGATATACGGTGTACCGCTTTCAATTTGTGATTCAAGTACTGCAGTCCATAATTCACGTGCTGGTATTGTTTTTCTTGCTCTTCCTTCTTGCTCATACTTTGTATAAAGCAATTCGAATTCCATTCCATAGCAATCTGCTAACCCTGGCGCCTCATTTGGACAGAACAAACTCCATTCACCTTCCTCCTTCACTCGTTTCATAAACAAATCACTGATCCAAAGTGCATAGAATAAATCACGTGCGCGAATTTCTTCTTTACCATGATTTTTCTTTAACTCAAGGAATTCGAAAATATCGGCATGCCATGGCTCAAGGTAAACGGCGAAAGAACCTTTACGCTTTCCTCCTCCTTGATCAACATAACGAGCTGTGTCGTTAAACACACGTAACATTGGAACAATTCCATTGCTGGTTCCATTTGTTCCGCGGATATAAGAACCTGTAGCGCGAACATTATGAATGCTGATACCAATTCCACCAGCAGACTGAGAAATTTGAGCGGTATTCTTCAATGTATCATAAATTCCCTCAATACTATCAGACTTCATCTGCAATAAGAAGCAAGAACTTAACTGTGGCTTTGGAGTACCTGCATTAAACAACGTAGGAGTAGCATGCGTAAACCAACGTTCGCTCATTAAATTATACGTTTCAATTGCCGATTCTACATCATTCTTGTGAATACCAACCGAAACACGCATTAACATATGCTGAGGTCTTTCAACCACTTTTCCATTGATACGTAATAAATAAGACTTCTCTAAAGTTTTGAATCCAAAATAATCATAACCAAAATCACGGTCATATATTATGCTAGAATCCAACAAATCAGAATTCGCCTCAATCACGTCCATTACATCTTCTGCAATCAAAGAAGCATTCTTCCCTGTTTTCGGATCGATGTATGTATAAAGGTCGCGCATTGTTTCTGTAAAGCCTTTCTTCGTATTCTTATGAAGGTTAGATATAGCAATACGTGACGCCAACTGAGCGAAATCAGGGTGACGAGTTGTTAAAGAAGCGGCCGTCTCGGCGGCTAGATTATCTAATTCAGTAGTGGTTACGCCATCAAACACCCCTTCAATCACTTTTTGAGCTACGAGTGCCGCTTGAACATGATCAGGCGACAGACCATAGCAAAGCTTTTGAATTCTTGCCGTAATTTTGTCAAATTTCACGGTTTCTTTCTTCCCATCTCTTTTAATAACGAACATATGATCAGGCGTTTATAATAAGGTTAAAAATTCGGTTAAGTACTTTCACTGTAATAATTATGCTTTTACTCTATCTCTTCTTTACAAATACCCTTGAAATTTAGAGTCAATAAGCCCTGCAACGGTTATCTGTTGCTTTCACAAATGCACGAAACGTGTTTGAGTTTGAAAACCAGCACATTCCGATAAACAGGATATGCTTGGTGAGCCGGTTACAAATCACGTTAAAGATAACGTCGTTCCCAAGGACTATTTTTTCACAATCGGCAACACTTTTCAACAATATTTGGGTTGATAAACTTTATTTATGAAAACGCTTTGAAAGACCAATAAATTTCGTAAGTATAGAAATATACCGCTCGTTAAAAAGAGATCAATTCACCGTTTTACCTTTCTTTCATATAAACTACCGAGCGCATCTGATTCTCAGTAGTAAATTTTTTTATAAAGACAACGCGCTAAGTGTGTACACCCTATTTATTTCTCCGTATTTACCACCAATTAAATGAATGCCTCACTAGTGGAAGGTATTTGGCAACAGTATAATTAGTTAAGGGCTGAATAGCATTGCATAAATGGCATAATCGAGCTCGATTAAAAATCAGACAATACAGGTTTATTGGAAAGTATTTCATCAATTTGCAACATCATATCCGAAGAAATTAAAGAAAGTACATTTATGGCCTCCAAATTTTCTTCGAGTTGTTTCACTTTGCTAGCGCCTAGAATTACCGTACTCACATGATTATTTTTTAAGCACCAGGCAATAGCAAATTGTGGCAAAGTAACTTTTAATTCGTCGGCAATTATTTTTATTGCTTTTACCTTAACTAATTTTTCTTCCGTTAAATTTCTTTCACGCAACCATTCCATGCCATCCATAGAAAGCCGCGTATCAGAAGGATTCTGCGACAAATATTTTCCTGATAAAATTCCACTAGAAAGTGGCGACCAAATTGTGGTTCCCATTCCTTGATAACGGAAGATATGTAAATAATCGTCTTCCATTTTTTTTCGCTCCAACATATTGTATTGGGGCTGTTCTATAACTGGAGGAATGAGATGATGGCGCTCAGCTTCGAGGTGTGCTTGCAAAATTTCTTGAGCACTCCATTCAGACGTACCCCAATATAAAATTTTACCCTGCTGTATCAACGTATTCATGGACTGAACAGTCTCGAGAATAGGAGTGTTTTTATCAGGTCGGTGACAAAAAAACAAATCGATATAATCAACGCGTAGTCTCTTCAGCGCAGCATCACAACCTTCCAAAATATGCTTACGACTTAACCCTCGTTGATTCGGCTTATTTTCTTCGAAACCAAAATAAACTTTACTAGAAACCATGAAAGAACTGCGATTCCACTTTAATCTATGCAAAATATCGCCCATTACCTCCTCGCTTTTACCGCGTGCATATATCTCGGCATTATCAAAAAAATTAACGCCACTATCGTACGCTTTAATCATTAACTCCTCGGCAAGAGCATTGTCAATTTGTTTTCCAAAAGTGAGCCAAGAACCCAACGAAAGTGCACTGATTTGAATTCCTGTGTTACCTAGTTTTCTATATTCCATAATTTGCAAAAGTGATTTGCAAAAATACAATAGTCTCTCAGAATTAATGGCGCCTTTTTATTAAATAAAATAAATGAAGGGGCTTTTATCATAAAATTTTATGATTTTAAGGTCAAAAGATAAAATAATCAAGGTGTTTTGTAAAATCTATTGCATAAATCCTTAAATTTATTGGCTATTATTTATCCAACACAGATAAAGCCATTAGCCCAAAAACAAAAAACTATTCTATGAAGAAGATCCTTACCGCATGTTTACTGATGTTAATGCTGACAACAGCAAAATCACAAATCCTTAGCGGAAGGGCGGCAGCGCAAGTAAATGCGAACGCTGTTGAATTACGCTATGATTCACGTTCGAAAGCCCCTCTCTATATTGAATTCAATACTACCTCATTTATTTCTGCCTCAGCGGGGATGGAAGGAATCAACGACCTACTTGGCGCAACATCCAACGACACATGGAAAATGATCCGCAGCGATCGCGATGATTTAGGAATGAATCATGCACGCTATCAACAATATTACAAAAACGTTAAAGTTATAACAGGAGAATACATCCTTCATGAAAAACAAGGACGACTTGTTGCCGCCAATGGAACTTTTTTCGACCATTTAACATTAAATACTACTCCTGCTTTAAACGAACAACAAGCATTGAATGCCGCCTTGAAAGAAGTGCATGCGTCAAAATATTTATGGCAATGTACGGAAGAAGAACAACGTATTTTATCGGGGAAATCGGCAACAAATACAGTGCCGCCTGGTGAATTAGTGGCACTGCCCTCTCTTAACGGAGATCAAAAAAAGAGCACCGCACTATGTTGGCAATTTGATGTGTATTCAACACTACCTCATGAACGTTGGTTAATTTACGTGAACGCATCAACAGGAACTGTTGAATTTAAAGAAAATAAAATCTGCACCATTACTACAACTGGTACAGCAGCTACAAAATATAGCGCTACACAAACAATCCAAATCGATAGTGTAAGCGCTACTAATTATCGTTTACGAGAGACAGTAAGAGGAGCTGGTGTTGAGACGTACAATCTTCAAAAGGGAACCAACTATGCAACAGCTGTTGACTTCATTAGTACATCAAAAGCATTTACTACAACAACAAATCAGGATAATGCTGCATATGATGCGCATTGGGGTGCAGAAATGACATATGATTATTATTTATCAGCACATAATCGTAATAGTTATAACAATGCTGGCGGAATACTTAAATCATACGTGCACTATAGTAGTAATTACAACAATGCTTTTTGGAATGGGTCGGTAATGACCTACGGAGATGGAGATGGCAGTACTTTTTCTCCATTAACTGAACTTGACATCTGTGCGCATGAATTATCACATGGAGTTACAAGCACTTCCTCTAACTTAACTTATTCGTATGAGTCGGGGGCACTGAACGAATCTTTCTCCGACATTTTCGGTGTATCGACTGATTTCTTTGCGCGCCCGGGATCGGCTAACTGGACAATAGGAGATCAAAGTTATACTCCTGCAACCCCAGGTGATGGCATTCGCTACATGTACAATCCTAATCTTGAAGGTGACCCAGATACCTATCATGGATTACACTGGTACAGCGGAACGGCAGATAATGGCGGAGTGCATTACAATAGCGGTGTACAAAACTTTTGGTATTACCTTTTGTGTACTGGAGGAGTCGGCACCAATGATATTGGGTTTGCCTACACTGTTACTGGTATTACGATTACAAAAGCCAGACAAGTTGCATATAGAAATAATACCTTTTATTTAACTAGCGGATCGCAATATGCCGATGCTGCATTTTATGCGGTAAAATCGGCCAATGATATTTTTGGCAACTGTTCACCAGAATCATTCTCAACAAAAAATGCATGGGATGCAGTTGGAGTTGTGGGGGCTTCCTTAAATTCTGCCGCTACAGCAGCAGTTGCTAGCGCTGCTTGTGTTGGATCAAGTGTACAATTATTAGCTTCGGGAGGAACAATATTCGCTTGGTCTGGCCCAGGTGGATTCACTTCATCATTAGCTAATCCTATTATTGCAAATGCTTCAACAGCAAACAACGGAATTTATTCATGCATTATAACGAATGCCTCTGGATGTAGTGGCGTAGCAAAGACAACAGTATCTTTAAGTGCTGCCCCTAGTGTTACCGCAACAGGTGGTACGACAGTATGTAACGGCGCCTCTGTTCAATTAAATGCTACTATTGGCGGACAAGGTCAAGGTCAAAATATAGGCAGTAATTCAACAACGTTAGCAATCCCTGATTATCCTGCAGCAGGCGTTAGTAATTCAATTAACATTAACGGAAGTACGTTTGCGAATGCAATTGTTTCGGTAACAATAGACTCATTAACGCATACCTATGATGGTGATTTAAAGATAGAATTAATTTCACCATCAGGATCGTCTATTATTCTTGCTAATTCAGTTGGCGGGGCAGGAGACAACTTTATTAGAACACGATTTGTTTCAACAGGAACTGCAATTACTAACGGTACTGCGCCATTTACAGGAAACTTTGTTCCTTCTGCAGGATCATTTTCAGGTTTAACAGGATCGGCAAATGGAGTATGGTCGTTAAAAATTACCGACCTCGGTTCGACAGATATTGGAACTTTATGGAAATGGTCAATAGAATTACCAGCCTATGTAATTGCATCCTATAACTGGACACCTTCTGCCGGATTAAATAGTGCAACAATTAGTAACCCTTTAGCATCACCCTCGACGACTACTAATTATGCAGTTCAGGTAACCGACAACAATGGATGTACGGCTGTTTCATCTACTACAGTAACAATAGGATCATTGGCAATACAAGCTACTCAAAACAATTTAACATGTAATGGCTCAAACAATGGATCAGCAAGCTTAAGCGTAGTTAATCCGGTTGGCTCACCTACTTATTTATGGAACACGGGAGCAACTACTTCGTCATTAAGTCAATTAGCTGCTGGAACATATAACTATACTATTACTAACGGTAATGGATGTACGACAAATGGAGCAATCAGCCTTTCTCAACCCTCAGCGCTTTCATCAACTCTATCTGTTACAAATGCTGCATGTGCTGCCACAAATGGTTCGGCTTCTATCGCTATGACCGGAGGAACAGCGCCTTACCAATATTTATGGAATACCGGTGCAACTACTTCTTCTATCAATAATTTAGCAGCAGGTACATTTACTGTAACCGTGACCGATGCAAATAGCTGTACCTATTCAACATCTTTACAAGTGATTCAAAGTAATGTTGGTACACCATCGGTACAAACTACACAATCAAATGTAAGTTGCTTTGGTGGAACAAACGGATCGGTTGGAGTAACTGTTTCAAATCCTATTGGCACT